>NZQM01000118.1 GCA_002695905.1 Parvibaculum sp.
AAACGCAAAAACCCCGCACGGATTCTCTCATGTCGTTTCCGATCTACCAGAGTGAAAATCACATCACAAAATGCCTTAAATAGAGGTGTTTTGTGATTCTGGTCGATCGGATAACATATTGGCTGCCTTTTGTTCAGGCGGCCCAAGAGAAGCTGCGGGGTTCTCGAATGTTGGACGTTCAATTGTCGAAGCGCGACCGGCGTCATCTGTTGTCAGAGTTCCGCCGGAAATCCCGCTCTATTCCGCCGCGTTTCCGGACGGAAAACCGTTATCACTTTTCCTGGAAACGCTCTACTGAAGTGCCGCTTCCGCCTGGTCGACCAAAGACTTAAAGGCCTCCGGCTCGTGGACGGCGAGGTCAGCCAGAACTTTCCGGTCAACCTCAATGCCAGCGCGCCCGAGACCGTTGATAAATCGGCCATAAGTGAGCCCGTGGCTCCGGCTGGCAGCGTTGATCCGCTGGATCCAAAGGGAACGGAAGTTCCGCTTTTTGGCTTTGCGGTCGCGATAGGCGTATTGACCGGCTTTTTCGACAGCCTGGTTCGCTACGCGGAAGGTATTCTTACGGCGGCCATAGAAACCCTTCGCCTTTTTGATCACCTTGCGGTGACGGGCATGGGTGGTGACGCCTCTTTTTACACGTGACATGACAGGTCTCCTTTAGCCGTACGGCATCATCTTTTTGATAATCCGCGCATCAGGGTCGGACAGAATGGCCGTGCCCCGCTGGTTGCGGATCTGTTTGTTTGATCGTTTGATCATGCCGTGCTGCTTGCCGGACTGTGCGGAACGCACTTTGCCCGAGGCTGTCAGCTTGAAGCGCTTTTTCACGCTCGATTTGGTCTTCATCTTGGGCATTTTGCTCTCCTTGCATTCGCTAGATTTTTGCGCCGGGGTTTCGAAAACCAGAGGAAACCCTAGCCTTTTTGGCATTTTGAACCCCCTCGGCATGCCCTAGATGAGCCGGACGGTTCGTTGTTTCATCGCGTTTCCGGACAGTGAACCGCCAAATTAGATCTGGCCACTTCACCTGGAAACGCTTTGAAGATCGGGACTTATACGAGGTTTGGGGCCAAATGCAAGCCCCGGCTTGGGAATTGGCGGCGTATAGAAAATGTCATCCCGGGCGAAGACCCGGGATCCATACTGAATCGAAAAGCCATTCGGACCCTCGGGTCAAGCCCGAGGGTGACAATACGGGGTGTGGACACCACAGCGGAACAAGTCCGGGGGTGACGACGAGGCAAGACCGATATTGGCTGTGGCCCTACTCTGCAGCAGTCGATTTGTTCACCTGAGGGGAGGAGACGGCGGCGCGAATGTAGGGGATGTCCTCGTCTTTGAGCGGTTCCATCCACTCCTTCCGGGCAAGGGCCGCTTCAATGTAAGGGACCAGCTCTTCTGCTTTTTTGGTTTCGCGCTCCGCCACGTCTTTCTTGAATTCAGGCATCACCCGGTCGGCGAACAATTCCAGTGACTCGCAAATATGCGCGTGTTTGTTACGGCCCGCCTGCTGCATGAAGATCACCTGATCGACGCCGGACTCTTGAAAGGCTTTCAGATGCTCAATCATGTCGTCCGGCGTGCCGATGCCCGCAGGCTGGGTCATGAGTTCCTGTGACGCCTTCACCATCTGTTCGGTCTTGTCCCCGCGCTGCTTCACAAATTCGCCCCACATATCGGTGCGGCCGGGCTGCTGATCCTTCGTCACCATGGCGGCAAGCGCATAACCAAAGAACTCAAAGCCTTCAGCCCCCCGGCGGATCGCTTCCGCCCGGTCTTCGTGCAGGGAAAAGCTGGAAACCATGGCGATGTTGGCATTTACTGAATGGCCGATGGGTTTGCACTCATCCGATTTGATGATGCCGTAATAAATGTCGGCCCAGGCTTTTGCTTCTTCCGGGTCCACGAAAGAGAAGGCGAGTGCGCCAACGCCCAGCGACGCGGCGACCTTGATCGTGTCACGATTGGTGCACGCCATCCACATGGGCGGGTGCGGCTTCTGCATGGGCTTCGGCAGCACATTTCGGCAGGGCATGGAGAAACTCTTGCCCTCAAAGCCCGGATAGGGATCAAGCACCAGCATGTTGGCGACCTGCTCTGCGGCCTCCAATGCCATGGCGCGCTTCTCTTTCGGGTTGATGTCAAAGCCGCCCAGTTCCAGGCGGGTGGCCCCTTCGCCAATGCCAAACTCCACGCGGCCATTCGACATAATGTCGAGGGTCGCAATGCCTTCTGCCGTGCGGGCGGGATGGTTGTAATTCGGGATCACCTGCCGGATGCCGTGGCCCAAGCGAATGTTCTTTGTCTGGGTGGAGGCCGCCGCGAGAAACACTTCCGGCGCACTGGAGTGAGAATATTCATCCAGGAAATGGTGCTCCACCTCCCAGGCATAATCGAAGCCCAGCCTGTCGGCGAGCACCACCTGGTTCAGCGCCTCGTGGAACAGCTTGTGTTCGTCGCCCTCTTTCCAGGGTTTTGGCAATTGCAATTCGTAAAAGACACCGAATTTCATGAGTTCCTCCTAGGCTCTCGCCCCTCATCTGAATATCAATGCTGAAAGGCTAGATCGGTTCTTCGCCTGGTACAATGCTCAAGCCATGTTGCAGCGATTGACGCAACGTCTCTCAAGGGTTGCAGCCACCCCTATCATCCCCTCACCCGATCGGGCTTCGCCCCGTCGACCTCTCCCCTTTAAAGGGGAGAGGTTTGGAGCTGTGCCAATCCTTTTTCCTGTTCCTTCCTCTATTTTCGCTTTTTGGAGCGAGAGGGTTAGGGTGGGGGATCACCACTTATACCCTACGCGAGACCCGTTACGGAGTTGCCTCCCATGCCTAACGTTTTAGGACGTCCCCTTAAAATTGCTCATCGCGGCAGCACGGGACTTTGGCCGGAAAACACCATGGGTGCCTTTGACCGCGCCATCGCAGATGGTGCGGAAGGCATTGAGCTTGATGTGCATCTGTCGAAAGACGGAGTGCCAGTGGTGCATCATGACGAAGCGCTGAAGCCCGCTATTGCACGAAGGCCTGATGGTACATGGCTCGCCAAGCCTACGCCCCTTATCAAGGACCTTACGTTTGAAGAGTTGCAGGCTTACGACATTGGACGCTTACGCCCGGGTGCTGGTTATTCCGCGCGCTATCCCGACCAGACCCCTTTGGACGGGGAACGCATTCCGTCCCTCGAGGCGGTGATTGATCTGGTGAAAGCGAAAGGTGGTTCGGACTTCGTGGTCTATACGGAACTGAAGACCGACCTCATGGACCTGACCCAGTCCTCTGACCCGATGACGCTCGCCGACACCGTTGTGGACCTCATTGAGCAGAAGAGCTTTGGAGGACAGACGGTGTTCGTTTCGTTCGACTGGCGCGCGCTCGCGCAAGCAAAGAAGCGGGCACCTGCCATTCGCAATGCTTTCACGACGCTGCCTTTCTATTCCTTTGATCCGGACGACAAGTCGATTGCGAATGATAGCGAGGGCGCGGCGGCACTTCGTGCAGCCTCGGCCAATGGTGCTGACTTTTTTGGCGGCTTCGACTGGCGCGACCAGGAAGGTACGACTTTCGGGGAGCGCGTGCTGCGCGCAATCGCAGCGGGTCCATCCGATGGCTGGTTTGCCTGGCATGGCGACATTGACGAAACAATGGCTGCCCTCGCCAAGAAGCTCAATCTCACCATCTCGGCCTGGACGGTTGATATGCCCGACGACATGAAACGACTGACAGAGCTCAATATTGATGCGATCCTTACAGACCGCCTGGATCGGCTGAACGCACTCTTGTGAACGGACTGCCCTTCGAGACGCGGTCTCACAACCGGTCCTCAGAGTGAGGGAACTATAAAAACCAAACATAAACTTCATGGTGAGGAGGCACGCCCCTTTGGCAATACAGCGTGCCGTCTCCAACCAGGCCTCCACCACTCGGCCAACAAAACGGGCCCTGAAACAGAGCCCGTTTTAAAATCTCACACTGGAAAATACGTTAGCGTGGCGCCAGCACCATAATCATCTGGCGGCCTTCCATCTTTGGATAGAGCTCAACTTTCGCGATCTCTTCCAGATCATCACGAACCCGGTTCAGCACTTTCATGCCGAGATCCTGGTGCGCCATTTCACGACCACGGAAGCGCAGGGTCACTTTGACCTTGTCGCCTTCTCCGAAGAAACGCAGCATGTTTTTCATCTTCACGTCATAGTCATGCGTGTCGATGTTCGGGCGCATTTTGATTTCTTTGACTTCGACGGTCTTCTGCTTCTTCCGCGCCTCGGCAGCTTTCTTCTGCGCCTGGTACTTATATTTCCCAAGATCCAGAAGTTTACATACGGGCGGGTCAGCGTTCGGCGAAACCTCTACGAGATCCAGGCCTGACTCATCTGCAAGGGTAAGGGCATCTTCAAGCGAGACGACACCTCGTTTTTCACCTTCACCATCAATCAACATGACGTTAGGAACGGTAATGTCTCGGTTGGCGCGCGGTCCTTCTTTCGTCGGCTGCGCGAATACGGCTCTACGGGCTATGAAACCCTCCTATAGTTATGGGTCGCGCGGGAACTGTTTCCTGCACGGGAGTAAGACCAAGGTTTACGACGCTCACCGTGGGAGTCAAGAAGCTTTGTGTTTGCAGATGTTTAACGCGAACCGGCTGTGCCTCCCGAGACACGTACAAAGGGGGACACGTACCAAGGAGGAGAGGGGCGAATGAACCACCTGTAGGCCTTTGTGCGCCGTGAGGCATCAAAATCATGGATCGCCGCAAACTGCGCCCAGGAGATCCGCCGAACGAGCGCCAAGAGCCTCAAAACGCCGCGAGGCGCCCCATCCGGCCACACGGTCACGGCCAAATCCGCATACATGCTTGTTGTCTCAGATGATGCGAGAACGGTGACGCTATCGCCTTGTTCGCGCAAGTCCTCAATAAATTTCAGGACTTTATTGCCGTTTTCGCGGCTGCTTAAGTGGATGACCAGAACTGCCCGCGCGGTCATCCCTCAACCAAATCGCGGTAAACAGCCAAGGTCCGGTCCGTCATGGCCGTCATTGAAAACTGGTCTGCCACAAAGGCGCGTCCTCGGATCCCCATCGCCTGGCGATCCGTGCTGTTCATCGCCAGAGCCTCTGCCATTGCGCTTGCCAAGGCATCTGCATCGCCGGGGGTCACCCGCCACCCCGTGGCTGCCGCGCTGCCACCTGCGTCCGAGGCGTCCAAAACAGTATCTTTGGCACCACCATGGTCAGCGACAATGACAGGTCGGGCCATCGCCTGCGCCTCAACAGCGCTTCGCCCAAAGGGTTCAGGATCAAGGGAAGGGGCCAGAACAATATCAGCAGCGCTGCAGGCGGCAGGCATGTCATCACAATGTCCTGCAAGACGCACCCGCAGCGCTGGATTGTGGGCCTCTATCGCGGCTTTGATTTCATCTTCATAGTCAGATCGTCCCTGGGCGTCGCCCACCAGGATCAACTTGGCACTTGCCGCACTCGGCCCCATCCGTGCACTCATGCGTCCGAGTGCCTCTGTTGCGAGCAATTGCCCTTTCCAGCGGGTGAGGCGTCCAGCAAGCATGAAAAGGGTATCTCCACTGCCCGCACCCCATTTTTTCCGCAAGGCTTGCCCGCGCTTCACCGCGGGGTCGGCAGGATCAAACTCTGTCATGTCCGTGCCGCGGGGAATGGTGACGATCTTTGCCCCCGTTTCCCCATGAAATTTCCGGATGCGCTCGGCTGTAAACTCCGAATTTGCGATGACAACAGCGCCACGGGTCATGACCGAATTGTAGAAAACTTTCAGCCGTGGGCGTTCATGGACCTTGCTGTGATAGGTGGTCACAAAGGGACGTTTCGTGCGCCGCGCCGCGGCAAGAGCACTCCAGGCAGGGGCCCGACTGCGCGCATGCACAATATCCACATTCTGTTTTTCGATCAGCCGCGTGAGGCGTTCCACATTCAACCCCATCACAACGGGGTTTTTTGAATGGACCGGTAATTCAATATGCTCCGCGCCCATTTGGTCCAGCTCCCTGACCAGCCGTCCACCGCGGCTCACAACAATCGCCCTACACCCATCAGCCATCAAGGCGCGCGCAACATCAATTGTTGTGCGCTCTGCGCCGCCGGTTCCCAATGATGGAATCACTTGTAGGACAGTCGGTTTTGCAGGTTGCACCAGCTTGATGGTCACTTGAGATACTCTCGTATTTGATCGAAATCTCGGGTTGCGCAAAATCATGGGTTAGGCAATGAAGGTCACGGACACAAGCTTCCACTGTCTATTTAGATATTGCGACACCTCTTTTACAGGATGGGCCGATGAGCACCCAGATCCAAGTTTCTTTTCTTTCGCGTCCTGGTGGCGAGAAGCTCGCCTATTTGCAGGAGAAAGACACCGGCGGCAATGTGGGTGTTACCTGGCTCGGCGGGTTCAAATCTGACATGACAGGGACAAAAGCGACCGCATTGGCTGAATGGGCGAGGGACCGCGACCGGTCCTATTTGCGCTTCGACTATTTTGGCCACGGTCAGTCGACCGGCCGGTTCGTCGATGGCACCATCAGCCGGTGGCGCGACGACGCTCTGGCTGCGTTGGATGAGCTTTGCGTGGGCCCCCAGATACTGGTCGGCTCCAGCATGGGCGCTTGGATTGCGCTTTTAGCGGCGCTCGCCCGTCCAGAGCAGGTCAAAGCCCTGGTTCTCATTGCTCCGGCGCCAGATTTTACGGAAGCACTGATGTGGGAAGGGTTCGATGAAAAAATCCGCACGACACTGCGGTCCGTGGGCGTTTACCGGAAGCCATCGGACTATGATGAGCCCTATGAAATCAGCTATGGCCTGATAGAAGACGGACGCCAACACCTGCTCCTCGGCGACACCATTCCCCTTTTCCTGCCTGTGCGGATCCTGCAGGGCATGGCGGACGAAGATGTTCCCTGGCGCCACGCCATGCTGCTCGCGGAAACGCTTGCAAGCGACGATGTCACTGTGTCCCTCACGAAGAGCGGGGACCACAGATTGTCAGAACCGGACGACATTGAGCGGCTCACGACTACGCTCGACAAGCTGCTCAGCGAGCATAGCAGTTAATCCAGCTGCGGCAGCATGCGGTCTGCCTGCTTGAAATAGGCTTTGGCGTAATGTACCAACTGTCCATCCGTTGGATGGTCAACTGTCTCAACGCCTACGACTTTCTCAGCCGTCTTCGGGTCCTTATTGTGCAAGTATTTTACAAATTCTGTCTTGGCATTTGCCGGCCCGACCACAAGCACTTCATTTACCGGCTGCAATCTCTCCGCGACCGATTTGTAGTAGCTGGCATCTTCAGGCGCGCGCCAACTGGACCGTGATCCTGTTTTTGTGTGCAGATGCTTGATCGGATGGTGCGGCTTAACGTGCACTTCATCGACCTCATCTTGCCCGATTTCAATGACACGGGCCTCGTGATGATCAATCCAAACGACAGCATGATAATGGTGGGACATGGCCGACCTCCTTCTCTCCGTTGAAGGTAAGTCTAGACCCCCAATTCTTGAGCCGCCTTGATCTGGGGCAATTAGTCTCCTGCCTCAGCGACTGCGCGAAGACCTTCCCGATAGGTCGGGAACTGCAGCTCTACTCCCAATTCGGTTTTGATGCGCTTATTGGAGACGCGTTTTGATTCCGCGTAAAAGCTCCGCGCCATGGGACTGAGATCGGCTTCCTCAAACGGCACTTCTGGAGGTGGCGTCATCCCTATGAGTTCTGCCGCAAAAGCCACGACGTCTTGCGGCGGTGCCGCTTCGTCGTCGCACACATTGTAGGCAGCACCTGCATTGGGTCGCACAATCGATGCCTCCAGTACAGACGCGATGTCCTCCACATGGATGCGGGAGAAGACATGGCCAGGTTTGACAATGCGACGCGCCTTGCCGGACCGGAGTGAGACGATCTGATTGCGGCCTGGCCCGTAAATCCCTGCTAGGCGAAATGTCTGAACAGGGACGCCGATATCACGGCCCAGTGCAAACCATGCCTCTTCGGCTGCCTGACGCCGTCGACCCCTGTCGCTCGTCGGGGCCATCTCCATTGCTTCATCGACAAGACCCCCCGCTCGATCGCCATAGACACCTGTAGTCGAGAGGTAGCCGATCCATTCGACGGTCTCGCGGTGGCTCGCGATCTCATCTCGCATCACGCGCAATACAGGATCGCCGTCGGCGCCCGGCGGAATGGAGATGAGAAGATGGGTCGCGCCATCTAAAACACCCGGATCAAGCTTCTCAGCTCCATCATATAGGTAAGGGACCACACCTCTGGATCGAATTGCTTCTGCTTTTTCCGGCGTCCGGCATGTGCCGGATATGCGCCACCCTTTGTCCAGAAGGCGTGATGCCAGAACAGAGGCTGTCGAACCAAATCCGAATGCAAAGAGGTGTCCGTTTGTCACGCCTATTTCCCTGTTGCCCAAACTTCGCTATTGCCAAACTGGAACACATGTTGAACCTTACGCGCCATGATGCCTATCACAGAGACTTTCACCCGACCAATCGTTAAGCACTGCGCGGTTTGCGTCGTGACAGCTTTTGCTTCCCTGACAATAGCAAAGGCGCAAGTCGTCAATTATAGCTCCTGCGTCGAACTTGCCCGCGTGGACCCTGATGCTGCTTTTGATGCCGCGATTGCGTGGGCCGAGACGGACTTATCAGGGGGAGCGTCTCATTGCGCGGGCCTTGCCCTTGTCGGTTTAGGCCTCTTTGAGGCAGCCGCTGATCGGTTTACCCGCGCGGCTGTCGAAGGTCAGAAGATAGAAAATGTGGAAAGGGCACTGCTCCACCAACAAGCAGGTGACGCCTGGTTGATGGCCAATAGTGGGGCGAACGCCACGGCTGCATTCACGCATGCCCTTACCTACATTCCTGAAAACCCAGAGCTCCTGTTTGGGCGGGCTCGCGGCTATGAACTAGACAAGCAGACTGCACTCGCACTTCAAGACGTTGATCTGGCCATTGCAAGAAACCCAGCCTATGGAGCAGCTTACCTGCTGCGGGCTCGCCTCTATCGTCAGAGAAAGCAGCTTGACGCGGCGGCAGCAGATATTAATGCCGCGCTGGCAAATGGCATCGACGAAGTGGCGGCGGGTCTGGAGCGCGGTCTCATACGTTTTGAGATGGGCAATGAGGCTGGCGCACTTGAAGACTGGCAGATGATCGTTGCTACAGACCGGCGCGCAGATGGATCCCCTGGTCCTGCGGCAACAGCTGCAAGTAGATTTATCGCGGAAGTGAGGGCAGGCGCGCCCACTCAGCCCTAACATCACCATCTGTTTCGCGGTCGCCATGTTCCAGGCGGGCGCGTTCGATGTCTTTGGGCGACGCCAGTTCTCCCAACGCCCAAACGGCCATGGCCCGAACCAATTCAGAAGCATCGCCCAAATGATCTGTGACCTGGGGCAGCAAGGTCTCATCACCTGAATTGCCTGCTGCAATCAGTACATTGCGCAGAAACCTATCGCGTCCGATCCGCTTGACAGGCGATCCTGCGAACAGAGCGCGAAAGCCCGTGTCGTCTAGTGCTAGAAGCTCGCTGAGGTCTGGACTGGTTAGGTCCTCGCGCGGCTTGAGCGCATGTTCCGACGCCGCGCGCGCAAATTTGTTCCAGGGACATGCTGCCAGACAGTCGTCGCACCCATAAATCCGATTTGCCATCGGCCCTCTGAACTCAGGCGCGATATGCCCTTTATGTTCAATGGTCAGATAGGAGATGCAGCGACGGGCATCGAGCTCATAGGGCCCTGGAAAGGCATTCGTCGGGCACGCGTCGAGACAGGCATGGCAAGAGCCGCACTGGTCTGCATGAGGCGCTTCCGGCGGAAGCTCCAGATTTGTAAAGATTGAGCCAATGAAGAACCAGCTGCCAAGTTCACTGGACACAAGATTGGTGTGCTTACCCTGCCACCCGAGCGACGAGCCCGCTGCTACGGGTTTTTCGAGAATAGGGGCCGTATCCACGAAGACTTTGAGCTCGCAGCCTGTCTCGTCCACCAACCACCGGGCAACACGCTTCAGACGCTTTTTCACCAGATCATGGTAATCCCGGTTCCGGGCATAGACAGATATGTTCGCCTTATCGGGGTGTCGCAGCGTTTCAAGGGGATCACCGTCTGGTCCATAATTCATGGCCAAGACGATGACGCTTTTCACCTCCGACCAAAGTGCTGTGGGAGAGGCCCGACGCTCTCGAGTCTCCTCCATCCAGGCCATGTCGCCATGGGCACCCCGGTCCAACCACTCCTGGAAGTCCGTTTGCGTCTCTTCACTTAAATCTGCGGGGGAGAAGCCGACATCGTCGAAGCCTGCCGCTTTTGCCTGAGCAATAATATCTGCTTTCAGAATCGCCACACCTGGTTGTTCAGTCGCCGACATGGGCCTTAAAAATCCAGGTTTGCATATGCGCGCGGCGGTGGCATGCCCGCCACATGATCCGCCAGCAATGTGCGGAACGCAGGTCGTGATTTAATCCGCACATACCATTCCTTCGCGCCCTCATACTGACGCCAGGGAACGTCGCCGACATAGTCAAGGCAGGAGAAGTGGGCGGCGGCAACCAGGTCTGCAATGCTGATCTCATCTCCTGCGAGCCAGGTTCGGCTTTCCATGAGGTAGCAAACATAATCGAGGTGATAGCGAATATTGTGGAGCGCGGCACGTACCACAGCCATTTCCGGACCACCGCCCCCTGAGGAGACACTCAGAAAGCGTTTTGTGACTTTCTCATAGATGAGCGGCTCAGAAACTTCCGCCGCGAACTTTGTCGCAAACCAATCAGCAACACGTCTTGCCTCAACCCGGTCTGCTGCCTCAGTCGGCAACAGTGAGGGGTCGGGATATTTCTCATCCAAATATTCAACAAGTGGCCAGAAGCCGGGAACCACCAGGCCATCATCTTCAACCAGCACCGGAATTTCGGCCGCGGGATTGAGCCGCAGAAAGTCTTCACGACGTTCCCAGGCGCGCTCTTCAAAGAGCGCTGGTTCAATTCCCTTCTCACCCAGAAGCAGTCGAATGGTTCGGCAGGCGGGGGAAACAGGCAGGTGATAAAGCTGGGGCATGAGGCTCAGTTTACAAAAGTGCCATTTGCAGGACGTGATGGGGCAAGATTAGGGCACTGAATTGTTTGAATTAGATGCCCACCCTTACCGCGGTTCGCCCATATTCGACAACTCTTCAATTATCGGACAATCCGGGCGGTCATCGCCATGACATTTGGCGACGAGCTCACCCAATGTGTGGCGGATCGACTGGAGCTCTTTGATCTTCCGGTCCACTTCTTCAATGTGGGCAAGCGCAAGTGCCTTTACGTCCGACGACGCCCGCGATCGATCACTATAGAGGGTCAGCAGAGCCTTGCATTCCTTGACGGAAAACCCGAAGCCGCGGGCGCGTGCCACAAATCGCAAAATATCGATATCTTCATCCCTATAGGCACGATAGCCCCCTTCAGTCCGTGGAGGTGGATCAATGAGACCAACTTTCTCGTAATAGCGGATGGTTTTGGTCGAAAGCCCCGCTCGCTCGGCCAAGGTTCCAATCTTCATGACACTGCTCCATCAATTCCAAGGCCATGCTCTAAGGCGATGGAAATATGCGAGCAAATAATATAACACTTCTGCACCTTGTAGGAGTTCGCCTAAATCCATGTCTTTGGAACATTTAATCCTTCTTGCGCTCATTCAGGGCATTACCGAGTTTCTCCCCATCAGTTCGTCTGGTCATCTGAGCCTCGTTCATGAGCTCACAGGCTGGGCAGATCAGGGCGTACTCGTCGATGTTGCCGTCCATGCAGGAACCCTTGGGGCGGTTCTGCTCTATTTTCGGCAAGATGTCTGGGCAATGGCCCTGGGCGGGCTCTGCCTTTTGCGGGGTAAACTCACCGATGACGGACGTATGGCGCTCTATATCGTTGGGGCTACCATCCCTGTGGTCATTGTGGGATATTTCCTTCTCTCCACGGGCTATGTCGACATTCTGCGGGCAGCCGCGATTGTGGCCTGGGCCAATCTCTTTTTCGCCGGTGTACTCTGGATCACTGACCGCGCGGGGGCAGTCACACGGCGTCTTGAGCAGATGAACTGGAGCGCTGCGATGATCATCGGTGGTGCGCAAGTGATCGCACTCATCCCTGGCGCGAGCCGCGCCGGTGTGACGATTTCAGCTGCGCGAATGCTTGGCTTTGAGCGAGAAGATGCCGCACGTTTCTCCATGCTGCTCTCTATCCCCACCATCCTGGGGGGCGCTGTCGCAAGCAGCATCAAAGTCTATGAACAAGGTGATGTCAGCTTAGGGGCAGACATGGGGATCGCGGCCCTCTTGTCCTTCATCGTGGCGCTGGCTGCCATTCATCTCTTTCTCAAAATGATGACGCACATGACGCTCACGCCTTTCGTGATCTATCGGGTTGTGCTTGGGCTTGGTCTTCTTGGCTGGCTCTACTTTTAGATCAGGTTCCGCTGGTTGTGCCGTCCGCGAACTGCCCGGTGCGCCGGAAGCGATAAAGATAGGCCGGCAGGACTGCTGACATGGCTGAGGGCTCAATGCCCAGATCAGACAGCCCCAGAGCACCCTCGCTTACAACATTGTCGTGCTTCAAAAGCTCGACCTGATCCACGGTCAAGAGAGGCGCTGGCAGGATCTGCAGGACAGATGCGATTGCCTTCGCCACGAAAGAAGGAAGTTTCACCAGCGGCCTTGAGCGACCGATCTCTTTGAGGGTGAGCTCCATCAGCTCTGCGAAAGTCGCAACCTCGGGCCCGCCAAGTTCCAGAACCTTGCCATTCCACTCAGGCTGCTGCAACGCAGCCGTCATCGCTGCAGCTACGTCCTTTACGTAGACCGGTTGATATTTGGTCTCTCCGCCCCCGATCAAAGGAAGTGCCGGGGACAAGCGCGCCATCGCCGCAAAGCGATTAAAGAACTGGTCTTCCGGGCCAAAAATGATGGAGGGGCGCATAATGGTTGCAGTGGGAATTGCTTCAAGCACCGCTGTTTCACCGGCAGCTTTGGACCGCGCATAGTCCGACGAACTGTCAGCATCTGCGCCGATGGCGGACATCTGAACAAAGTTGGTGATGCCTGCTTCGACGGCCAGCTCAGCGAGCTGTTTCGCACCTGTCGCATGGACTGCGTCGAATTTCTGTGCGCCACTTTCGTAGAGGACACCCACCAGATTGACGACGGCGCGCGCGCCCTCCATGGCCGCCGCACAGGACGCCCGGTCGCGAATATTGGCCTGCACAGGCTGGACCTGGCCGACATCCCCCATGGGTTTGAGAAAGAGAGCCTCGTTAGGGCGGCGCACAGCAACGCGGACCCGATAGTCCTGTTCTGCCAGTGCACGCACTAGATAGCGCCCAACAAAGCCGGAGCCGCCAAATATTGTTACAAGATCCCCTGCCTTTAGCTCTGATCCAGATGTGCCCGCCGACATGCCGCTGTCCTTCTTGAATAATTCTGGCTCTAACCTTTTGGCAGTTGCCCTCACCTGCCGATATGCCTTGATAGCGCAGCTAAGCACAGGCGTATAGAGGCCGGTTGCCGCAGAGTGGGCATGCACACCAAATACCAGATTCGCCCAAAACCCTTCTATCCTGCGGCAGACCCCTGCTGTACGATTGACAAACAGGGGTGCGAGAGATAAGTCTCCGCACCTTGGGCCCAGGTGGCGGAATTGGTAGACGCGCTAGCTTCAGGTGCTAGTGCCCGCAAGGGCGTGGAAGTTCGAGTCTTCTCCTGGGCACCATAGGTTTTTCGCGCAGCGAAACGCCAAGAATGAAATTAGTTTCCTTAGCGGGGTTGTTCGAGTCCACTCCGTTTTTTGGGGCACCAACTATTCCAATGCAGCAAGTCCTTGCTGCGATATGGGCGTTCGCCGCAAAACGGGTTTGCCCCTTACGGCAACACGGGGACCGGCATGAGCATCACACTCCATAAAGGCGACCTTCCAGCGGATCTCGATTTCGGCTCTTCTGTCGCGGTTGATAGTGAAACGTTGGGATTACAGATTCCCCGCGACAAGCTGTGTCTGGTGCAGCTCTCAGCCGGTGACGGAAACGCCCATATCGTTCAGCTCGATCGGGCGCGCTATGACGCACCAAATCTGCGGGCCTTGATGGCGAACCCGGATGTTACGAAGATCTTCCACTATGCCCGGTTTGATGTGGCGGTTATGCAGCAATATCTGGGTGTCGTGACGACGCCGATTTATTGCACCAAAATCGCCTCAAAGCTGGTCCGTACCTATACAGACCGTCATGGGCTGAAAGACCTGTGCCGCGAACTGGCTGGTGTGGAGATCTCCAAGCAACAGCAGAGTTCTGACTGGGGGGCTGAAACGCTGTCAGAGGCTCAATTGTCCTACGCCGCCTCGGATGTGCTTCACCTGCACAAGTTGAAAACAGTGCTCGACGATATGCTGGAGCGCGAAGGCCGCATGGAATATGCCAAGGCCTGCTTCGCCTTTTTGCCTGTTCGGGCGTCGCTGGACCTTGCCGGATGGCCGGATGAGGATATTTTCTCTCACTAAACCGGGTTTGATCCTTCCGGATATGCTGCGGTTGACCCCCCTCCGACTGCCAGCGCATACTGTGACCGGCTAGGGGCCAAACTCGCGTTACGAAGGATGCTGATGAGCGTGCAATCGCCGCCAGGCCAATCTGCCCAGAATTTTGGATCGCCGGATTTGAGCGTCGGTAGCCTTGAGCCAAGCGACGAGCGCAGCCGATACAGCGCTTTTGTTCTGGGAATGAAAATTCTTCTGCCCGCGCTAGCCGTGATTCTGATAATCAGCGTCTTTGTTTCCTCGACAACTTTCAATTCAAGACCCGACATCCCCGTCACATTCCGGGAAGTGAGCCGCCTCAATGATGACCTGCGGATGGTGAGTCCGCGGATCACCGGCGTCGACAGACGCGGACGGCCCTACGTCGTCACTGCCGATACGGCAACCCAAGAGGTCGACAATCCAAATCAGATTTTCCTGGAAAATATTGAAGCTGATCTCATGTTAGACGAAGGCGGCAACTGGTTGTCAGTGACCTCTCGGTTCGGAACGCTTCAAACCGAAGCAGAAACACTCAAACTGCGAGAAGATATCAGCGTCTTTTCGGCAAACGGATATGAATTTCATGCCCAGTCGGCCGACATGGACTTCAGGGCAGGATCGCTGACCAGCGATCAACCGGTCTACGGCCAGGGTCCTGTGGGGACACTCAATGCAAATGGCGTTGAGACATCGAATAATGGCGACAAGATCGTGTTCACAGGTGGTGTGCGTGTCGTTGTGTATTACAAGGCCGGATAACCGGTGGCGGATTTGTGCAGGAGTGGTGGTGTGATTGGTCGCTTTGGAAAACTATTGATGATGGCGGGGATCGCCCTTTTCTTTTTACCCGCTGGTGTGCAGGCCGAAGAGGATGATAGCCGCGTCGGCTTTAAGACCGACCCGGATGCGCCGATTGAGATTGAGGCGGACACGCTCGAGGTCGAACAAAACGCCCAGACGGCCACCTTCATCGGCAATGTTGTTGCCGTGCAAGGAGCCATACGGCTGCGTGCTGACCGGTTGATTGTGACCTATGCTCAGAAGGCAGATGGAGCGTCATCGACCGATGATGGGACCGAAGACGGGACAGGTGGCACTGAAATCACGCGGATTGATGCAAAGGCGAACGTCCATGTCATGTCGGAGGACGATCAGTCTGCTTCGGGCGATTGGGCACTCTATATGGTCGCTGATGAAACCATCACGATGGGCGATGCCGTCGTCCTGCGACAAGGTGAAAACGTCATTCGCGGCCAACGGCTTAATATCGACCTTAATAGTGGACAAGCACGGGTCGAAGGCGGCGTTACCGCGACAGACACGGAAAGCCCCAGTTCTGGGCGGGTTCGAGGGCTTTTTCAGGCGCCACAGCAGTAATTTTGCTTGGTTAATTTCTTCTTTCATACAATTTTAATGCCAACAACGCTTTGATGGGGCACATGACCGACCGTATTGATACATCTATGGGCGACACAAACGCCGGATCCACCGCTTTTGAGGCGGAGGGCGGCCCGCGCCTTGTAACCAGTAATGACGGCTTGGTCGTGGACAAGATCGGCAAGAGCTTCCGTCGACGCCCCGTTGTGAGGGGCGTCAGTTTCGCGGTTCAACGTGGCGAAGCTGTCGGCCTGCTGGGTCCCAACGGGGCTGGGAAAACAACGACCTTTTACATGATCACCGGGCTCATCTCGCCGGACTATGGAAATATCGGCCTCGACCGCCGCAATGTCACTGATCTGCCCATGTACCGGCGCGCGCGGCTTGGGATTGGATACCTGCCGCAGGAAGCCTCTATCTTTCGCGGTCTGTCTGTTGAAGAAAATATCCGCGCAGTGCTTGAAGTTGTTGAACCTGACCGTGACCGGCGCGAAGCGCAGCTTGACGATTTGCTCGCTGAGTTCTCGATCACACACCTTCGACGGACGCCTTCTATTGCGCTCTCAGGTGGTGAAAGACGGCGTGTGGAAATTGCGAGAGCGCTTGCGACCCAGCCTTCTTTCATGTTGCTCGACGAACCGTTTGCCGGGATCGACCCAATTGCCATCGGCGATATTCGCGACCTTGTTGCGCACCTGAAAGACCGGGGAATTGGCGTTCTGATCACTGACCATAATGTGCGCGAAACGCTCGAGCTCATCGATCGTGCTGTCATCATTCACGACGGACAAGTTCTGATGGAAGGGCATCCATCAGAAATTGTAGGCAACGAAGATGTCCGTCGTCTTTATCTGGGGGATAGGTTTAGCCTCTGATTTTGATCAGAAGGTAAACCGACATGCGACATGGCACTCAACCCACGGATAGAACTCCGACAAGGCCAGTCGCTTGTTATGACGCCACAATTGCAGCAGGCGATCAAGCTGTTGCAACTGAACAATCTGGAACTCGCAGATTATGTCGAGCAAGAGCTTGAAAAAAATCCCTTACTGGATGAAGCTCGCGACGATGATCAGCCGGGTCTGATCGAACCGACTGAAGGCGAGACCCCGCACAAAGAAGAATTCGATATTGATTTTGCCGATGGCCCCCATGCCAGCGATGGTGCTGAGGGCGAAGCTGTGGGCGATGCCTCGACACTTTCGCTTTCTGAAGAAAATGCCCCGCCTGCCCCCGATGGGGACATGGATACAGATTATGACAATGTCTACGCAGACCAGAGTGTAGCAGACGCCCCTGTTGCAGATGCTGAGACACCGGGCATGTCGAGCTCTGACTGGCAATCCACGAGTAGCCAAGGCGGCGGAAGCTTTGAGGGTGAAGGAGAACTTGAAGGGTCTTTGACCCGTGCAGAAACGCTTGTGGAACATCTCACCAATCAAATGGTGGTCGCGCTGAAACACCAGACGGACCGGCTCATCGGCGCCTACCTTATCGACCTTGTTGATGAGTCCGGCTATCTGACGGAAAGCCTCGAATCTGTTGCCGATCGCCTGGGCGTGGACATTGAGGATGTGGAAGCCGTTCTGGGTGTTCTGCAGACTTTTGACCCTGTTGGTGTCTGTGCCCGTGACCTGCGCGAGTGTTTACGCTTGCAGCTTGCCGAGAAAGATCGCCTTGATCCTGTTATGGAGCGTTTCCTCGACAATATTGATCTGTTCGCAAAGCGTGATATGGCCAAGCTCATGAAAGCCTGCCAGATTGAGCAGGACGACCTCTCCTGCCTGATTGACGACATCCGCAACTGCAACCCGAAACCTGGCAATGTATTCGGCGAAGAACCGGTAACACCGGTCGTGCCCGACATATTCATTCGTCCGAAATCAGACGGCGGCTGGTCCATTGAACTCAATACGGCGACGCTTCCGCGGGTTCTCGTCAACAAACAATATTATACGGAAGTCATCGCCGCGTCGGCGAAAGACACTGAAGCAAAAACATACCTGTCTGACTGTCTCGCTGATGCCAACTGGCTCGTGAAGAGTCTTGATCAACGGGCGCGGACAATCTTGAAGGTGGCGACTGAAATTGTCCGGCAGCAGGACGCCTTTCTGGTTTATGGCGTTTCACACCTCCGTCCGCTCAACCTGAAGATGGTTGCCGATGCAATCTCAATGCATGAATCAACTGTGAGCCGCGTCACCTCCAACAAATACATGGCGACGCCGCGCGGCATCTTCGAATTGAAATATTTCTTCACGTCCTCCATCGCGTCTGCCACCGGCGGCGACGCCCATTCTGCCGAAGCAGTGCGCCACCGGATCAAGAACTTGATCGACGCGGAAGCCGTTGATGCGGTCTTGTCCGACGACGCGATTGTTGAACAACTCCGCGCCAATGGAATTGAGATTGCCAGACGGACGGTTGCGAAATATCGCGAGGCGATGCAAATCCCCTCGTCCGTTCAGCGCCGACGCGAAAAGCGCGCAATGGTGTGATGGCTTTTTCTCTCAGCCGTCAAGTGATTTCATCCATAGTCGGGCTCAAAAATTTCAGTAAGATTTTGACCTAACACATTGTTTTTGAAGTATAATTCAGAACATCAACGGAGTTGGTTGACAGGGTCGGGGTGGGCTACTAGTTTCCGTCCCGCTCGCGCCGCCGGGGTCCGTTTTCTCTCTAGCTCGAGCATTGAAAAGGGCTCGGTGACGCAGCAGCGAACTCCGTTTTTCCATTCCTCGAGGTGCATGCTCGAGGCTGATCAGATAGCGGCATTTGATTATTAGATAATGGCACACAGAATCCGGCGTTACTTGATGCAGCCGGGTCTCTTGGATTTTAACGGCGCTTGGAAAGGTCCTTGATGCAGGTTCAAATTACCGGAATTCATCTCGATGTCGGCGACGCCCTGCGCAGCCATGTGGAAGATCAACTGAGCGCCAGCGTGGGCAAGTATTTTGATCGTCCTGTGGATGGACATGTGACCTTCGCAAAGGATGGACATGAGTTTCGCTCCGATTGCTCAGTCCATTTGAGCTCTGGCATGACCCTTCAAGCCCAAGGGCAAGCTGGTGATATTTATGCCAGCTTTGATGATGCGGTTGAGAAACTCGAAAAGCGGTTGCGCCGCTATAAGAGACGCCTGAAGAACCATCACAATAGCCCGAAGGCTGACCTTCCAGTGCTTGATGTTCCCTCCTTCGTGCTCGCCGCAAATGGAGGAGGAGAAGAAGTTGCTGAAGGCGACGACGCACCAATGATCATCGCAGAAGGCACCACTGCCGTGCCGGTCTTGTCTGTGAGTGATGCGGTTATGCAGCTCGACATTTCTGACGCACCGCTGGTGATGTTCAGAAACGGCGATGGTGGGCTCAATCTCGTTTACCGCCGTCCCGACGGCCATGTTGGTTGGATTGATGCCGCTAGCGATTCGAAAAAGGCTTAAAGGGCTCCGGCCCCGGGCACAGCACACCGGGGAGGTTACGCCGTTTCGGCGGGGCGCCTATCAGAAAGCTCCGACCAGGGTTTCGACAGGCCCAGTGGGAACAGTGAACAGGAAACGGATCATGGATCTGGATGAACTTCTGACCCCCGAAGGTGTGACAGCACATCTCAAGGTCACGAGTAAAAAGCAAGCCCTGCAAGAGCTGTCAGCAAAGGCAGCAGCGGTTTGCGGCCTACCGGAACGTGCCATCTTCGAGACCCTGCTTGAGCGCGAACGCTTAGGCTCAACCGGTGTTGGGCAGGGGATCGCCATCCCCCATGGCAAGCTGAATGAGCTTACGCGCCTTCACGGCCTGTTCGCCCGCCTGGAAACACCCATTCAGTTTGAGTCTGTTGACGATCAGCCGGTAGATTTGATCTTCCTTCTCCTGGCGCCTGAATCAGCGGGTGCTGATCACCTCAAAGCGCTCGCACGCGTTTCGCGCCTGCTGCGCAATCAATCGATGGTGGAGAAACTTCGTGCCACTGATGATGCAGCTGCGCTTTTTGCTCTGCTTACAGAGCCAGCGGCTTCAAACGCAGCTTAACAACACACCTTAGTGAACGCTGAGCGCCTGATAGCCATAGGCTGCCGCGCCCTGAAAAGCTGCTTCCCGGCTGTCCACGATGGCGACTCGAACACCGTTCGCGGCATGCACGGAATAGAGCCAGGTCTCAGGGGGTACATCAAGCTGCCCCTTTAGATCGTCAAGTATCTCTTTGGCCTGGATGGGACGCGCATAGACATGCGTCTGCATGCCAATCTCTGCAAGCACGTCTTGGGTAATCTCCCCGGCGGGGATCAGCTGTTCAGATGCTGTATCTTCGTTTGTCTGATCGAACATTTTTTCGCTCCTTGGGTGGCACGACTCTCAATTTACCTGAGCCGTCCTGGCGAGTTGGCAATCCTGGGACCCTTTGGGCTCAGGATCCCTTGGTCGTAATTTCAATTTGCTGGACGATTTCTTCCGGGGTCTGTTGCTCCAGGGAAATCGTCAAAAGCCCGTTCTCCAAATCAGCGCTCAAGATCTCAATGCCTTCAGCTAGCACAAAAGCGCGCTGAAACTGCCTGGCGGCAATACCGCGATGAAGGAAGTTGCGATCCTCCTCGTCGGACTGACCACCGCGGATCACCAATTGATTGGATTCCACCGTGACGGAGAGATCTTCAGCTGCAAAGCCTGCTACCGCGAGCGTGATTTTCAGCTGTCCGCCTTTGCCGGTTTGCACTTCTTCCACATTGTAGGGGGGATAACCGTCGGCGCCCGTACGAGCAACCCTGTCGAGCAGACGTTCCACCTGATCAAATCCCAACAAAAAGGGACTGTCGAAACGCGCCATTCGCGTCATAATCAAAGTCCTTTCACAAGCAACTTGTCACGACCAGCGCCCCGATCCGGGCACGCTGTCGGACATTCGTTTAGCGGTCCCGATGGGCCCCGCTATGGGATAAATGTGGGAAACTATTTAAGGGGTTTCAAGCCCTTTCGACCTCTTTTTTCACGTCAGCTGGTGCTGTTTTTTCATTAAAAACAACAGGTTATCAGGAAAAACAACAGGTTATCTGGCTCACTACAGCTGAATCACCCGATCAGGCCGTCCAGACCAATGCCAAGCGCGGGATGGACGCGAGAGGCCCAACATCATGCCGCCAAGCGCTGGTGGATGGAGCCACATCTGATCGGCCATCTCTGACTCAGGGCGCCCTTCTGGCCGGTCGATGGTCAATCCTGCACCTGCCTCCTTTGCCCTCTCTTCAATCTCCTGGATGTGAGGTGCCTCGGCAAAGGACATGTAGAAGGCCCTACCCTGGCGGCCATGGAAACGGCCCATAGTCGTTTCGGGCGAGGTGGGCGTAATGATCTCAAACCGGTCGAGTTCGTCGGGATGGAAGAGGGTGAGATAGCCATCATATTTGAAATGGTCCGACGTGATGCGGCTGTAGTGGTCTGCGTTCAAGCCAAAGAGATTGGTGACCTGGTCAATGAGGGGCTGATAGGGATCTTCTAGGATGGTCGCTTCATACAAGCGATCGATGAGGCCCACAGGATCACGCTCAACCCGTTCGCTCACCACAAAACGTAGATCGTTTTGTCCCGCCTCGTTGAACGTCACATATCCATGCTTGCCTTCTTTGGTGAGGCTCGCCCCTGTCATCTCAATATGCGCAATCAATGCCCCAATGTCGGGCGTCGCCACACCAGCGGCAAAAAGATGCGGTCGTCCGCGTGCTTTGAGGCTGTTCGCCACAGCACCGGTGCCATCAGCTTCCAGGAACTCCACTTCTGAGCTGCCGACCTGATAGACAGAGCGCAGCGCGCCAAGGCACGCCACCTTGTCGTCCCGTGCATGTTCTGCGCCCAGCAGTCTGACCCATCCGTCTGCAGCTTCTGATCGATTGGCTACAACAAGCTGAACCCGGTCGACATTTGTGAGCATGTGCCCCTTCTCCTTTTTGTTTTCCGCAGCAGTGAGCCAGTCAAGCGGGAGAAATGCAAGGGCTCCAATTAATCTTACGGTCGTTTGACAAATTAAATTAGCTGCACTAAAGATAGGGTTATCTTGATCCGGGGGCGAGGTTTCATGCGCACATTCCTGACTCTTAATTCCACCGCCACCCTGCTCGCTGGCTTCTTGTTCACCGGTGTCTCTACCCTGTCGACGAGCACCGCACAGGCCGCCGACTTGCCGGAAGACACGATGGGTGAAGTGGTGAGCTTTTCCCGCCAAAACCATGAGCGGCTTGTGTGGGTGACGGACATGAACATGCCCTATCAGGCGCATGGCCGGGGTTACCTGATTGATCCTGATACAGGCCGCTTCCTCTCCATGCTGGATCTTGGCTATTGGACCACCGGGATTGAGCTCCCGTCTGATGGCACGCGGATCATCGCTGCAGAGACCCATTTCAGCCGGACCACACGGGGCGAGCGCTCTGACGTTCTTGTCACCTATGACGCAACCACATTCCAAGTGCGCTCTGAAGTGACGATCCCGCCGAAACGCGCAAGCGTCGTTAAGATGCAAGGCACCTCATCGCTGAGTGATGATCAGACCCTGTTCGCGCAAATGAATTTCACCCCAGCGGTTTCCCTCACTCTTGTTGATCTTGAACGTGATGAATTTATTGGCGAGATCGACACGCCGGGGTGCCCCAACGTTTATGGCGGTGGTGCGCGCAGCTTCCATCTGCTCTGCGGCGATGGATCATTCCTCACCTATACGTTTGATGAAAATGGCGCCGTAGCTGACAGGACCCGATCGGATGCTCTGTTCGATCCGTTTGAAGATCCAGTCAGCATTTCCGGCGTTCGCCGCGGTGACCATTGGTATTTCGTGTCGCTGGCGGGCGATGTCTACGACTTTGAGATGGACGCTGACGGTGTGCGCCTTGCTGAAACCTGGCCTCTTATCACTGGCGACGAACGCGCGGATGAATGGTCCATCAGCGGGTTCCAGCATCTGGCGCTTCATGAGAGGTCCGGTCAGCTCTACCTGCTCACCCATCAGGGACCGCCCGAAACATTTGAAGATCCGGGCACCCATGTCTGGGTTTTTGACCTTGAAACCCGCGAGAAGGTTGAGACTTATGAGCTTCAGGAGCTCACGATCTCCATCGCTGTATCAAAGGATGATGATCCTTTGCTCTATGGGATTGGGGCGCACATCCCCATGCCATTCTTTGCGCAGGTCTGGGTCTATCTCACTGAAGGCGAAGCACCCCTCATCAACACCGTGCAGTTTGGCCTGGACATTTATGATGCCGGAGACGGCAGCTACAAGCGCAGCGTGCCTAAGCTTGGAAATCTCCCCAGCATGATTTATCCCTGGTGACCCGTGATGCTTGATCCCGTTATCGATTTTGCCTTTCGAGGTGCCTTCGCTGCTCTTCTGCTGAGCGCGGCCTGGCACAAGCTGCGCGACCCGATTGCCTTCTGGCAGGCTGTATCCGGCTATAAGTTGCTCCCGCAAACTTTTGAAAGACCAGTGTCCAGAATTATCCCGTTTGTGGAAATCGTGATCGCGCTTTCCTTGTTCCTGTTCAGCGCGTCTGCCCTGCCGGTGCTTACGGCCCTCTCTCTTTGGATCGTTTATGGCGGCGCCATCGCGATCAACCTGCTTCGTGGGCGTGAGGAGCTTGACTGTGGTTGTGGCGGCATCGGCGCGGATCAGAAAATTCACTGGGGCCTGGTTGTCCGCAATGGCGTTCTGGCAATCACCACCGGTTTCCTCCTGCTCCCTGCTACAGACCGAGCGCTGGGCTGGTTTGACTTTGCAACCGCAGGCTTCGCGGTTCTCCTTCTGCTGCTCATCTATGCAACGGCAGAACATTTGCTGCGAAATGCAGCGCTTCTCGGTCACGAAGGAACACATCCATGATCGACGCCCTTATCATTTCCAACATTGTGAGCTGGGTCGCCATTGCGGCGCTGGGTCTCATCGTCTTTGCGCTTACCCGCCAGATCGGTCTGCTGCATGAGCGCATGGGACCTGTCGGGGCGCTGACCGTCGCTAAAGGCATGAAGGCCGGCGAACCCTTACCGCCCTTCTCTTTCCCGTCGCTTACAGGCGGACAGGTTGAGGTCGGCACCGGAACAAAGGCGAGCAAAGCTACTTTGCTGTTCTTTTTGTCGCCGGACTGTCCGGTCTGCAAATCGCTCCTCCCCGTCATTGCCTCGGTTCGGGCACGGGAAGCGTCTTGGCTTGACGTGGTGCTGGCGAGTGATGGAGAGCCATCGGACCATCTCGCCTTTCTGGAGAAACAGGGCCTACAAGACTATCCTTACGTCCTTTCATCCGACCTTGGCCTAACGATTGGGGTTAACAAGCTTCCCTACGCGGCGCTGGTTGATGAGCGTGGAACCATGGTCGCCCATGGTCTGACCAATACGCGGGAACATATCGAAAGTCTGTTTGAAGCAAAAACAAGAGGCATCGCCTCCATTCAAGACTATATGGAACAGGAGCAGCAGCGCGCTTAACCGCCCGCCCTGAAATGCCATGACCTGGTTTGACAGATTTGTAGAAAACACCTCTCGCACAGCAGCGCGCCTCTCTTCACGCAGGAGCGTCGTCGCGGGTATCGGGACTGTGCTGGCCGGTGCCGCCGCTTTCCCGCTTCTCCCCGTCTCGCGTGTGCGCGGTGAGGAAGTCGCCAACGATCCGGGCGATCCGGAAAGCTGCGACTATTGGCGCTACTGTGCGATTGATGGGTATCTCTGCAGCTGTTGCGGCGGTACCCATACGGCCTGCCCTCCCGGCACCATCATGTCGCCCATCACCTGGGTCGGCACCTGTCTCAACCCGGGCGACAATAAGCACTACATCATTTCCTATAATGATTGCTGCGGCAAAAGCGGGTGTGGACGATGCGGCTGCGTTCGCAACGAAGGTGATAAGCCCATGTACCTTCCCCAGGCTTCCAACAATATCAACTGGTGTGCTGGCGGCAGCGCCGACATTATCTACAATTGCTCAACAGCCATCATTATCGGTGTTGATGACGACGCTTAAAACATTTGGCGCACGCCTGCTCTGCGGCTTGTTCGGCTTGGGGCTCACAACCAGCGCGACCCTTGCCGACGAAGCGCGGGCGCGCGCGGACTATATGATCCACTGTCAGGGCTGCCATGTGCCGGATGGGCGTGGCTTTCCGGGTAAGGTGCCCGATATGCGGGCGACGCTGCCCCTTCTACTGTCTGTTGAGGGTGGGCGCGCCTTTCTGGTGCAGGTTCCAGGCTCGGCCATGTCGACACTTCCCAATGACAGGTTGGCGGCGACGCTCAACTGGATCGTCAAAAACTTCACCGATGACAAGACAGTGGCGGCCTTCGCCGATTATACAGAGCAAGAAGTCGAACAGATGCGCGCCGTTCGCCTTGATGAAGTCTTCACCACGCGCAATGCCCTGATTGGACATTTGGAAAACACGCATGGTGGGTCGGCCGAGTAAAGCGCCAGAGCGGCGCGACCAGATATTGGATGCGATGGAAGTCTGCGTGCGCGCGCATGGGATCGGACAGGCCTCAATGCGGCGGATCGCCGACCAGTCGGGCCTTTCACTTCAAATGGTCAGCCACTATTTCGGCAATAAGGAGAAACTGGTTCTGGCATTTGTGATGCGCGTCGGCGAGAAACTGGCCGTGGAAGTCGACAGCGCCATTTCCGGGGCCACACCACAAGCAGAACTTACCAGCCTTGTTCAATTTCTGTGCAGCGACCGCTATAAGCGCATTCCCGGGAATGATGTTATTGGCCGGGAAATCTGGGGGCTTGCTGAACGGGACACGGACATCCGATCGATTGTCTGGGGATGGTATGACCGCTCGATTAGCAGCATCAGTGAGACCATTTCCAAGGCGTATCCAAACGCCTCCCCAACAAGATGCCGGGAGACGGCCTATGCGATTCTCTGCCTCACAGAAGCCAATGAGTTCTTCTCAGGAATCGGCGACACATCTCTGCCCTCAAAGGCCGCTGAAGCGGCAGCGTTCGGCCTTCTCGGTCTTCTTGCGATGACCGAAGACACCACAACAGCTTCTTAAGGCTTACTTAGGTCGGTGCGCCGAGAATAATGACCTTATCGGACGAAAGACCCTGCGCCTCGCAGAGACCCTGATAGGCGGCGAGAATGCTTTGCGCGTCAACAATGCCGATCACATTGCCGTCTTCATCCACATTGATGTTGGCGCCATAAATGGCAAACCAGACATCTGTCTCGCCTTCATTGTCTTCTGACACGGTCAATGTATGGACAGAGTGGGCAGGCTCATAGAGATAAGAGCCTTTCGTGTTCACATAGTCCGGGTATTCCTTGTAGTACCAGCTGCCTTCCAAGGTCACAGCGAAGACCGAGCCTGTGTGATAGTGCTTGTCGACTTTATAGCCTGGCGCAAATTTCGTGCGCACGACCCAGAGCCCCTGATTAAGGTCAACCTGCAGCAACTGCAGTTTGCTGCCGTCCCCTAAGTCCACGAACGGCAGATCGCTTTCACCGATATGGATTGCCGAGGTGAGGCCGTGCGCCGGGATCATGCCGCCCTGCCCTGCAATCTGCTCACTCATATTTGGTGCGTCACTCATGTCTTCCTCCGAAACTAAAGATTTCCCCGATCGCCCGACCTTGGTGGTTTCTCCAGGGCATCGATCTATATGGTTGGTTACACCCTATCCCGCAATTCCGACCAACGCATCCCATCATGAGCCCCACACTCGTCCTCTTTCATAGCAACCTCAGGGTTGGCGATAACCCAGCGCTCGCCGCCGCAGCGGAATTGGGACCGGTTGTGCCTGTGTTTGTGCTTGATGAGAATTTTGGGCGCCCGCTTGGCGGTGCTTCGCGCTGGTGGCTGCACCGGTCCCTTCAATCTCTCGGCAATGACCTTCGGGATCTGGGCGCGCCGCTCACCCTTCGTCAGGGAGACCTTCTTGATGAGGTGAAGGCGCTCGTTCACGAGACAGGCGCAACCCGCATCTTCCTGCAACATGGGTACGACCCTTCCATTCAGAAAGGCGAGGCGGCGCTTCATAAGTGGGGCGTGAAGTCTGATGTGGAGATTAAACGGTTTGCGGGTCAGGTCCTCTTCCCGCCAGAGACAATCCGGACCCAGCAGGACAAGCCCTACACGGTCTTTTCACCCTTCTGGCGGGCCTGCCTGAAACAGGCGAGTTTCGGGCCGCTGGTGCGATGCGACACACTTCCGCCTGTGGCAGAGCAGCCGCTCTCCCTCGACCTGGAAGAGCTTCATCTCCTGCCCAGCCACTTCGACTGGACGCCAAGCCTCGCAGAGGCTTTCACACCTGGCGAGGCCCAAGCCTTAGAAACGCTCGATGCGCATCTTGATGAGGGACTCCGGTCCTACAAAGAGATGCGCGATCATCCGGGCCATTCGCCCGGCACGTCAAAACTTTCAGCGCATCTTCGGTTTGGAGAAATCAGCCCGCGCACGATCTGGCATCGAACCCAAGAGGCCATGGCGCGGGACCCAGATCTCTCCTGCGACGGCGAATGGTTCTTACGCGAACTGGGCTGGCGGGATTTTTCCTATCATCTTCTGCATCACTTCCCATCTTTACCCAACGCGCCCCTGCGACCGGCCTTTGAAAATTTTCCCTGGAGCCAGGGCCCAAGTGCTGAGCTTACCAGATGGCAAAAAGGACTTACCGGCTTTCCCATCGTTGATGCCGGCATGCGCCAGCTTTGGCAGACCGGCTGGATGCATAATCGGGTGCGCATGATCGTCGCCTCCTTCCTGGTGAAAGAACTGCTCATTCACTGGCGGGAAGGTGAGGCCTGGTTCTGGGACACGCTGGTGGATGCTGACCCGGCCAGCAACGCAGCAAGCTGGCAGTGGGTCGCAGGGTGTGGTGCCGATGCGGCGCCCTATTTCCGAATTTTTAATCCGGTCTTGCAGGGCGAAAAATTCGACGCTGATGGCACCTATGTCACCCGTTTTGTGCCTGAACTTGCCAAGCTGCCGAAGAAATTTCTGCACAAACCATGGGACGCACCCGCCACCGTCCTGGAAGAGGCCGACCTTACGCTCGGCCAGGATTATCCGCATCCGATCGTAGACAGGAAACAGGCGCGGGGTCGCGCGCTTGAGGCATTTCAGTCTATAAAGGCTGAAAAACCCCGAGGTATTTCAGCCTGATCCAGTCCCGCCTCGCCCACGTATACCATTCAACAGCACTTTCAGGGAGATGTTGATGAGGCTCTCAGCCCTTACCCCGCGCCTGCCCCTCAAGCCGTTTGCCCTCGCGGCTTTTCTATCTGCTGTTAGTGTGTCCCCTCACGCTGCGGCCTCCGCGCCAGATATGACTGAGCAAGTGCAGGCGCTTTATGGCGACTCCATCGCGTTCGACATTTATCGGAACGAAGCACGCATCGGTTCCTACAATGTGATATTTCGCGATGCGGCAGAAGGCCTGAAAGTTACGATAAATTTCGAACTCGAAATCGGCCTTCTCTTCGTCAAACTGTATGAGCTGCAATATCAGTCGGAAGCACTCTGGGAAGATGGGCAACTTGTTTCGCTGAGTGCGAGAACAGATCGCAATGGTGACATTTCAGAAGTGGAAGCGTCTGCCAACGAAGACACGCTTACAATCGATGGCCCGAATGGCAGACAAACGGCTGCGATAGGAATTTACCCAACCAACCACTGGAACTCCGGCGTCATTGGCAGTACCCAGCTGATGAACACGATCACCGGACAAGTGAACGACGTTCGGTTGGTGGACCTCGGCACAGAACGTGTCGCCACCAATGTCGGCATGGTGGAAGCCACGCGATACAAATATGAGGGCGCGATCCAGAACGAAATCTGGTACGACGCGGACGGCCGTTGGGTCGCCATGCAGTTCCCCGGTGAGGACGGTTCGTTGATTGAGCTCCGGTGCCGTCAATGTGTCGCGAGCGCCTCGCTTGAGGCGACACGATGAGCCATACGCCCAAAACAGTCTGGATTACCGGTGCCGGTAAGGGTATAGGCCGCGCACTTGCGCTCAAAATGGCTGCAAATGGCTGGACGGTCGCGGCGAGTGCCCGCACCGCTGACGATTTGGAAAGCCTCGCCCAAGAGGTTGCTTCCAGCAATTTATTGGGCACCATCCATGCCTATCCTCTGGATATTGTCGATATCGCAGGCAATCAGAGCGTGCTTGCCCAGATTGAACGGGATCTCGGGCCCCTGAGCCTCGCGGTGCTCAATGCAGGTACGCATCAGCCCATGGCGGCGTCAGAGTTTTCTGTCGACACGGTACGCACCCTTGTTGAAACGAACCTGATGGGAACGGTGAATGGTCTTGGCGCTCTTCTACCGGTCTTCCGGGCTCGCCAGAGAGGCCAGATAGCCGTCGTGTCCTCTGTTGCCGGATACCGGGGCCTGCCCACATCGGCTGCCTATGGAGCCACAAAGGCAGCTCTCATCAACATGGTTGAGGCCCTGAAGCCGGAGCTCGATCGGGAAGGTGTTTCCATCTCCCTCATCAATCCAGGCTTTGTTGAGACGCCGCTCACAGAGAAGAACGAATTTCCGATGCCGTTTCTTGTCACTGCTGAGGAAGCAGCCGCCACCATTTATCAAGGCCTTGAGGTCGGCAAATTTGAGATCGTCTTCCCCCGGCGCTTTGCCTTCCTGATGAAGCTTTTGCGCCTGCTGCCGAACCGCCTTCTATTTTCAGTAACTTCACGGATGATCACGACATGACAACCCCTCTCGACAAATACGCCCACTTTATGGGGTCGCTCAGCAGGGAGAGCCTTGAGACTCTTCCCGATTTTGTAATGCCCGACGTACATTTCCGCGATCCCTTCAACGAAGTGATCGGTGCAGACAAGATGGCTGAAATCTTCGTGCACATGTTCGATACCGTGGGCGATGTGCGTTTCGAGATCCTCCATAGCGCCCTTTCAACCGCGCCTGAGGGCGACATTGGTATGCTTTATTGGCGCTTGCACTCCACATTACGCAAAAAGCCCTGGTCTTTTGAAGGCATGAGCCGGGTCCAGTTCAATGCCAATGGCCAGGTGGTCTCTCACGTTGATCACTGGGATGCAGCGCGGGAGTTTTACGAACATTTCCCGGTCATTGGATGGGCACTATCGTCGATCCGCACCAAGATCGCCCTTGCTGCTTGAACGTAACCTATCTCAGTCCGTTGCTTCTGACCGCATCTTGATTGGCGCATGAGTCGCAGCAATGCGTTCAGCGGCAGGCTCATGGCGAATAATCGGCACCTTCTTCCACCACAGCTTCAGCGCTTCATAATGAATGCCCACAGTGACTTTGAGCGTCATCAGGGGGTATTGCAGGAAGGTGAGGGCCAGGGCCTTGTCGCTCCAAGGTTCGCGCTCACCGTCGAATGAAGCTGACAGGAGCGGGCCCTCTGCATCGCTCAAGCCGATATACACTTGGACAGTTTCGCCCGGCGGGCAGAGTTCAAACTGATAGTGCCCGTCCATTTCTGTGAAGGGCGACACATACATGCGTTTCTCGGTCTCTTGACGGACACGCCCGCGGAGATCAATTGGCGCAGGCAGCACATAAGTGTGCTTCTCATTAAATGTGTTGTGGACCTCGTGCAGCGTTACCATCAACACGCCATTGGGATCATAACAATAGTAGACCGTCAAAGGGTTGAAGACGTAACCGAGTATGCGCGGATAACAGAGTATCTGCACCCGCATGCCGGTCGCACTGAAACCTGCCTTGGTGACATGCGCCACCACCCACTGCTTCAGGCCCCTGCCTTCGCCCGCCCCATGATCTTTTTCCCAGAAGGACAATAGGGCCCGACGGTTGACACCAAAGACACGGCTGGTGCGGTTGATCTCGTCAAGCTCATCCAGATCGAGCAGAAGCGAGAACACCCGATAGCGCAGGGCATGGCGCGCCGGGCGGCGCCGGGCGTGATCAACAAATCCTTTGTAAAGGCTTGAAATCATGAATGTCAGTCACCTGCCAAGGGCAGAACCACCTCTGTGTTAACGCGCGAGCTGTTTGACGCCACATTCCAGGGACGGCGCGTGCCGGAAAGCTGCTCAGCCACTGCCAGGCCTGCTTCCAGTGCATCCTCGTGGAATCCGTAGCCAAAGTAGGAGCCACAATACCATACCCGGTCGCGCCCTTGCAGCTGCCAGAGTTCTTTCTGCGCCTCGATGGCTGCACGGTTAAAGAGCGGATGCTGATAGGAGAATTTCCGAATGATGGTCTCTTTGCGAGGTGCAATGTGAGGGTTCAACGTGACAAAGAGCGGGTGGCTTTCGTCAATGCTCTGCAGCCGGTTCATCCAATAGGAAAGTGTTAATTGTTTGCCCGCGTCGGCTGCACCGTCATCAATATAGTTCCAGCTTGACCAGACACGACGGCGCTTTGGCATGAGGCACTCGTCAGTGTGTAGGTAGGTATCATTGTCTGTGTATTGGAACGCACCGAGCAGCCGCTGTTCGCTCTGGCTGGGGTTTGATAGGAGTGTCAATGCATCATCTGCGTGGGTCGCCAAGACAACATCATCAAACAAATGTTGCCCGCCTGCTGCCGTCATGACTTCAACACCGTTAAGTGTTCTGGTGACAGCGACCACCCCCTCCCGCCTGATCCTATCGTGATAGGAGGCTGTCAGCCGTTTCACATATTCGCGGCTGCCCCCATCGACCGTGCGCCATTTGGGGCGATCTTTGAATTTGAGGAGCCCATGGCTTTCGAAGAACCGCACGAAGGTCGCCAAGGGATAGTCCAGCATGTCATTGACGGTGGTCGACCAGATCGCCGCACCCATGGGCAGGATGTGATCGCCAATGAACGCGTCGGAATAATTATTCTCCCGCAAATAATCTCCCAGCGAAAGATCTGCTGAGGCTGCCGTTCCATCGAGCGCTGGTGCTGTTTTATAGAAGCGCACAATGTCTGTCATCATGGCCCAGAAGCGGGGGCTCACCAGATTGCGACGCTGGCCGAGAAGGCCATTTAGGCCAGTCCCGCTATATTCAAACCGACCTTTGTCGATTGAGGCCGCAAAAGACATGTCCGACGGTTTGGTCGGCACGTTCAGATGGTCAAACAGAGCAACCAGGTTTGGATAGTTCTGCTCATTGTAGACGATGAAGCCCGTGTCCACTGGCAGCGGCTTGTCCCCTCTAGCCGCATCGACGGTATTTGAGTGCCCACCAATATGGTCCTCGGCCTCAAAGACCGTGATGTCATTGTCCTTGTTCAGCAGCCAGGCGGCGGACATGCCCGCAATTCCAGACCCGATAATGGCGATCTTTTTTTGTGTTCTGGGGAGGTGCGCTTCGTAGGACAATGACCAGCCTTTTTCTATGTGTTTATCTGAGTACGGCTGGAACGCGCGGTTAGATCAGGAAAAACGACGCAAAAACCAGCTGATCCAAGCCTCATTTGGGCGCGTATGACATATTATGAGCATGCACGATAATATTTCCGGCTCAGGTCAAGGGCGCGGTAGACTGCGCCTGGTGGTCGTTAATAGTGACGCCCGCCCGCACCTAGGAGCCTCCAAACCAGAAATGGCCGATGCGCTAGTGGATGAGTTTGACATAGACGACCATGCGGCATGCCTGCAGGCGGTTGGCGCGCATCAGGACAAAAGGGCATTTCAGTCCCTGTTTTCCTATTTTGGCCCGCGTGTAAAGGCTTACGTCATGCGCCTTGGATGCCAGCCGGGACAAGCAGAAGAACTCACACAGGAGACAATGATCAAGGTTTGGCGGAAAGCCAGCCAGTTTGATCCCTCCAAATCTGCACCCTCCACCTGGATTTTCCGAATTGCCCGTAATCAGCGCATCGACGCTTTTCGTCGCGAAAACCGACCTGAGCTGGACCCTAATGACCCGAGCCTCATCCCGGAGCCGGAAGAAGCCGCAGATAGCGTGATCGAACAGAAGCAGTCAGAGATGCAGCTTCTGGAAGCCATGAAACATCTCTCTGAAGACCAAAAAGCAATCCTGAAACTATCGTTCTTTGAAGACATGTCTCATGGACGCATCGCCGAGCATCTGGATATCCCGCTCGGAACCGTGAAATCGAGATTGAGACTTGCCCTGGGCAAGCTTCGCTCCACTTTAGATGATAGTAGACTACCTCCTACCGACGGACGACGCGTATGACTATTCGCCACCACATTGCAGACGAAATCCTTGTCTCCTACGCCTCGGGCAGCTTGCCTGAAGCCTGGAGCCTGTTGGTCGCGACCCATTTGGCGCTTTGCCCTTCCTGTCGGAAGGCGGCGAGCGATGCCGAAGAGCTTGGCGGCGCCCTGCTGGAAGATCTGGCACCTGTCGATCTGAGCGAAGATGCCTTTGACAAATTGATGAGTAAGCTCGAGTCCGCAGATCCGGAGGAAGCACCGGTCGCTGCGAAGAAGCAGACAGCTGACGTCCCCTCCGTCTTGCCTGAACCCCTTAAGTCCTACTTGGGCGGTGATCTCCACGCGCTGAACTGGAAACGGCTCGGCAAAGGCGCCTATCACATCCCCATCTCCCTTCGGAATGGGGGAGGCAAAGCCCGCCTATTGAAAGTACCTGCGGGACAGCCTGTTCCAGCCCATGGACATAGAGGAGAAGAGCTGACGCTTGTTTTGACCGGGTCTTTCACGACGCATCAGGGAGAATTCCTGCGCGGTGACGTTGAAGCCGCAGACGATGATATTGAGCACATGCCCGTTGCCGGGCCTGGCGAAGACTGTATCTGTCTCGCCATCACGGACGCACCGCTCAAGTTCAAGAGCCTTGGCGCGCGCCTCGCACAACCCTTTATAGGCATCTAGGTCTAGGCCGCTCACCTGCTCCCAGCGAGCTGAATATCCGCTTTTTCCTTAGCGTTGTTTACGCAAAAAAATACTCTATCTTGCCGGTGACTTTGTGACAGACGACCTCTTCACATAGGCAGCGATGCAGGAAAGGGTTTGCGTTTATGGCAGATGTACTCGCGGTAGCGACCAGTAACCTGATTTCACCAGCTATCTTAGCATTCTTGTTGGGCGCTCTTGCCGGCTTCCTGCGAAGTGATCTGGAAATACCCGAAGCCATCGCCAAAGGGCTGTCGATCTATCTCATGCTGGCGATTGGGCTCAAAGGGGGCGCAAGCCTCGCCGCCTCCGAGGCGGGCCTTTCAATATTGCCTGGTCTTCTCGCCGCCGTGCTTTTGAGCTTTCTCATCCCCTATATCGCTTTTTTTCTTCTGCGCCTCACAACGCGGTTTTCAACGATTGATGCCGCAGCGGTCTCCGCTCATTACGGCTCGGTCAGCATTGTGACCTTCGTCACGGCGACGCAGTTTCTCACCAGCCTCGACATCACCTATGAGGCCTACATCATTGCCATGGTGGCCTTGATGGAAACACCAGCGATCGTGTCTGGCCTCTTGCTCGCACGAAAGAAAAACGGAGAGAGCGGAGCCAAAGCGCCTCTCTTTCAGCCGGAAATGCTCCGCGAAATTCTCTTTAATGGCTCAATCATGCTGTTGCTCGGCGGGTTTGTTATTGGCTGGGCGACAGGCGAGCAAGGATTAGAGACCGTCGCCCCCTTCTTTGTCGATCTCTTTCAGGGCGTGCTCTGTCTCTTCCTGCTGGATATGGGGCTCGTGGCTGCTCACCGTCTTCGCACGGCCTCTTCGCTCAGCCCCTCGGCGATCGCGTTCGGACTCTATATGCCGATCATCGGCGCGGTGCTTGGTGGAGCTACCGGCTATGCGGTCGGCCTCTCAGCAGGCGGCGCAACCTTGCTCGCTGTCCTTGCGGCGAGCGCTTCCTATATTGCCGTGCCCGCTGCCATCAGGCTCGCCCTGCCCAAGGCAGACCCCGGCGTTTTTATCCCCCTCTCACTGGGGGTTACCTTTCCCTTCAACGTGCTGGTCGGCATTCCGCTTTATGCCGCCGTGATTGCCACGCTCTATAGCTAACGGGAGACGATCATGCAGATGTTCACAAAGAAGAAAATTGAAGTGGTCGTAGAGGCTGTCTACGTACCCCGTGTGGTGGAGGCGGCCAAGAATGCCGGTGCCAAAGGCTATACTGTTCTGCCCAACCTTCAGGGAAGCGGTATCCATGGTGACCGTCGCGGCAGCGGGCTGAGTGGGGCCTTCGAAAACGTCATGGTGATCTGCATAGTCGATGCGTCCATCGTCGGCGCCGTCATGGCAGCGATCAAGGAAGCCATTGGCGATGCCATTGGCGTGCTCTACACATCAGACGTCGAAGTCCTGCGGGACGAGCACTTCTAACACGAGTTCCTCATCCAGGCTTTTCCGGGGTGGTCACCGCGCGGTTGCGACTGTCGCGGGCGCCCTAGACAGGAAGCGCAGGCAGACATAGCCGATGACACCTGAGATGAGCGACCCGGTCAGGACGCCAAGGCGGACCGTTGCTGCGTAGGCAGGATCTTCAAAGGCCAGCGTGCCGATGAACAGGCTCATGGTAAAGCCGACACCACCGAGGCAGGCAATCCCATAGATCTGGATCCAATTGGCCCCCATCGGCATTTTGGCGATGCCCGCCTTGATCGCCAACCAGGCAAAACCAAAGACGCCTGTCATCTTGCCAATCACCAGTCCAGCTATGATGCCTGCAGTGACAGGGTGTGCGAAGCTGTCGAGCCCCATTCCCGCGAATGAAACGCCCGCATTGGCAAATCCGAATAGCGGCATGATGCCGAAAGCAACCCAGGGAAGTAGCGAATGTTCAAGCCTGAGCAAAGGAGGCTCGCCATGCTCATCGCCCTTTATGTCACCCCTGAGTGGAAGTGTCATGGCGATGGCAACGCCCGCAAGGGTCGCATGGACACCCGATTTCAGCACACAGGCCCAGATGAAAACACCGATTATGATATAGGGCGCAAGCCTTCTCACGTTCGCAAAGTTGAGGACCGCAAGGCCGAACAGACCGACGGTTGCAAGTCCCAATGACAAGAACGAGAGGTTTTCAGTGTAGAACAACGCGATGATGATGATCGCACCCAGGTCATCAATAATGGCGATGGCCGTAAGCAGAACTTTGAGGGAGAGCGGGGCGCGGGCCCCAATAAGCGAGAGAATGCCCAGCGCAAAGGCAATGTCGGTTGCGGCGGGGATCGCCCAGCCCCGCATATGAACCGGATCGCCCCAGGTGATGAATACATAAGCAAGCGCAGGCAGCGCCATGCCGCCGACAGCAGCAAAGAACGGCAGAGCCGCCTGATCAAGTGAGGAGAGTTCGCCTTGCAGGAATTCCCGTTTGATTTCGAGGCCGACCAGCAGGAAGAAGATCGCCATCAAGCCGTCATTCACCCAGAGGAGAAGAGGTTTTGCGATCTTGAGCGCGCCAAATTCCACTGCGACAGGTGTTGCCAGAAAGGCGTCATAATATCCGGCGAAAACTGAGTTCGCGATGATCAACGCCAAAATTGCGGCGGCCATCAAAACAATGCCGCCTGCGGCTTCTAGTTTCAGAAATTCCTGGATTTTGGAAAGTACTGCGTCGCCCACGTGGGTGCCCTCTTTTTTGTTTCATCTATCGAAATGGGTTGCGGCGGCGAAGAAACAAGCCGAGGAAAAGTAGGGACTTTTACCAAATGTGACGCGCAGTGCGCCTAGGTTTTCGCTTCCCCTTCCGGGGATAAACCATCGGCCTAAAGATGGCCTTTAGCCCTTACTTTTTTTTGGCTTGCTTCCCTGGTCTTCGACCGGCGTTGTCGGCTTGTTGCCTGACTGCGCCAAACGGATCACGTCCTTAGACGTCTCGACGGCGTCCTGATCAAGCTCTTTCAGAAACTGTTTCCTGACCATGTCGATATTCTCATTGAGATCTTTAATCTCCCAGTCCACCGTCTCAACGGGTGGCAGCACGGTGACATGAACTGTTGCGGGCCGCGCAATAAAGGCGCTCTTCGGCATGGCATCTGTCGTGTTATGCAACACGATCGGTACGATGGGTACGCCTGCCTGCATGGCAAGGTGGAAACCGCCCTTTTTGAACTTGGAGAGCTTGTTGGTCGGGCTGCGTGTCCCTTCAGGGAAAATGATGATCGATGTGCCACTCTTCAACGCCGTCACCGCTGGCTGCAGCGCCTCACGGGCTGCCTTATTGTCGGACCGGTCCACGAAAATGGTTCCCATGGCTTCTGACATTTGGCCAATTACAGGTTGCGACCGCACTTCCTTTTTTGCAATCGCTGTGAAATCGCTTTGTACCAACTTTAGGACGGCAATGGCATCCACCGCGCTTTGATGGTTTGCCATAAAGACAGCTGGGCGATGGGACCATAAATGCTCCCGCCCTTTTACATCGAGTTCCAGACCGATTGAAGCCGATGACAGTTCTCCCCAAAGGCCCTGGAAAATATTCCGCGCCTGACGCGCGGAGCCATTGATGGAGTAGGCCGACAAGGCCGCGGCTGCCGCAGGTGCCGCACTTAAATAGGCAAGGCCTGTCCGTGCCACGTCTTTCGCCGACGTCCGCCCACGGCCTTCAAAGCGCGTGATGTGCCAGTCGCGAGACTTCGCGACCGAGGTCAGCTTCTTGTTCGGATTGAGTGGCCGCGGGTTGCCAACAATTTCCAGGAGCGGCAGATCTTCATCCCCGTCGCTGTAGAAATAGCTTTCTGCAAGGTCGATATTGCGATCAGCAATAAAGTTGCGGACAGCGATGGATTTTCCTTCGCCATAGCAGGCAGGCTCAACCACCTTGCCGGTGCAAATGCCGTTTTGTACTTCCAGGTGGGTGCAGAGAAAGCTGTGAACGCCCAAATCATTGGCGACAGGTTCCACCTGATAGGGTGTTGCGGCGGATACGATCACGACCACATGACCCTTTTTAAGATGCGCATCGATCAGAAGCCTGGATTCTGGATAAATACGAGAGGCAACACGCTTCTCAAAGACACGGCGTCCAAACTCATAGTTCCGGCTGTCAACCTGGCCACGCAAATGTTTCGCAGTGCTGTTCACCATTTCTGCAAAGTCGATCTTGCCACGGGCAAACTGAATCCCGTGAGAGGCCTGATTGACAACCTCACCAATAGAGAGCTCCCCGCTGGTCACCTGCTCAATCATCAGGTCCTGGGCGGAAAAGCCATAGATCAACGTTCGGTCCATGTCGAAAAAAGCGGCAATGTGAGAACCAGATGGTCCCTTTTCCACTTCATCGATCAGAAAACGATAGCTTGGCATTCGCTTGGTCCTTTGGTCGGTCTACTAGTCCGTCTGGCGGCTGATGGACAGCCCCAGCAGAATTTCAAGTCGTCGGCTCACAGAGCGCACCTGGTCAGCAAAAATCTTACGGTCGTTCGTCAGGGTCTCACCGCTCCCGGAAATGAGGCCCCGATGGTCTGCCAACTTATATGCAGTTTCGTAAAGGGTCTTTGAAAGAGACTCTTCTGAGAACACCCGCTGCAGCAAATGAGCCTGCGCCCCATAAGTCATGCAGAGCTGCAGAAATTCCTTCTTGTTTTCAATAGGTTGCCCGCCCCTCTGCACCAGCGCATCCGCCAGCACCTGATAGGCATCAATGAAGGAGCGAAGAACCCCTTGCGACACAACAGGCTCTCGGGCCTCCAGAAGGGTTCGGGCTGACGCTTCGCCTTCCTGTAGACGGGCCTGCCAATCCGGGTCCCGTTCCGCCATTTTCTCGCGCACTTCCTTCAGAAAATCTTCGCGGGTGGCAAAATAGAATTCAAACTTCAAGAGATCGCGGAGCGCCAGGGCTTCGCGCCAGAAGGCCATCTCCGTGTCTTTCTGTTCTGCTGCATGGAGCAGGGCCAGTTCAATAATGGCATCAGTGACAAAGAAATGGATTGCCGTGTTTCGATAGTAAGCCGCCTTGTGATACTGCCCGGCTGCAATATGGAACACAGCACCGAGACCTGAATCATGACGGGTCACAACGCCATTTTCCTCGAGTGACGTCAGTGTCGCTTCGATCTGGCTTGGAGTGCGGAGCTTGTCATTTCCACCCACAACCGGAATGTTCCGACTGTCCACCAGGTCCATCCAGGAACAGACGGTGCGAGTCAGCCCCTCCAGCGTTCTTGCCCGCGGGCCATTCGCCAAGAGGATCAATGTCAGAAGCGAGGTCAGATTGATCGGCGAGGCATCATTCAGTCGAACCGCAGCGCGAATTGCAATTTGCTCAACCAGCTTCTTCTTGTCCGTATCCGGCAGGTCTTCATTGAGGCTTTCGCCAGGCAAGACATCGAGCGCAGTAACCGGCTCTCCAAAACGAACATAGATTTTGTGATCTGATCCTTTGCCTGTGATGAATTTCAGGAACCAGCTGGCGCCTTCCGGCTTCTTGTCCTGACCTTTTTGCTCAATGACATAATCGTCGACTTCAGTGATCTGATCATAGGTCACAGAGACCGGCACGAAACGCAGGCCATGGGTCTTTGTGCGAAGAATGCTCTCAACCACATAGTTCATAAGGCCATAGCGCGGCGGCAGAAGCTTGCCGGTCCGCGAGCGGGTGCCTTCCAGTGCCCACATGAGGGAGAAGCGTTTTTCGACCAGATAATCCACATAGCGGCGGAAGGTCGCTTTGTAGATGTCATTATCCTGAAATGCGCGACGAAGGAATATGACGCCTGAATTGGCCGCCAAGCGACCAATACCGAATGTGTTGAGATTGATACCGCCAAATGTCAGCGGCACGGGAATATTGTGCTCAAAGAGCACCGTCGAGACCGCCATCGTGTCCAGCATGGATTTGTGAGTGACCAATAGAACGACCGGCCCCTCCTCCATCCATTGACTGAGCTGTTCAAGCTCTTCTGGCTCATAGTCTATGTTGCCGTCGTGATGACTGCGGCAGGCCCGGCGATAGAGCCCCATGGCAATATCGAGGGACACCGGCGTCTGGCGCGCACTCATTTCGTCCAGATAGGTTTTTGTCTCTGTCTCCACTTCGGAGAGAGATCGACCCAAGGTGCCTGCAAGCGCGCCGAGGTCCCGCTGGAAAGAGGGACTGGAGACGACATCGCCCATCAGAAGCCGCGCAACCTTATAGCGTGCGCCGCGAATGCTCCGCTCCGCGCGATCAAGGGCAATCACCGCCTGACGCACCACGAATTCGGGAAGCCGGGTCGTGCGCACCCCTTCTGATCCCCAGGTCTCGTCAAAACGCTCACGAACCGTGCTTAGGAAAGCGCCCTGTCCCTCTGCCACCCGCAATCGGTCTGGCGCGGAGCCGCCCATCAGCTTTTGCCGGATGCGACCTGGCTTTTCAAAAACGGTCGCCAGCCACGTGTTCACAAATGACTTGCCATGGCGCACATCTTCGCTGGGCTTCCAGATCACCCGAAGCGGCTGCAGCCAGGGGTCTCCCCCAATGTCGCCGCCATCCATGAGCGTTTTCAGCTCCTTATGGCCACCGTCCCGTGCATCACCAATGACAACGAGCTTTGCGCCGCTCTCTGAATGGCGCGGATGCTCTTCGATCCATTTACGAATGCAATTGAGCTCAAAGGAGCTGCCGGCCTCCACAAGGAAAACGGTTTCCGTTTCCCTTTCCGGCATCTGCACTACGACGTTTTCCGACACGCTTTCTCCTCCAGGTCTCCTTTGAGGAAACCTCTCTGCCTATTCAAGATAGACGACCGTCTGATCTTCCCCATCGTCGTCTTCAACCAGTGCCCTGTACTCGTCAAACGATGCCTGCACACACTCCGCATAGAAAGACGGATCGGGCAGCATTTCTCTGTCGGCTGTGACACAGACCGACAATTGATCCTGGTAACCCGTGATTGCGTGGAAAATCCCCATGCCATCGCCGAGCGGAGCCAGGCCATAAGACCGGACGAGCTTCGCGCCTGAAAAATACATGTCATAGGGAATTCCGGGCACGTTCGAGACGAACGTGTTGCAGACCGGCTTGATGCGGGAAATCCATTTCATGCCTTCTGCTGACCGGAAGAACCAGGAGGCGGTTGCGGGACTGACCAGTCCCATCACGCTTTCCAGCATTTCCGAACCACGGGTCTGGGCCAACTGCTTGGCATCATCGGTCCGCATTTTCACCGCCTGGAGCCGTTGCAGCGGATCGGCAATGTCCGTCCCCATGGCAACCGTCATATCCGTGATCTGGTTGCCAGCTTCCATGCCCGCAGGCCCTGTGCGCACGGAAATGGGGCACATGGCGACCAGGGATTCATCCGGCAGTTCGTTTGTTGCCGCGAGGTAGCGGCGCATCGCACCACCGCACACGGCAATGGCCACATCATTCACAGACGCGCGTTCCACCAGTTTTTTGATGTGCCTGAAGTCATCCAGTTTGAAGTCCACCGCTTCAAAGACACGGTAAGGCGAGACTTCTTTGTTGAACCGTGTCATGGGTGCCGATGGCGCACTTGCCACATTGTTTTCGGATTTGAGCCGTCGGGCTTTTAGCTCACCCCTCACCAGGGAGAGAGCCGACTGTGCTGTCGTCAACGGTTGCCGCGCGAGCGATGGAAGCGACTTTGTGATCATCGCAATATCACCTGGCAGCGGCTTAACGCTGGCGGCTTCTCTTACTGGCGCGCGGGGCGGTGTGGCGACCTTGGTATCTGAGTGAAGTGCCTGCAGGAGCGACACTGTCCCCATTCCGTCGACCACCATGTGGTGCAGTTTCACCAACACGGCGAAGCTACCCTTTGGCAGTCCCTCAACCCTGTCCAACCCTTCAATCACGTTTACTTCCCAAAGGGGGCGGTTCATGTCGAGCGGGCGGGAGTAAATACGCGATGCGAGAATGCAAAGCTGACGCCAATCGCCGGGCTTCGGCAATGACAGATGGCGCACATGGAACTCCACGTCAAAATTCGGGTCTTCTGCCAGGTACGGCAAATCAAGATCGAAGGGCACACGCACCAGGCGCTGTGTGAACGGTCCCCAAAGATGAAGACGATCCTCAATCCAGGAAAGGATTTCCTTAAAGCGTACCTTTCCACGACCCGCTGTGGATTGGTCGTAGATCATCAACCCCCCCACCACACTTGGTGTGCGTTGGGTGTCTGCGTAGAAAAATGAAGCGTCGGTATTTGATATGCGCCGCATGGAGCCCTTCCTTCAGGCGTGTTCTTGTCGTCACTAGAGCGGTTCTCGCTTATGTGGAAACACCACAACCATTCTAGTTCTCTAACTTCGTCGCATTTCCTCATGCTGAACCGTTCAGCTGGAAATGCTCCGGCAAGAGCTGCTCCCAACAACTGACAATTCGTCAATCGCCTGCCCGTCTTGCCTTTGATCGTACACAGAGAGACTTACCTTATGCCAGTGCAACTTCCCGTATTTACGACATTTTTCCGCCCCCGACCGCCCTCCCTCGGTTGGCAGAGCCTGTGACTTACGCTTAACATCCTTAAAAACAAGTAGCCACACGGGAGACGCCATCCATATGAACGACCAGATCCGCATTCGCCAAGAGCGCAATAACCCGATGCATCTCAAAGTCAGCGTGCTAGGGGGCGGGTCCTGGGGCACCACCGTTGCCGCGCTTGTCGCCCGCAATGCTGAGACAAAGCTCTGGTTGCGAAACCCGGATGCCGCCACGGAAGTTAATGTCCTCAATACCAACCGGAAATATCTGCCAGACGCGAAGCTGCCGGAAACGCTCAGCGCCACCACGTCTTTGGAAGAAGCTGTGTCAGATGCCGATGTCATCGTGATGGGCATCCCTTCTCAGCAGTTCCGAAAAGTACTGGAAGACGCAAAACCCTTCATCCGTCCCTGGGTACCTGTGATCAGCCTCTCTAAGGGGCTCGAACAGGGGACATCGCTCCGCATGACTCAAATCATTTCTGAGGTCTTGCCCGGACATCCGCCAGGTGTGCTTACCGGACCCAACCTCGCGCGCGAGATTATGGCGGGGTCCGCTGCGGCAAGTGTGCTGGCCATGGAAGATGAAACCGTCTGCAACTCTCTTCGATCGGTGTTTCAATCCGGCCTCTTTCGCGTTTACACCAATAATGACCTGATCGGCTGCGAACTGGGCGGCGCCTTAAAGAACATTATCGCCATTGCCGTCGGCATGGGGGATGGTCTGGGCGCCGGAGACAATACCCGCGCGGCCGTCATCACCCGCGGTCTTGCTGAACTCACCCGGCTTGGCGAGGCGCTCGGCGGGCGGGCGGAGACCTTTGCCGGTCTTGCCGGAATGGGGGACCTGGTTGCCACCTGCACCAGCCCGCAAAGCCGGAACCGGCACGTCGGTGAGAAGCTCGGGAAAGGTCAGTCGCTGGAGCAAATCATTGACGAGATGCACATGGTTGCCGAAGGCGTAAAGAGCGCCCCTGTAGTCATGAAGATTGCCGAAGCGGCCGGTGTCACCATGCCCATCGCCGAAGAAGTCTTCAACGTGGTGCAGAATGGCGCGACGCCGCAACGAGCCTTCCGTGGCCTGCTCAGAATGGCGGCTGGGTCAGAAGCAGATCCCGGCTAACCAAACCTGAGTTAAGCGACTGCTTTGGTGCCGACAGGGGTTGCCGTTGGTCGATAGAGGCCAACCACGTCGCCTTCAATTTCCTCAAGCAGATTGTCCAGCGTGTGGCTGATCATGCTGCAATTGCGGATCATCTCCACCTGGGGCCAGGTCGCAGCTTCCCCCTCCGCGATGAGATATTCCATTTCGTCGCGGTCGAGCGGGGCCAGCAGCTTGCGCGGATCCCAAAAGCGGCGGCGCGGGATGATATTGATGTCGGCGGTATATTCCTGAAGCGCCACAGAGTGGAACATGTTTAGCGCGGAGTTGACGCTTGGCAGACGGCGGGTCATCTGGTCAGAGAAATTTCGGGTTGCGCGGAACCATTCCTTGGTGGCCCTGCTGCCCAAATTCCATAGATGGCCAAACAATCCACTTTCGCCATTCGGGTTTTGAATGGTCCAAAGGATGATCGGATTGGTCTGGCTCGCGATGAAGTGGTTCACCCCATAGAGGCGTGCGAGGCGTTTTGCCGGCATATCGTCCGTGACGGATCCGTCAATCCAGCGCATGTCTGATAGGTAGGGCTGCTTTTCCCCATCCGCATCCCGCGCCATCAACATGACCGGCGGAAAGACGCCAGGTACAGCGCAAGATGCCATCACAGCCTCGCGCACCAGCACATTTGGCGAGGTGATTGCGTTCAGCAGGCGGGATGCCTGCAGCTTCTTGGTCGGCGCAACGGAGACATTGATGTGACGACCGGTCAACTGAAAAGCTTCAGCGAAGGTGAGGTCCGGTATCCAGGCCTCGACCATCTCCCGCAGATCTTCCGTTTGGATGCGATCGCGCCAGCCCAGCACGGAGCTTACATGCGCTTCCTCGATTGTCGCTTCAATCTCGATGTCCGCTTCAAAGAAAGGAACGAGTTCCTCATCCGAGTGGGTTCCAATCACCGCTGCGGTCAGAGCGCCTGCACTGGATCCAGAAATCACGCGCGGCAGCAAACCTTCCTGCGCCAGCGTTTTGATCACGCCGATATGGAAAGGCCCAAGGGCACCCGCCCCACTCAGCATAAGTGCAGATCGCCCAAAGCAATGACTCGCTCTATGGAAGAAGTCGAGCTTCTCCGCTTTGGTAATGACGTTGGAGCGCACTTTTGAAATGTGAATGAGGGAGCGTGTAACCTCGTCCACATAATCAGTGATGAGGCGCTTCGTGCCGACTTTCGAACGCGTATAGAGCGAGGCCTTGCCCATGCCACCCAAATTGCCGTGAATGCCTTCATTCAATGCAAAGAGCAGAGCGCGATCATCGCCCGTATCGCGGGCTTTGCGGATTTCCCGAAGACGCTCGCGGATGGTTGCATAATCGTAGCGACTGGAATGCTCTTGGCGCTTCCAGTCTTCAGCACCCGAAAGCACGTCGTGCTCGTGCGCAGCTTCTTTCCACTCAGCATAACTGGTGGCGTCGTCCATCCTCTTTTGCGCGTTCTTCATCTGGAATGGGTCTCCTACTGTTTACATCTGCAACAATTGTGCAGTGCGAATAGAGCGCATGCTAGCCCCATTTGGCACGCGTCGTGTAAATTACGCGTCAAATATGTTAATCAAACGGCGCGTTTCACAGCCATACCAAATGATTTCAGGGCCAAATACCCAGTAAAAATGGGGAGATTTCTGCGATTTACCAGCCTTGGGCCTGGAAATTAGAATTCTCAGCCTAACCCGACAGATTTTTTGGCCCAGTCCACAAAATCAGAGGTCACTTCCGCGCGATTCGTCTCATTAAACAGCTCATGGCGGGCATTTTCATAGAGCTTTAAGTCTAATTTTCGAATCCCCGCATCGCGATATCGCTCTGCAACAAGGCGGACCAATTCGCCGTTGAGACCCACCGGATCAAGGTCACCGGAGAAGATATAAAGAGGCAGGTCTTTGCGCACCTTGCTGATGGCTTCCGGCGTTGAATAGGCGATGCCCGCCTCTCCCAGAGAGGCGGAGGAGGCGTCAGACACCGTAAATCCACAAAGGGGATCAGCGACATATTTGTCGACCTCTGCCTCGTCACGGCTCAACCAATCAGACTCTGTGCGTGTTGGGGCAAACGCCGCGTTCAATGTTTCAAAAACATTCGCATCTGGATCCGCGACGGCGGCGGCCATCACGTCTACCGCTGTCGTCCCGCACAAGGCGGCCGCATCAATCGTGTCGCTGGCTTCGGTCAGCAGGTGCTGCACCACCATGGATCCCATGGAATGGCCCATCAGAACGATTGGCAATCCTGGGAAGTTCTTTTTTGCACGCGCGATCACGTGCTTTTCATCATCCACAAGACCGCGCCAGCCCGCTTCGCCATATTCGCCTAGTTTTGAGGCATCAGGCACAGTTGCGCCATGGCCCCGGTGATCGTTGGCATAGACAACGAAGCCAGCTGCATTCATCGCCTCGGCCAGCCGTGCGTAGCGCAGCGCGTGCTCGCCCATGCCATGGGCGACAACGAGAATGGCGCGTGGCTTTTCTTCGCCCTGCCAGCGATGAACCACCGGACACTGATCATTTGGAGATGTCGGCAATGTGAAATGATCGTAGGTCAAGGTAACGCGGTCCCAAATAAGTGTGATTTGACGGTCATACTGACATCCCCTCCAATGATCCGACAAGGCATCAGATCGTGTCTGGAGACATAAGAGCGCTGGGAGGCATTCATGACTGCTGAAAACACCAAAACAAGCTGGGTCAAAGTGGCTGAAGGCGACGATCTTGCCGAAGGTCGCGTTATGACTGTCACGGCGGGCACGCTCTCTCTCGCGCTGACACATTTTTCCGGTCAATACGCCGCCATGGATAATCGCTGCCCTCATCAGGGTGGCCCGCTCGGCGAAGGCTCGATCGAAGACGGCATTGATGGCCAGTGCTGGCTGCGCTGTCCCTGGCACGGATGGGACTTCGACCCCCTGACTGGCAAGCCCCCTGGGGGGCATGAAGATTCCGGCCAGCAGATGTATTCTGTCGATGTCCGGGACGACGGCATTTATGTGGAAGTGCCGACCGAACCGGAAAGCCCACGCACAATCTCGCACGTCATGGCCGAGACGATGGTCAATTGGGGCGTCAAACGCGTCTTCGGTATGGTGGGACACTCCAATCTGGGCGTCGCTGAAGCTTTGCGCATGAAAGAGCGTGATGGCGAGCTTGGCTATATTGGCATTCGCCATGAGGGTGCCGCCGCCTTTGCCTGTTCGGGTTATGCGAAACTCTCCGGCAAGCCCGCTGCCTGTCTTGCTATTGCGGGGCCGGGTGCCACCAATCTTCTGACCGGCCTATGGGATGCCAAGGTCGACCGGGCGCCTGCACTTGCGCTGACGGGGCAGGTGAATGTTCAGGTGCTCGGCCCCGGCTCATTCCAGGAGATCGATCTCGCATCTGCGTTCGAGAGTGTCGCCCATTTCTCCCAAACAGTTTTACATTCTTCCAAACATGCTGAACTGATGACGCTTGCCTGTCGCAGCGCCCTTGTTAATCGCGATGTGTCCCATCTCATTTTCCCGGACGATGTGCAGACAATTCCCGCGGACGAAAGTATCGAAGCAGGCAGACCGGACGGTCGGCTTGGCGATATGGCCGTGACGCCCTCAGGAGCATCCATTGCCCAGGCGATCGACCTCATCTCAAAGGCCAAGCGCCCCGTTATCATTGCAGGCTATGGCGCCCGCGATGCGTCTGACGCGGTCATTGCCTTTGCCGAGCGCCTGAACGCACCGGTGCTCACAACCTTCAAGGCCAAGGGGCTGATCTCCGACAAGCATCCCTGCGGGGCTGGTGTGCTGGGACGCTCCGGCACGCCGATTGCCAGCTGGTTCATGAATGAAGCAGACCTCCTTATCGCGCTTGGCAGCTCCTTTTCTGATCACACGGGTATCGAGAAATCGAAACCCATTGTTCAGGTCGACTTTGATCCGATGCACTTGGGCAAGACACACCCGGTCGATTGTCCGGTGCTGGGCGATATAGGGCAGGCACTTGCCGCTTTTGAAGCGGGTCTGCCAAAGACCCTCGCCGCAGAAGATCAGAGAGGCGAAATTGCCGAACGCTGGAAAATCTGGCGCGATGAAAAGAAGAGCCGCGCTCAAGATGACCGAGGCGACGGCCTTAACTCGGCCAGCATTTTCGCGTCACTCACAGAGCTCGTTCCCGAAAATGCGGTCATCGCGGTCGATGTGGGGAACAATACCTATTCCTTTGGGCGCTATTTTGAATGCACGGAGCAGGACGTCTTAATGTCGGGATATCTGGGGTCCATCGGCTTTTCTTTCCCGGCGGCCATGGGTGCCTGGGCGGCTGTGCAGGATTTCCCGGAATATGCGGGCCGTCCAGTCGTCTCCGTTTCCGGCGATGGCGGTTTTGGGCAATATATGGCGGAGTTCACCACAGCGGTGAAATACGGCATGAATATCACCCACATTCTGCTCAACAATTCCGAGCTCGGAAAGATTTCGAAAGAGCAAAAAGCGGGGGAATGGCCGGTCTGGCAAACCAGGCTGCACAATCCGAGTTTCGCCGCCTACGCGCGGCTCTGCGGAGGGCACGGGGCCAAAGTAACCGACAAGGCAGAACTCGCCCAGGCGATCCAGGAGGCCCTGGCTCACGATGGCCCCGCTTTGGTCGAAATCATCTCAGACTCAGATTTGCTCTGAGCCCCGCGCATAATAAAACCCTGAATGCAGCAAAATTGAGATTTCTCTCGGTTTAAGAATGATTTGACCAGCCAAATAGAAGCCGGGTTTTACCTTTTTTAACCTTGTAGTGCTAAATACACCTCTGATTTCTCGGGGGAGTGAGATGGTCGAGGCAGTTGCAAAACCTAGCACCAGCGATATTGAAGCACTGTTTTCTGAAGCCATTGAGGCTCTGGATGATGGCTTTGCGATCTATGACAGCGAGTTCCGGGTCCTTTACGCCAATGGCCAAGCCAGAACAGACTTCAAAGAATGGTACGGGGTTATTGAAGCAGGCGGCACGTTTAAAGATGCGATGCGTGCGTCACTCATCAGTCTGACAAAATATTCTGAAAATTATGATCTGGATGAGCTCGCCGAAGCTGCGGTAAAAATGCTCATTTCTGAAGAACCGTTGAAGACGGCGATGCCCGATGGACGCACCGTCCTCATTACGCATCGTCGGGTCAGTGGCGGTCGTTGGGTGGGCACATCTATCGACATGACGGACGAGCTGGTGCGTCAGCAAGAGCTTAAAGATATGAAGAAAGAAGCGGAGGCCGCCTCGCGCGCGAAGTCGCAATTTCTTGCAAATATGAGCCATGAAATCCGAACGCCGCTCAATGCCGTGTTGGGTTTTGCAAGCCTCATAAAGGACACCGAACTTGATGAGCGTCAGTCTGACTATGTCGAGACCATTGCTGAAAGCGGTGAGTCTCTTCTTTCAATCCTGAACGATGTTCTGGACGTCTCGAAGATTGAAGCCGGTGCCCTCGACCTTGATGAAACCGAAGTCAATATTGAACGGCTCATTCGCAGCGTCATGGCCCTGATGTCCGTGCGCGCCCAGTCGAAGGACCTTGAAATTGCGTCCTATGTGGACCCAAACATTCCCGTTTCTCTGATCGGGGACCAGGGGCGCATCCGCCAGATCCTCGTCAACCTAATTGGCAATGCGATCAAGTTTACAGAAGAAGGTGGCATTTCGCTTGAGGTGCGCCTCGAAGACCGGCTTCCAGGGGACAAGGTAGCCATTCTCTTCAGTGTCAGCGATACCGGCATGGGGATCCCGCCGGAACAGCAGGCTCAACTTTTTGAACGTTTCACGCAAGCTGATGTTTCCACCACCCGCGAATTTGGCGGCACCGGCCTCGGCCTTTCCATCTGCCACGACCTTGTGGAGCTCATGGAAGGCTCGCTTGAGGTTCAAAGCGAGGTGGGCAAAGGCAGCACCTTTAAAGCCCGTATCGTCCTGGAAGCAGATGACGGAGATGAGCGCTATCTCGATTCCGAAGATGCCCAGACATTACGCGGACGTCGATTGCTGGTTGTGGACGATAATCCGGTCAATCTGCGCGTTATCGGTCTTATGCTGGCAGCCTATGGGTGCCGTGTGGAGACGGTCGACGACCCTCTGGGCGCACGTGATGTGATTCTCGCGGCGCAGGAAAGGGGCAAACCCTTCGAGACGATTATCATCGACCATATGATGCCTGGCATGGATGGGGTCCAGCTTGCGGCGCAGCTTCAGGAAGATGCTGAAGTGAAGCCCGTGAAACTCGTTCTCTCCTCTTCCGGCATCGCCACGGCAAGTCAGGCAGAGGAATGGGGGTTTGATGCAATTGCACCCAAACCCATAAGCCAGCGACGCCTTATCAACACGCTCAACCGGTTTTTCGAAGACCTGCCGACAAAGGCAAAAGCCAAAGCCCCCAAGAAGGTCGAGAAGAAGGATCCAGCGCCCAAGAGACCATCCGGCGATGGCTCAGGCTGCCGCATTCTCCTTGCAGATGATAATCCAACCAATCTGAAATTCATCCAGAGTGCGCTTGAGAAACATCCGGTAACTGTCGACACGGTTGGTGACGGCCGGGAAGCTGTGACAGCTGCCCGATCGCTTCCCTACGATCTCGTGCTTATGGATGTGCAGATGGTCCACATGGATGGCATCGAAGCCACCAAACGCATTCGCAAGCTTGGTGGAGAGATTGGTGCCGTGCCGATCATCGCAATTACCGCGAGCGCCATGGCAGGCGACCGTGAGCGCTGCATTGCTGCGGGCATGAACGACTATCTGGCTAAACCCGTCGCCATTGATCAGTTGCTCGACAAAATTCACTACTGGACAGATGAAGCGGTTCGCGAAGCGTAGGTCCATTGCCATTTCAGCGGACGGCTTTATCTGTGGGGCCGCTGATAACGTCTCTCCCTTCCCTCAGTCCGGTCCTATTGTTGAGGACTGTCTTGAACGCATGTCGACCTATTCATGTGCACGGATGGGACGCCGAACCTATGAGTCTGGCTGGGCCTATGGGCTTCCGTCCGGCGCCATTTACCTATGCGGCGGCAGCGATTTCGCCGACTGGCTTCTGTCCCACGGCCGCATAGATCTGCTGCGGCTGAAGAGGGCGCCCATCTTCTACGGTTCCGGAGTCTGGCTGTTTGGCCTCCACTCCCGCCCAACCCCGGCCTGCTAACCTTGTCCAAGCCCCATGGCGACGGGATGCTTTTCCGGGAGTTTGTCCTAACTTTATGAATTGCATGTTCTGGCAAACCAAGAGACGGGGCGCCGAGTGGGAAAATATCCACATTGTGACCCGCTCTTTTTGCTTGATCTCGTTGTTTTTCCTCGCAATTCCGGGTATCGATGGGAAAACGAAAACCTGGGGAGGTTTCTAGCCTATGTATAAAGAATTGGACGCTGCGTGGACGGAGTTGACGCAGCCAGGACAAATGTTCGAAGTCGATACCGTTGACGCGCTCGGCAGGACCATCAAAACATTCAAACATGCGCCCGCAAGCCTGCGGGATATCTGGTTGCTCACTGCCGCCCATGGCGACAAGGACCATCTTGTCTATCAGGATGAACGGTGGACATTCGCAGAAGCCCATAATGAAGTGGCTGCCATCGCCGCATGGCTGACAGACCAAGGCATTGGACAACACGACCGCGTCGCCATTGCGATGCGCAACTATCCAGAGTGGATGCTTGCTTATTGGGCGATCATTTCAATCGGGGCCGTTGCCGTCGGCATGAATGCCTGGTGGGTCGCCGATGAGATGAAATATGGCCTTGAGGACTCCGACGCCAAAGTTCTGCTGGCAGACGGCGAACGTCTCGAGCGGTTCCTTGAAGTTCGCGATGCCTTCCCGAATATGAAGGTCGCCGGTGTCCGTCTTCCAGAGCAGCTTCAGGGAACTGAAGGCGTAACACCCTGGTCAGACGTGAAAGCGACCACACCGAACATGCCCGACGCCACCATCGCACCAGATGATGATGCCTGCATCTTCTACACATCCGGCACGACAGGTCGGCCGAAAGGCGCCCAGCTCACGCATCGTGGATGTGTCAACAATATCATGAACATCGCCTTCTCCGCACAATGCCAGGCGCTTGCCCTTGCGAAGGTGGAAGGCGAGGACGCGGTTAAAGAGCTCCAGGCAACAGAGCCCGCGGCCATGACAGCTCTGGTGGCAACACCGCTCTTCCACGTGACAGCCAATAACTGCGTGGCCCATGCGGCAACGGTCAGCGGCGGCAAGCTCGTGCATATGTATCGCTGGGATGCGGGTGAAGCGCTTCGTCTCATCGAAGCAGAAAAGATCACCCACCTGAGCGGCGTGCCTGTCATGTCCCGGGAAGTGATCGCACATCCTGATTTCGCGACGACTGATACATCAACCATGGTGTCCATTGGGGGCGGCGGGGCGCAGCTTCAGCCTGATCTTGTTGGCAAGCTCGACAGCACAATGGAAAATGCACGACCTTCAACCGGCTACGGCATGACAGAAACCTGCGGCATCATTACATCTGTTGGTGCTGACTATTTCGTCGACAAGCCGGCAAGTGCAGGACGGGCCATGCCAGTCTTCGAAACCAAATGCATTGATGCCAATGGCGACGAAGTAAAGCCTGGCGAAGCCGGTGAGCTGTGTGTGCGTGGCGCACCGGTCATCAAAGGCTATCTCAACCGGGAAGAAGCCACGGCTGAAGCCATTCAGGATGGATGGCTACGGACTGGTGATATCGTGAAGATCGACGAAGACGGGTTCATCTTCATCGTCGACCGCGCGAAAGACATGGTGCTGCGTGGTGGCGAAAATGTGTTCTGCTCTGAAGTTGAGAGCGCGATTTTTGAGCATGACGCGGTTGCTGAATGTGTCGTCTTTGGCGTGCCGGACGATCGCCTCGGCGAAGAAGTTGGTGCGGTGATTGTTCCAGCAAAAGGCAAGACTGTTTCAGCAGAAGAGCTCAGGGCGTTCTGCAAAGCAAAGCTCGCCGCTTATAAGATCCCCCGCTACATCTGGACACAGGCTGAGAACCTGCCACGCAATGCAAGCGGCAAGTTCCTCAAGAAAGAGCTGCGGAACACAATGGATGTGAAGCTCGCAAGCTAGTTTTTGAGAAAATCGACAATGAGGTCGGCCACTTTTCCGGTGTTTCAGCCCGGGACAGGTGGCCGATTTTTGTTTTGGGGGAAGGTGCTGAAGCGCGCCAATGATCACGGCGCCCCAAGCGGACTCACTGACTGCCATGCGAATAGCACGCGTTGTCGCAGTAACCATCCGAGCAACCGGAAGAGTTTTGTTCCCGAGGTTGCGCTGACGCTTTCTGTTGATGACAAAGAGCGCCAACGCGCGTTCCAACGCCAGGCGATCTGGGATTTTGAGGAGATGCTTGTCCAGATTGATAATCGCCGCGATGTGATCTGGGATTATTGGGGACCGCCACGCAATAAACGACTATGCGAGATATGGAGGATTGGCATGCCGACCAGTTCGGCAACAAGCTCGATGCTCTGATCTGCGCGCTTGATGGCATTGCGCACAATAAAGTGACGATCAGCTATTATGATTGGCTTAGTTTAAGACGCGCTCAGGCGTGCTGTGACCCGCAACAGGGACTTGATGCGCTCATTCTCCGGCAGATCAATGGCTTGCCCAATGCGTAGAAGCAAGTCCGCTTCAAGATCGTGTAGTTCTCCGTCCGCCAGCGCGACTTCCCACAGATAGGTCATGAGTTCGCTGCGTTCGGCAAGATCAAAGTTTTCTTTGATGGTTTTTGTGAAGATCCAGTTTGCATAGGCCTCTTCATGCCGCTCTTCTGCCACTGAGAGCAGTTCTTCGATCTGGTCAGGCTGCAATTCCAGACGGTTGCGGATGATGTCGATGATGTGTTTGCGCTCGCTCTCGTCGAAGTCAGTGTCGAGATGGGCGAGTTCCACCATCAACGTTGCCGCCGCGATGACAGTGCGGTCAAATTCCTGATGAGCCGACTGCTCTTTCTTCCCAGCACCCATTGCTTTCAGCGCGGTTTTTCTAAAACCTTTGAGCATGATCCGTCCCCTTATCCGCTGGCCTGTCACGGCCTTTGAGGTGCCGATTGTTCACACATGACGGCCCAAACGCAAATGCCAATAGTCATTTAATCTGCCTGCGTTCTGGTCGCGTTCTGGCCCTCTCCCCCTTGCTGGCCGAGCTGGTTGCTGTCATCCTCCCACCCACTGATCCGCCACGATAGGCGGAGGGGATGACCAGCTTTTGGGGAAGCTGACGGTGGGGGGAGCTGATGGTTAAGGCGTTCGAAGAATTCATTTTTCGGTTTCGGCTGGCGATTTTGATTGTCATGGCGATTTTTACCATCATCACGGGATATTTCGCGACCGGCCTTAAACTGGAAGCAGGGTTCTTAAAACAGGTTCCGACTGAACACCCCTATCTTCAGACTTATTTTGAGTACCAACAGGAAATGCCGGGCGCTAACCTGGTTCTTGTGGCGCTCAAGGCGAAAGAGGGCACCATATGGAACAAGGAAATCCTGCAGCGCCTGCATAAAATCACGGAAGAAATTTCCTACCTTCCCGGCGTCGACCGCTCACGCCTCTATTCGCTCTGGTATCCGACAACCCGCGCACTGACCATTGATGAATTCGGCTTCCAGATGGAAGACCTGATCCCCGGCACCATCACACCTGAGCGCCTGACAGAGGAAGATATAGCGGGTATTCGCGAGCGTACGATTGCCGGCGACTGGATTGGTGCCATCGTTTCGGAAGATGAGACATCTGTTCTCGTTGCCTTTGAGATTAAAGCGCCTGGCGGCGCCTCCGGTGACATTGAAAGCGTCCAATCCACCGCTCTTGATGTGGCAAGCCTGTTGGAATCCAAAATCCGGGCGCCCTTCAGCGATGAGGTAAGCGACGTTGCCATCATCGGGTTCCCCAAGTTTATCGGCGACATTGCCGAGGGCGCTATCATTGCGACGAGCTTTTTCCTACTCGCCTTTGTGATCACCGGCGTTGCCGTCTTTGCCTATGTCCGGTCGTTTATTCTTACAGCCCTGGCGATTGGCAGCTCACTCGTTTCTGTCGTCTGGCAATTGGGTGTGCTTAATCTGATTGGTATGGGGCTTGACCCTCTTGCCATTCTCGTCCCCTTCCTGGTCTACGCGATTGGGGTGAGCCACGGCATGCAGCAGGTCAATCTGATCGCAACCCAGATTGCCAAAGGGTCTGATGGCCTTAACGCTGCCCGGCAAACCTTCCGTCGACTGTTGGTCCCCGGCTCCATGGCGCTCATCACAGACCTGGTGGGCTTTATCACGCTCTACCTGATCCCTGTGGGGGTTGTGCGGGACATCGCCATTATCGCGACCATCGGCGTTGGGCTTAAGATCATCTCCAACCTCATCATGCTGCCGTTGCTGGCGTCCTATTTTCGCAGGGACGAGAAACAGGTGCGCCTCTTCATCAAGGCCCGCGTTTTCCGCGAACGGATAATGACCTGGATAGCAGGCGCCGCAAAGCCTGGAACCGCTCCACTGATCGCTGGTGGGCTGGTTGTCTTGCTCGTTGGGTCTGCGATTGGGGCGCAATATAGATATGTGGGCGATCTCACGCCGGCGGCGTCTGAGCTTCGACCAGACTCAAAATACAATCAGGACACAGCTTTCATCACGCAGAATTTCGATGTGGGGACAGATGTCCTGGTGCTTGTGCTTGAGACACCGCAGGATGCCTGTATCAATCCAGGTTATATGAAATATCTGGATGCGATGACGAGAGACCTCTCGTCAATCGATGGAGTCTTGAAGGTCGATTCTCTGGCCTCAACCGCCCGTATCGCCTCATCCATCTCTGCACTTGGCAATTTGAAATGGCGCAATCTGCCTGCGACTGAGCGCCAGCTCATTTCTGCAACAGCTCAAGTTGATCCCGCCCTCGGACTGCTGAACGATGCCTGTACGATCCTGCCTCTCTTCATCTATACCGTGGACCACAAGGCAGAGACCATTGATCGGCTGATCGAAGAGATCACCGCTTATGCGGAAAAACATCCTCTTGAAGGTGTGAACGCGCGGATTGGTCTTGGCGGCGTCAGTGTCATTGCCGCCACCAACCAAGTGGTGGAGGAGTCGGAAGCGCCGCTTCTGATTTATGTGTTCGTGACTATCATCATTCTGGTCTTGATCGCCTATGTCGACTGGCGGGCCGTCATCTGCTGTTGTGTACCCCTCTTGCTTGCGACGTCTCTTGGTTATGTCTTTATGGTTGTGTTCGGGATCGGCCTTAAAGTCACAACCCTCCCTGTGCTTGTGCTCGCCACAGGCATTGGCGTGGATTATGCGTTTTACCTCTACAGTCAGATCCGCCTCTTCCAGCGTGAAGGGTTTGCGATTGCAGATGCGTATCATGGTGCTCTGTTGAGCACGGGCATGGCTGTTGTGTATTCCTCCATCATGCTTGCGGGCGGCGTCGGGACCTGGATTTTCTCTCCCCTCCAGTTTCAAGCAGACATGGGCGCGCTTCTGGCCTTCATGTTCATCGCCAATATGATCGCCGCCATTGTCGGGCTCCCTGCCCTTGCCGCCTTGCTGGAGCGGATTGCACCGCCGAAGCATCTTCAAACTGCGTGAGCTTGTTCTTCCTCCTTGCGGAAAAGCTGCTAGGGTTGCCGAGTTAAATTTCTTGGGGGGAGAATTATGGTCGATGCTACCGTTCAGGGACGGAGCCATGCTGGACGCCATCTGGCGCTTGGTCTGCTCGTCGTTGTTTACACATTCAACTTCATTGATCGGCAAATATTATCGATCCTGATTGAGCCCATTAAACTGGAGCTCGGCCTCAATGACACGCAGATGGGACTTTTGACAGGGTTTGCGTTCGCACTTTTTTACGCGACGCTCGGCATTCCGATCGCCCGGTATGCGGACCGCGGCAACCGCCGGAACCTGATTGCGCTCGCGCTTGGCGTCTGGAGTTTCATGACGGCGATCTCCGGTCTTGCACTTAATTTCTGGCACTTGCTGATCGCGCGCATTGGCGTCGGTGTAGGGGAAGCAGGTTGCAGCCCCCCTGCCCATTCAATAATCGCTGACTATTTCCCCGCCGAAAGCCGCGCAACAGCGCTTGGAATTTATTCGCTCGGCATACCTGTAGGCATCATGTTCGGGCTTTTTGCGGGCGGTTGGATCAATGAGTTTTTTGGATGGCGGATGGCGTTCTTTGTCGTCGGCATTCCAGGCATTTTGCTCGCAATTGTTGTGCGGTTTGCCATTAAGGAACCTGAACGCGGCATGGCAGAGGGCCGGGTTGCATCAGGCGAACAGCCTTCCATTGGAGACACACTTTCTTACCTCTGGAAAAAGCAATCCTTTCGCCATTTGGCCTTTGCGGCAGCTCTTACCGCATTTGTTGGTTACGGTGTTGTCACATGGGTGCCCACTTTCCTCATCCGATCGTTTGGATTGGGAACAGGTGAGATCGGCACTTGGTTTGGGCTTATCTTGGGCATTCCAGGCGGGCTCGGTATTGCTCTGGGTGGCTATTTCGCCGACAAGTTTGGCGCGAAAGACACACGCTGGTACCTTTGGACGACGGCCGTCGCGCTGGTGATTTCCATTCCCTTTAGTGTCTATGCCTACCTGGCTGGGACAGCGACCATTGCCTTTATCGCCATGATCATTCCGATCTTCCTCGGTAACTTCTATCAGGCGACCACCTTCAGTCAGACTCAAGGCTTGGTTGAACTAAAGATGCGCTCCGTTGCTGCGGGCATCTTGCTGTTCATCATCAACATCATTGGCCTTGGACTGGGGCCGACGCTTGTGGGCGTGGTGACAGATCTGCTTGAACCCACTTATGGACAGGAAGCGCTTCGCTACAGTCTCGTGATCTTCACGTTTGTAAATATCTGGGCGGCGTTCCACTACTACGTTGCCGGGAAACACCTGAAGAAAGATCTGGTTTTGTCCGGCAGCTAAGAGCGCGCCTGTTACCGCCTAAATGTTGAGCGGGCAATTGAGACGCTCAACATAATGGTGGGAATGAGACCAAGCGCCACGATGAGCAAGGCGGCGGTAGATGCCTCCGCCAGTCTCTCATCAGACGCCAGTCTGTAAGTCCGCGTTGCAAGGGTTTCGAAGTTAAAGGGACGCAGCAGGAGCGTCGCGGGCAGTTCCTTCATCACATCGATGAAAACGAGCAGGAAGCCTGCCAAGAGTGGTCCGCGCAGCAATGGCAGGTGAACCGCGGACAGTACGCGGCCCGGCCCCGCGCCCAGCATGCGGGCCGCATCATCCAGGGTGCCGTGAATTTTCTCCAGACCCGCCTGGGTGCTGTTGAAAGCCGCCGTCAAGAAACGGGCGACGTAAGCAAAGAGAAGACCGGCAATCGTTCCCGTCAACAACAATCGGGGTTCCATGCCTAAAGTGTCCCGCATGAAGATCGCAAGCTTCGTATCAAGCGTTCCGGCAAGTGCCAGAATTCCGATGGCAATCATGGCGCCCGGCAGAGCGTAGCCAAGGGTCGCGAGCCGAATGAGCAACTGGTTCTGCATTGATGCATCTCTGCGCTCTGCGTAGGCGAGGAACAGTGCGATACCGGTGGCAATGAGCGCCGCGCCTGCGGCAACGGTGAGCGAATTCCCCGCAAAGGCGAGGAATTGGGAACCAAGAAGCGGATCCCCCACACTGATCGCGTAGCGAACCAGCACGAAGGCAGGTATGAGGAAGCCGAAGGTCACTGGTAGGGCGCAGGCCAGGAACGCCGCGAGGCTTTTCAAAGGGGGCAGCTTGATGCGCGCTGCGGCCACGTCACGGCCCAGAGGGTTCGCCACAGTGCCCTGGCGGTTCAATCGCTCTAGCAATACGAGGGCACCTGCAAAGAGAAAGAGGACGGCTGCGATCTGCGCCGCAGCAACCGGCTCTCCCATACCAAGCCAGGTGCGGAATATCCCCGCTGTCAGCGTCGACACGCCGAAATAGTCTGCCACACCATAGTCAGCGATGGTCTCCATGAGAGCGAGTGCCACGCCACCTGCAATCGCCGGGCGTGCGCAAGGGAGCGCCACGCGTAAAAAGGCTTGAATGGGTGACACGCCCAGTACGCGGGTTGCTTCAACAAGGGCAACAGACTGCCGCTGAAAGGATGTACGGGTGAGTAAATAAACATAAGGGTAGAGAACAAGGCTCAACATCAGTGCTGCGCCACCTAGGGAGCGGATTGGAGGAAAGGCGTAGTCCCCCGCCTGCCAGCCGGTGATGTCACGGAGCAGAGACTGCATGGGCCCGGCAAACTCCAGGAGGTCTGTATACACATAGGCAATGATGTAACCTGGCATGGCGAGCGGTAGAACGAGTGCCCAACTCAAGATGCGTTGCCCTGGAAACTCGAAGGAGACGATGAGCCAGGCGCTTCCCACCCCCAACAGAATGGTCATGATGCCAACCAGCACCATCAGTAGGAGCGTGTTTCCTACATATCCCGGCAGCACTGTCGTCCCGAGATGCGCCCAGGCGTCCCCGCTTGTCTGGGTGAGGCTCCAGAGCACGGCCAGAATGGGGGCCGCAACGAGAAGCGCCACCAAGGCTGTCGCCACAGGCCAGCCGAGCGTAGACACAAACCGCGAGCGGCCAGCGGTGGGTAATCCTAAGGGGCCATGATCTTTTTGGGTGACTGACATTCTACACTTGATACAAATAGCGCTCGCCTGCGCAAAGTAATTTTGCGCCTCAATTGCAATTCTAACCTATGCAGAGCCAATTAGTCCCCAATGCCCTTGGATTTCCACAATATCGCCCATGCTTATGGTAGCGAAAAGGTGCTCTCCGATATCAACCTGTCGGCGGCGGATGGAGAGATACTCTGTCTTCAGGGCGCGTCAGGCAGCGGCAAAACGACGCTTCTGAGACTAGCTGCAGGGCTTGAGGCCCTTCAAGCAGGTACAATTGCACTCAACGGCAATGTGCTTTCTCAACCTGGACGAGATGTCCGGGCGGAAGAACGCAAGATCGGCATGGTTTTTCAGGACCATGCGCTCTTTCCTCATTTAACAATTGCAGAAAATGTGGCGTTTGGTCTGCCGAGGACCAACCCTGAACGCAACGGGATTGTTGAGCGCACACTCGCCGATGTGGGCCTTGAAGGGCTTGGCGAGCGCTATCCCCACACACTCTCCGGTGGTCAGCAGCAACGGGTCGCGCTTGCCCGCGCATTGGCGCCTGCGCCGTCTGTAATCCTTTTGGATGAGCCCTTTGCCAGCATTGATGTCACAAGACGCCGGCAGCTGCGCGAACATGCGCGCCTCGCCCTCAAACAATCCGGCGCGATCACCATTATGGTGACACATGACCCGGACGAAGCATTGGACATGGCCGACAAGATTGCCGTGATGGACGAGGGCCGCATCCTGCAATGCGGCGAGCCGATTGAGCTATACAACGCGCCTATGACGGCGCTTGTCGCCTCTCTCTTTGGCGACGCCCAGATGTTCCGAGCAAAAATTTCCGGGGACGAAGCCCATTTCGATTATGGCATCTGCCCGCTTACCTCATCGGCAAGCGGATTATCTGATGGCCGCTGCGCAGACTTGGTCGTGCGACCTGGCAGCGTGACCCTGACGCCAAATCCGGATGGCGAGGGTCTTCATGTTCTTGATACCCGGTTTCGTGGAAGCCATTGGCTTGTGCTTGTCGGCACCGACGACACGGGGAAAACGCCGCTCCGGGTTCATATGGCTAATGCATCAGGGTTTGAGGAAGGCACACCAGTTCGCGCGTCCTTTTCAGGAACAGGCGTCTTCCTATTTCCCGCGGCGAACTGACCCATCGGGCGCAATAGCCCTTGTTTTGAGCCTGCTGCGGCCCTACATTTCTCAGAATTGATAGTCATTCTTAAAAAGGTGCCACCCCGTGTCCAAAACATTTGGCAAAGCTCTGATCCCCATTATCGGTGTATTTCTGGTCATTTTTGCCGTTTCCAATGGGAGGGCATCTGAAGAGCTTAACATCTATTCCGCCCGTCACTACGACACGGATCTGATGCTCTATGAGCGCTTTACCGAAGAGACCGGCATCAAGCTCAATCTGATCGAAGGCAAGAGTGAAGAGCTGTTGGCACGCCTGGCACAAGAAGGCGAGTTCAGCCCGGGCGATGTTCTCCTCACTGTTGATGCGGGTCGCCTGTGGCGCGCAGAAGAAGCAGGGCTCTTTGCCCCCATCGCTTCACCGCTTATTGAAGAGAGGATCCCGGCCCATCTCAGGCATCCAGACGGACTGTGGTTCGGAATTTCAAAGCGCGCACGTGTGGTGATTTACAATAAGGATGCAGGCGCACCTCAAGGCCTCACCACCTATGCCGATCTTGCGGACCCTTCGCTTGCCGGACAGGTTTGCGTGCGGTCCTCCAGTAACATCTACAATATTTCCCTTCTTGCTTCGATCATAGCCCATGACGGGGCAGAGGCAGCAGAGGCCTGGGCGGAGGGGGTTGTCGCCAATTTTGCCCGCGCCCCTCAGGGGAATGACACAGCACAAATCCGTGCGGTCGCGGCTGGTGAGTGCCGCGTGGGCATTGCCAACACTTATTATGTCGCACGCCTCATGCGATCCGACGATGAAGCGGACCGCGCTGTCGCTGAAAAGATCGGGGTGATCTTCCCGGAGCAAGAAACCCGAGGAACCCATGTCAATATTTCCGGCGCTGGGTTGCTCGCCCATGCTCCCAACAAGGACAATGCTGTTCGGTTTCTTGAGTTTCTGACCAGTGACTGGGCGCAGAAGGTACTGGCTGACGGCAATAATGAATATCCAGCAGTCGCCAGTGTCGCTGCGGAAGGCCCTGTGACAACACTGGGCACTTTCAAAGAGGATGAGATTAACGCCTCTGCCCTGGGGGAAAATCAATCGCTGGCGATTAGAATTTATGACCGAGCAGGCTGGCGTTAAATCGCCTACCAGCGATCAAAACGCCACGCATTTCTGCTACAAAGAGCCCGCAAAAAGCATTGTTGAAAGCGGGTTATGAGTGAATTTCCAAATTGGGTGACCAGTGGGCCGCCAAAGCCAGATGCGGCGGCCGAGGCCCGGGCGCAGGCGCGCCAAGCACGGCTCACCAAACCTGCGGGGTCTCTGGGGCAGCTGGAAGACGTCGCGATCCAGCTTGCAAGCCTCAGCAACACGGACCGGCCCTCTGTTGCCAGCCCTCATATTCTGATTTTTGCGGGGGATCACGGCATTACCGCTGAAGGCGTTTCCGCCTATCCGTCTGAAGTCACCGGCCAGATGCTCGCAAATTTTGTGTCCGGCGGTGCCGCCATCTCTGTTCTTGCAAGAGAACAAGGCGCGGCGCTGCAGGTTGTCGATGTCGGAACCTTGGCGCACGACGTGCCCGACGGCGTCTATGCTGACAAGATTGCCCACGGAACGGACAATTTTCGGCGCGGCGACGCCATGACCGAAGAAGAGCTGTTCCACGCGCTGGGCGCCGGACGGAACGCAGCAGCGCGTGCTATTGGCGACGGGACCGACCTGCTTCTCCTCGGTGAGATGGGTATTGGGAACACCAGCGCAGCAAGTGCCGTTGCCGCAGCCCTGACTGACGGAAATGTCGCTGCACTTGCCGGTGCGGGAACCGGTCTTGATGCCGAAGGCATCTCTCACAAAACCCGCGTCATTGCAGAGAGCCTTGCCTTGCACAAACTGGATGCCGGGAGCGCTGGCGCAGCGCAAGCACTTCGCAAAGTGGGTGGACATGAAATTGTCGCCCTTGTCGGCGCAGCGATCACCGCCGCACAGGCGCGTGTGCCTGTTCTTGTTGATGGGTTTATCTGTTCAGCGGCCATGCTTGCTGCTGTGACCGCAAACCCATCCATTCGCCCGTGGCTTCTTTTCTCTCACCGGTCTGCGGAAAGTGGACATGCGCGCGTGCTTTCTGCGCTCGATGCCGATCCGCTTTTTGATCTGGGGCTTCGCCTTGGTGAAGGCAGTGGTGCGGCGCTCGCGCTTCCCCTTCTTCGGCTTGCCTGCTCGCTTCACAATGAGATGGCAACGTTTGACAGTGCAGGCGTATCGTCGATCACATGAACGATCCCGCCCATATCACCATCTTGCGCCATGGCGCGACACCGCTCACCGGCCTTTTCTGTGGTAGCAGTGATCCAGAGCTCACAGATGCCGGATGGGCCTCGCTTGTTGGTCGCACACAAGGTGCAGTCTGGGACCTGGTCATCACGTCGCCGCTCAAACGGTGTCGCGTTTTTGCAGAAAGCCTTGAGCTTCCTCTCTCTCTTGACGCACGGTTCAGAGAAATGGATTTTGGCGATTGGGAAGGAAAGTCCACGGAAGAAGTCTGGAATGCTGATCAAAAAGCGCTCACTGCATTCTGGGACGATCCAACCGCAAACCCGGCACCGGGCGGTGAGCCCTGGGGGGTGATGTGCGCCCGCACGGCTGAGGCGTTTGAGGAAACGGCTCGCGCGGCCCAAGGGCAGCGCCTCCTTCTTCTCACCCATGCTGGTGTCATGCGGTCTCTGCTGGTTACTCAGCTTGGTCTTCCCTTCGCATCCGCCTGGAAGGTCTCTCTGCCGACCGCAGCCGTGCTTGAGATGACCGCGTACCACGATCCGAACCACGCAACTTTCGACGTCCAGCTGACGGCGCTGAAGGGGGATGGATGACCGCGCCTCTCCCTTCTTTCATTCTCGCGGTCCAGTTTTTGACGCGTCTGCCGACACCACAGATCACCGAATTCGAGCCCACGGCACTCAGCCGTGCCTCGAGCTTTTTTCCTGCCGTGGGCCTTATCGTTGGCACTCTTTTGGCGCTGGTGCTTTGGAGCGGATCGCTGATTGATCCCTGGGTGGGTGCCGTGCTGACGCTTAGCGCGTGGGTATTCGTCACCGGCGCACTTCACCTTGATGGTCTGTCAGACCTTGCTGATGCGCTTGGCGCAGCACACGCAGATGAAACACGCTTCCATGAGGTTCTCAAAGACCCCCATATTGGCACGTTTGGCGTCGTAAGCCTCATCGTGCAATTGGCCGTGAAGCTTGTGCTCCTGATGTTGATCGCCGAACAAGAGCTCTTTTGGGTTTTGGTCCCTCTCTGCGCCTGGGCACGGCTTGGCCCGCTTTTTTGGGCCCATTTCCTGCCGGTCCTGCGCCCAACTTCCACTGAAACCGATAGCATGGGGGAACAGTTTTCATGGGCCATCAACCCGGTCACGCCCTGGGCATGGGCTGCCCTTCTTCTCGTGAGCGCCTGGGGTGCACCCGCCTTTCTGGCAGCGCCGTTCATCCTTCTGGTTTGGGGGGCTTACTTACAGTGGCGATTGAAGGGCCAAACCGGTGATAGCCTGGGTGCCGGGATTGAGGTTTCAGAAAGTCTTCTGCTTCTGGCCTGTGTATTTTTCTTTTGAGGATGACCCAGTGACCAACACGTTCCATCTGCCAGACACAGGTCCTTTCGCGGCTCTCATCCTCGGCGGCACGCGGTCGGGCAAGAGCCGGTACGGCGAAGGGCTGGTCACGGAAACCGCCGGCGATTTTGTCTATGTGGCAACAGCCGAAGCCCGCGATGATGAGATGGCGGAGCGCATCACCCATCACCAAAACCGACGTGGGACAGACTGGAGATTGATTGAAGAGCCCGTCGACCTGCCGGGCGTGCTGCGTCGTCAGGTGAGTGAAAATGACGTCGTGCTGATTGATTGCCTTACGCTCTGGCTCGGCAATCTGATGGAAGCGCAGACGGACATCGCAGCATCCACATCGGACCTTCTGGCCGCGGTCAAAGCCTGCCCTGGGCGACTGGTTTTCATTTCAAATGAAGTAGGCCAAGGCATCGTGCCAGACAATGCCATGGCACGGCAGTTCCGAGACGAAGCGGGTTGGCTGCATCAATCATTGGCTGCTGAGATTGATGCTGCGCTTGTCGTGATGGCGGGTCTTCCTCTTATTTTGAAGGCGCCGCCGCAAGGCTAAGAAGTCCCTCTATATCCAACGCACCTTCCATCGCATCTGCCAGTCTATCCAGAGCGCGATCAACTTTCTCGTCGTGGTTTTGACCATCACTTGCCACGTCCAATTGGCTCAAGAAATCCTTGCGAAACGCGCCGCTCTTAAAAAGCCCGTGAATATAAGCGCCCATGATGCGCCCATCTTCACTGATGGCGCCATGTGGGGTGCCTTTGACTTCCAGGAATGGACGTTCTAGATCCTGCCCTTTGGTCTCACCGATATGGATCTCATAGCCAGAGAACTGCGCGCCCGTGATCGCCGCCCTTCCTCTGACCGTCCTCACCTGTTTCTCTGGCTGCATAATGGTCACCACATCGAGAAGCCCGAGACCCGGCGTCTTTGTCACCAAGCCTTCAATCCCCTCTGGGTCATTCACTTGGTATCCGAGCATTTGATACCCGCCGCAGAGACCCAGTACCCATCCGCCACGGCGAATATGCGCCTGAAGGTCGATGTCCCACCCTTGCGCTCTAAAGAAATCCAGATCTGCAATCGTTGATTTCGTGCCCGGCAAGATGACCAAGGTTGCATCTCCGGGCAACGGCTTGCCTGGCGGAACGAAGAGAAGATCAACACTCTCTTCCTGTGCAAGCGGATCGACATCGTCGAAATTTGCAATGCGCGAGAGCATGGGCACGGCGATTTTCAATTGGCCCGTCTCACGCGTCTGGTTACGCTCCAGCACCACGGCATCTTCTGCGGGCAAGTCAGCCGCAGCACGAACCCAGGGAAGCACACCGAAGCTTTGCCATCCGGTGCGCCGCTCTATCTCTTGCAATCCATCGTCAAAGAGAGAGATGTCTCCCCTGAACTTGTTGATGAGGAAGCCTTTGATCATGTCTTGGTCGGCAGGACCCAGCACTGCATGGGTGCCGACAAGGCTTGCGATGACCCCACCCCGGTCAATGTCCCCAATGAGGACCACCGGCGTTCCGGTTTCCGTCGCAAAGCCCATATTGGCGATGTCGCCGACGCGCAGATTGGTTTCCGCAGGACTGCCTGCGCCCTCTACCAGGATCAGATCTGCGTCCCCTTTCAGGGCCTCGAAGCTCTCAATGACTGATGCCAGCAACATCTTTTTGCGGGTCTGATAATCCCGGGCCTCAGCCGTCCCCCAGACCTTGCCCTGCACAACCACCTGCGCCCCGATATCGCTTTGGGGTTTGAGAAGAACTGGGTTCATGTGGATGCTTGGCGGCACTCTGCAGGCACGCGCCTGCAGCCATTGCGCACAACCGATCTCGCCACCCTCGGCGGTAACAGCTGCATTGTTCGACATGTTTTGTGGCTTGAAGGGGCGGACCGTGAGCCCGCGGTTCACAGCAACCCTCGCAAGCCCCGCGACAAGCACGGACTTTCCTACATCAGACCCCGTGCCCTGAAGCATCAGCGCCCTTGTCATGGGACATCGCTCAGGCGCCGATCAACCACCACATCTCCGCGATCGTCCCGGCGCACGCCAATGCGATAGACACGGGCAAGATACTCGTCACTGAGCACCTGGTTCGGTGTTCCCTCTGCGACTGCTTTCCCTTCATGCATCAGATAGAGGCGGTCACAATAGCGGCCCGCCAGATTGAGATCATGCAGCACGACCCCAACCGCGGTTCCACTGCTTGCGGTCGCCTTCAGTGCTTCCATGGTTGTTAGCTGATGGTAGGGATCAAGCGACGCGGTAGGCTCATCCACCAGCAGGACCCTCGCCTTTACTGCCAGAGCACGCGCAAGAAGGACCCGGCTCCGCTCTCCGCCGGAGAGCTCTGTCACTGGGCGGTCCGCAAATGCCTCAACGTCTGCTGCCGCCAATGCCGCGTCGATTGCTTGTTCATCTTCAGACTTCAGGGTTTCCCATGTGGAGCGATGTGGTACACGGCCGAGTGCTACAAGCCGACGGGCCGTCAAAGGCCAAGCAACGCTCTGGCCCTGCGGGAGATAGGCAATGGCTTGCGCATGTTTGTGAGGCGCGTCAGCGGTAATATCGGTGCCTTCCAACAGAACAGAGCCGCTGTCCACTGCTACGAGACGCAAGAGCGCTCGCAGAAGACTGGTCTTGCCCGCACCGTTTGGCCCAACAAATCCAACAACCTCGCCAGGCTTTATCTCCATAGAGACATTGCGGACCGCGGCGTGAGCGCCCAGCGACACAGAAATGTTCTGAGCGGCAATCATCGCATGGACCGCCGTGTGTAGATGATAAGCCAGAGGAAAAACGGTGCGCCGAGCAAGGCGGTCACCACGCCAAGCTTGAGTTCCGCGTCTCCTGGAATTGTGCGCACACCAATGTCCGCCAGAACCAGCAGAAGTGCGCCCGCCAGCGCGCTCGGCAACAACAGGCGCCCTGGATCATGCCCTACCAACGGGCGGACAAGATGCGGTGCCACAAGTCCCACAAAGCCAATGGCGCCGCTTACCGCAACGCCCCCGCCAACAGCAAAGGCCGCACCAAAAACGGTTTGCAGACGCACCCGTCGCAGATCAACACCCAGCGAAGCCGCTGCATCCTCTCCCAAACTGAGGGAAGGAAGGGCGCGCGCGGTCGAGAGAAGAAGCACCCAGCCTGCCACCATGAACGGCCCCGCGATCCAGAGTTCGGTGAAACTTCGATTGGCAAGTGATCCCAGCAGCCAGAGAATGATGTCATTCAGAGAAAATGGATTGGGCGAGAGGTTCATTGCCAAAGACGTTAGAGCGGCAGCGAGGCTTGAAATGGCCACACCCGCCAAGATGAGGGTGAGGATGCTGGCATCCTTGCCCGCGAGCCACACAAGCACCAGCATGGCGGCGATCGCAAAACCGATTGCAAACACAGGCACAATGATCGCCGATGAGGCGGCAAACCCATAATAGATGGCCACAACAGCGCCTAGGCCGGCGCTTGACGAAACACCGATGACGCTAGGATCTGCAAGCGGATTTCTGAGAAGCCCTTGAATGGCCGCGCCTGCAAGGCCCAGAGAGCCGCCCACCATAGCGCCCAACACAATGCGCGGTGCCCGGATGTCCTGCACGATGAAGATGTAGCGCTCATCGCCTGCGCCGATGAGCGCTTGAAAAACTTCGCCCACGCCCAAGGGCGCGTAGCCCAAAAACAGGCTCGCAGCCATCGCTGTCAGCAGCAGGGCGGCCAGAAGCATTGAGGCGGCGTATGTGGAGCGAAGGCTCATTAATAGTCGATGCCTCGCTTTGCCTTAATCCCAGATTCAAAAGGGTGTTTTATCGGCGTCATTTCGGTAATGAGGTCGGCTTCTGCACGAAGCTCCTCTTTTGCATCCCGCCCTGTAACCATGACGCTTGTGCGCGGATGCCGGTTTATGAGGCCAGCAAGAACCTCCTCAACCGGCAGGTAGTCATAACGAAGCACAATATTCAGCTCATCGAGAACCACCAGGTCATACTCACCAGAAGCCAGCATTTTCGCCGACACATCCCAAGCGGCCCGCGCCGCTTCAACGTCCTTGTCGCGGTCCTGGGTGTCCCAGGTAAAGCCTTGACCCATTGTGTGCCAGGTAACGAGGTCGGGATATTTCTGAAAAAACTGGCGCTCTCCGGTTTTCCAGTTGCCCTTCACATATTGCACAACGCCCACACTGTGCCCCCAACCGAGCGCGCGAATGATTGATCCAAAGGCGGAGCTAGACTTTCCCTTACCGTCGCCGGTGAGGATCAAAAACAAGCCACGGTCTGCCTCTTTCTTTTCAGACATTTTCTCGCGATGGGCGGCCTGGACCTTCTTCATCTCTTCTGCGTGTGTCGCGTTCTCATCTTCAGCACTCATGGTTTGTGCTCCCATTCTGTCAAAGCGGTTTCGAGACGATCCCACGCCCACGGCTCGCCCGGTAGGCCCAAGCGAAGATAGTTTGGCATATTCGGAAATGTGCGGACGAAAATTCCATAATCAGCCATTCGGGCCGTCACTGCCCTGGCATCCACACTCTCCAGTAATATGAAAAAAGGTGTCCGCCCTACCTCTCTGCCCAGCCTCGGGATCACCCGGTCCCGCAGGCGATCCATCTGCTGGCCGAGATTTTTTCGGGTCTTCGCGATCCATGTCGCATCGCGATAAGCCTTCGCTGCGATGCGCAGTGCCGGGGTGCTCACACCCCAGGGCCCCATACGCTCTACCAATGGCGCCGCAATATGTTCACGGGCCAACAGAAAGCCGAGCCTCAATCCAGCAAGGCCGAAGAACTTTCCGAAAGAGCGTAAAACCAGCAGCCCGCCCTGCTGCACCTCCGCCGCGACGCTCACATCGGGGATGCAATCAACAAAGGCTTCATCGACGATCAGCCAGCCACCTCGAGCCTTTTGGCGGACCTGACATGCGAGCAGTGTCTCTGACTCAAATATATGGCCATCTGGATTGTTTGGGTTGGTCACGACAATGACGTCAGCATCTGCGGTCAAAACTTCCGACGATGGGTATGTTGATACTGAATGACCTGCCGCGGCCCAACCTGCTTCATGCTCTCCATAGGTTGGCGACAGCACAGCTACACGTTTTTGGCGAAAGAGATATGGCAAGCCTGAGATAATGGACTGTGTGCCGGGCATCGCATGTACAAACTTCTGATCAATACCTGCATAAGTCGCGAAAGAAGCGCGGCACGCGTCCTCATCTGAGTGTCCCGGGAGCCGGGTCATCCAGTCCTTGTCGACTGATGCTTCATAGGCAAGTGGGTTGATGCCGGTGCTTAAATCTATCAAAGGTCTGGTGGCCTCTGGATTTTGTCGTCCAAAGGCATCGAGATCGCCACCGTGACGGAATGCGCTCATCCAAGCCATCCTCCAATGATGCCAATGACCAAGATCATGGTCACAGTTAGCCCAAGCATTGTCAGATAGAGGTGCAGCGAGCGGCGAAGATCACGTGCGTTCAGGTCTGCCGATCCGTCCCCAAGCCACATTCCTTCTGTGAGGTGTCCTTGATATGTTCGCGGCCCACCCAAGCGACGCTGCAAAGCACCCGCCATTGCCGCTTCCGGCCAGCCCGCATTGGGCGACAGGTGGCTTGATGCATCGCGCAGCATCACCCGAAAAGCTGTTCTGCTTCGTCCCGCGCCAAGTGCAGCCACGCAAAAGAGGATGCCGGTCAATCGTGCTGGGATCAGATTCAACAGATCATCCAGGCGTGCCGCAGTTTTTCCGAACCATTCATATCGATTATTTCTATGTCCCCACATGCTGTCGGCTGTATTGACCAGCTTGTAAACCGCGATGCCCGGCAGCCCGGCAATAAGTCCCCAGAAGAGCGGCGCGATGACGCCGTCTGAGGCATTCTCCGCGAGGCTCTCAACCGCTGCCCGGGCTATGGCCGACTCCTCCAAAGTGTCCGTATTCCTTCCGACAATGAGGGACACATTCTCGCGCGCTTCCTCAATATTTCTCCCGGAGAGAGCAGCGTACACATCACGCACATGGGTATAGAGAGAACGGCTCGCGATCAGCGTCGCGATGATGAGAAGCTCGAAAACCCATCCAACGGCCACTTGGCGGAGTGTCGCGCTCAAGAACCACATCATCCCGCTAAGGAGCGAGACGGCAACAGCAAGCCAGGCCATGCCAGCAATGAAATCCCGACGGGGATTACGACTATTGGAGTTCAACCAAGTCTCCCCGAGACTGAGAAACCGCCCCATCCATGAAACTGGGTGGCCAATCTTTTGCCATACCAAAGTCGGATAACCGATCACCCCCTCAAACGCGAGTGCGCCCAGAAGCACCCATGTGGTATCGAGACCGACCAACATTCACTGTTCCACCGCGTCCGGTGACAGTGACCTGCGCGTGGCGGCGATTTCCTCAATGGCGTCCACCACAAACCACGCGGCGCAAGCGATCTCGCGGCTTGGAATGCGCGCCACAGGTCGGATGTCACCTTGTCTTCGTAAAAATTCATGTCGAGAGAGAGACCAGTTGCTCAGCTTCCCTGATCTCAAGTCAAAAAATCCAGCGACAATCATGTCGGGAGGGCTGAGCGCCAGGGCTTCCAGGTTCACCGGGTGCCAAGGCGATGTCCCCAGCTCCGCCGACATGTTTTCAACGCCTGCGGTTATCATCATCTCGTGGACGAAGGTGCCACGACCTGTCGTCGTACCAGAAGGCGTTACATAAAGTGCGACGGGACGTTCCTCTGGAGGACCAGCCTGAATTGCCAAGATGCGCGTATCCAGGTCAGCCACGATTGCTTCTGCCCGATCCAGATGACCAAGGGCCTTTCCGACCGCCAGGAGGTTTGCCTTGGTCTCTTCCAGAGTGACCGCGAGGGAGACCTGTACGACCGGAATGCCATAGCGTTCCAAGGTATCCTTTGCGCCATATCCACCGCCCCATAAGCGCACGACCATCTCAGGTTCCAGGACCAGGATCTCTTCTGCCGTTGGCCGGATTTTCGGGATGCCAGCCGCTTTTTCTGCGAAGTATGAAAACTCTGTCTCTGCATGGGGCGAGACACCAACGATCTGCTCTGTATCAGCCAACGCCAAGACATATTGATCAGCGCAAAAATCCAGAGAGGCAACCGACGGGCCAGCCGCCTGGCCAGCGGACACACCGCTGACCAGAAGACCAAACCCTAAACCGATTGCCACTTTGTTCATCCTTTGACCCGAATACCGAAGAAACCAGAAACGCCCGGCGTCCCGAAGCCCAGAATATCCTGGTATTGCTCGTCCAGCAGGTTTTCCACGCGCCCAAAGAGCTCCACCTGATCGTTCAGCTGATAGGAGCTCCGCAGGTCCACACGAAACCAATCCTGCACGAGCCCTGCACTATCCGTTTCATCATCGTTCCAAGTCACTGAACCGCCAACAGCCAACGCCTCTGTCGGATGGGTTGTGACATTGAGCGTTGCGATGTTCGCCGGTGTTCGCACCAGTTGGCTGCCCGTCGACACATCGATTGCAGACTGGTGGGTGAAGTTCGCACTCAGGTCAATCCAATCCGCCGGACGTGCTGATGCAATAAATTCCCAGCCTTCTGTTTCAACCTGGTCGATGTTCAAGTACCGGCCCACCGGGAAAGAAAAATTAATCTGATTTTCAATATCCTGCTGGAAGTAGTTCACTTGAACATCTGCTTTGCCGTTCAAGAAATCCTGCTCCACACCAAGATCCCACCCTCGAGATTCCTCGGGCTTCAGATTGGTGTTTGGGCCTGTGGCGCCACAGCAGAAGAAAGTCAGTTGGAACGGTGTCGGCGATTTGAAACCCTCGCCCCAGGACCCTCGGAACACAGTTCCGGTTTCAACCAATTCGTAAGCACTCGTGAAACGGAAAGTGGTAACGCCGCCAGCGCTTTCATGGTCGTCATAACGAACACCACCAATAAGCGAAAGGCCCTCCAGCGGAAGCAGCTGAACCTGGCCGAAAACACTGTCCATCCGGATGGACGACGTTCCTCTTATTTCTGTGTCTTCAGTTTTCAATCCGACGATCGCGTTCCAGATATCTGACGTGGTGATTGTGCCCAGATACTCTAGCGATGTCCGCTCCCCAGTCGCACTGAACGAGCGAGCCCCGTCAGACTCATTGTCACGATCTGTAAGGGAGTAGCTGCCGGTCACGCTATTCTCAAGTTGGCCTGAAAATGTGCTGAGGTGCAGAGAAGCATTTGCCTGAAATTCACGTGTATACCCAACACGGTCTCCGTCACCGCCCACACCGCCACGGGCATCAAATTCGTTTCGGCTGTCAGAATAGCGAATTCCCCCCTCAGCACGCAAAATTTCGGTCAGGTTCGACCCAACATTTCCGCTGAATGTATAATTCTTGTAACCATCTTCTTCCGTATTGCCATCATTCTCATCAGCCTTGGAAATCCCGTTTGTGCGAATGCCGCTGAGAGAAAACCTGTAGTCGGTATCATTCAGTTTTCCCGATACACTTCCGCCGGAACGAAGCGTGTCGAATGAACCTGCTTCGGCAAACGCGCTGTAGGCAAACGGTTCTTCCGCTCGTTTTGTGATGATATTGACGACGCCACCAATTGCTTGAGACCCGTAAAGCGTGCTTTGAGGCCCTCTCAGAAGCTCAATCCGCTCAATGTCATTTGGGTCAAGATTGGCGAAATTAAACCCTGCCCCCGGGCTTGCTGGGTCATTGACGATCACGCCGTCAACCAGAACCAAGGTCTGGTCTGACGACGCACCCCGAATTCTAACGGACGCTGATCCACCGAAAGGGCCATTCTGATTTATGATAACGCCAGGCAAGGAGCGGATCGCATCAACCGTAAAGGAATATTGGCGCTCTTCGATTTCTTCTGCCGTGAGCACCGAGATCGAGCTCCCCACCTGCGAGGCGGCAATCTCCGTCCGTGTCGCTGTTACAACGATTTCCGGCGCCTGTTCAGCGGCGAGCACTGGTTGTGCAATGCCCCAAACAGGAGCAGTTGATAAAAGAATTTTCTTTAGCAATGACATTTCAATGTCCCCAATTAAGGAAGGACACTGAACCGGCACCCCACAACAATGCGTGGAGCACGGATCCAACCGTCCTTCATCCAAACATTGTCGTCACTGCGAGAACCGCTCCCATGGACACACCCGGTCCGGGGACGGACGACGCAATGGCAGGTTTCCTGACTTGTGGATCGACGTTTTCTGCCCGTCTTCCCAAAACGCCGAAAGCGCTTCAGTGACATTTACTGGTGGCAGAAAACTTCCCACTTACAGTTGCGGGTACAGTTCCGGGTTTTCACCGGATTCCCTTTTACCCCCGAGAACGAGGCACCATTGCGGGAGGGTGTAGCGCATCCGTCTGTTGGCAGCAAGGCAGTCCGATATTGATTACCGACGGAAGAGCACCTTCGATCGGTCTATACGCTCCTGCCATCCATGGCGCACCAGCTCAGGATCGTCATGATTTTCAATGGCATAGCCGAGGCACAGATAGCCAACAAACTGCCAATTACCGGGTACATTTAATGTGCGCGTGATCACTCTTGGGTCCAGAATCGAGACCCAGCCAACCCCGACGCCTCTGGTTCGTGCAGCCAGCCAAAGCGTATGTATGGCGCAGACCGTCGAATAGACGAGCGTCTCTGGCATGGTTTGCTGCCCAAGACCACTGCCAAGCGGTGTTTCAGTGTCTGAGAATACGGCCAGATGAACCGGTGCTTCTTTCAGGCCCGCGAGCTTTAACTCTGCATAGAGCATCGCTTGCTCGTCTTTGTAGAGTTTTGCTGCCTCAGCGTTCTCCCTCTCAAAGCTCTCGGCAACGGCATTACGGTGATCGGGGCTCTCCACTGAGACGAACCGCCAAGGTTGTGCGTTTCCGACACTGGGCGCGAGACAGGCACGATCAATCAGTTCTTCTAGGAGGCCAGGTTCCAACAGATCTGTTTTGAACCGACGCACGTCGCGGCGCCAAACAAGCAGGCTATCAAACTGCGCAGCAAATTCATCTGTGGCACGGAATGCATCTGTCATGCGCCGCACCTGATTTTGCGGGATGCATTCCCGGACGGAGAACCGCACACACTTTTCCTGGAAATGCTTCTATTCATGGGTGACGCATTCCCGGGCGATAGCTTTCGGCAATGGTTGGCTCAAACGCTTCCCAATCCAGCAAGACGGGAGTCGTTTTCTCTTCTGCAAATAGCGGGACCTGGTCGGCAAAATGCGGCGATGTTTCATCACTCGTCGCAGAGCCAAACTGATGGATGCTTTCTGAGGAGACGTTACCCTCTTCGTCCCATTCAACGAACATGATGTAAGTGTCGCCGCCTTCGGCACCAAGGCGTCCATCTTCATCTGACTTCCGACCATACACAGCGCGCAGAATATCGGGCCCGCCCTGAATAGGCATGTCGACATTCCCGCGGATGATGCGGTTCACATCTCCCCACAGAGGGTCAAGACGCCCGAAATATTTCTTTAGATGGGCAATGGCTTCTTGCAGGCTATCTAGCGCTGCTGGTGGTTCCTTACCGCCAAGCCGGGCGCGCACGACCGGCTCCCCCATCAACACACCCAGCGCCGCGCCGCGACTTTCATAATCGGTCCGAAGGTCCCAATCCTGTAGGATTGCCTGGGCGGCTTTCAGATCGTCATCACCGCCTGCATCAACGGCCAGCACTTCCGCAATCATCAAAGCAAGCTCAGACTCAGTTGAGTAAGCGTGATCATATTTGTAGGCGCGGAACTCTTCTGCGCTGATGGACCCATCGGAGCCGAGCAGTTCCAGCGCACGAAATGCACGATTTGTCATCTGTGTCTCGATGCCGAGGGTGTCAGGAAAATTCTCCGGCTTCAAATCGTCTTCCGGTGCGGTCGCTCGAAAAGGTGTGCTGTTTGCTTCCGTAATAAAACCGGCTTTCGGATTTAGCAGCAAAGGCACCTGGTCAAAGGGCAGATATTCTCTCCAGATCAGATCTGAGCGGTCGCCTGGCAGATAGTCTTGCCAGTTAAAGCCGTCGGGCCGTTTCGGCATCTGACCGTTATAGAGAAGCGCTATGTTTCCCTCTGCATCAGCATAGATGTAGTTGATGGATGGCAGGGACTGCATGGCCATCGCCGCCAGCCATTCCTCCAAAGAGCCCGCTTTGTTCATCGCGAGACGCTGATCAATATTGCCGACTTCGCCCATCCCGGCATAGCGGACTGCGTAGGTTCCATGCTCCTGACGAATGACAGGTCCATGCTCGGAATATTCAACGTCCCGCGACACTGTCCACCAAAAAGGGCCCCAAAGTCGCACTTTGATATCCACACTCGTCTTTTCAAACTCCCGCCAGTCACCATCCAGCAGATATTGATCTGGATTTTCTGGATTCACGGTGAGGAGATAGGTATCGACAAGATCAGGCTTATTGACGGTCGATGCCCACCCGAGCCGCCGATTGTGGCCGTGAAGCATGAGCGGCGTGCCAGGAAAGACACCGCCAACGGCGTCCCAGCCCTCTTCACTTTTCAGGCGTGCCTCATACCAGGCGACGGGGCCCTTATAAGGCTGATGGGAATTGACCAGAAGCCGCGTCTTCCCGTCTGTAGAGCGCGATGGGGCCACGGCAAATCCGTTTGACCCAGCATGGGCGAACGGTTCGTCCGTCAGAAGAAATGCGTTCTCCGGACCCATGGAAATCTCGCGTTTCCGTTCCGGCTCAAAGAGTTCGAGAATGTGGTTTTGCATGCCGTAGAAAAAAGGCGCCTTGAAGGTGAACCCTGCGACGACGTCTTTCCCGGTCATGGGCAGAAGACCTGTCTCTACTTTACCAGGGTTGAGGGCTGCATAATAGTTCACGCCGTCCGCATAGGCTTCTGCCAGTGCGCGGCCTTCGGGCGATACATGCGTGTAATATTTTGTATCTACCGTTTCCCACACCCTGAGCAACTGCACGAGATAGTCAGTGATGGCAGCATCCATGCCCCGCGTCGCAGCAAGCTGGCCTCTCGACGCAATGGCCACTTCCTGAATGGTCTCAAAATCATCTTCTGCATGCGCAAACGCTAGGCCAAAGGCCACGTCTGGATCTGTCTTGCCATAGATATGCGGAATGCCGAAGTGATCGCGATGGATTGTGACGTTATAGTCATCCGCCTTAGCAATAAGGGGCGCGGGATCAACAGGGGGTGGCGCATCGGCTTCCGCGCGAAGCAGGATGACCGCAAAGGCGGCCAAAAATACCAGCCCAAACAAGCTTCCAATTGTCGTTAATGTCGTCCGCATGTGTTCCCCCGACCAAGTTTAGGCGGAGAAGGTCACACGAGCCTACACCTTATTCAAGCCTGTCGTCAGACACAGGGCGCTTAAACCGCCGCGGCGAGATAGCTGGCCTGGTTGATTGCGCGCTTCGCATCCAGCTCCATGGCCTCATAGGCGCCGCCCACGAGGCTCACTTTGGCGCCTGCCGCGTCGAGCTCATCAAAGAGTGTTCGTAGCGGCTCCTGACCCGCACAGATGATCACGGTGTCCACGTCGAGTATCTGCGGTTCATTATGAATGAGCACATGCAGCCCCTGATCATCGATGCGCATGTATTCCACGCCGTTCATCATCTTCACACCGCGGCGCGCCAGTGTCAGACGGTGCGTCCAGCCGGTGGTCTTGCCGAGCCCCCGCCCCACGGAAGATGTTTTGCGCTGGAGCAGTGTCACTTCCCGGTCAGACTTGGTGATGACAGGCTCAACCCCCGTGACGCCGCCGCGGGGATGGTTCTCAAAGTCGACACCCCACTCTTTTGCAAAAAGGTCGATGTCCAGTGCAGAGGATTTCCCCTCATGGGTGATAAGTTCCGCCACATCGAAGCCGATGCCGCCCGCGCCCACGATCGCAACCTTTTTGCCCACCTTCGCTTTGCCGGTGATGACATCCACATAAGGCACGACTTTGGGATGATCAATGCCTTCCACATCCGGTGTGCGGGGCTCAATGCCTGTTGCGACAACAATTTCGTCGTAGTTTTCGTTCTGCAGCATGCCTGCAGAGACACGGGTGTTCAGGCGCAGATCAATGTCATGCACCTCAATCATTTTGCTGTAGTAGCGAAGCGTCTCGTAAAACTCTTCCTTGCCGGGAATGCGTTTTGCCAGATTGAATTGCCCACCAATTTCCGATGCTGAATCATAAAGCGTCACCTTGTGACCGCGTTCGGCTGCCACCGTCGCATAGCCAAGCCCGGCAGGTCCGGCCCCCACAATCGCAATGCTCTTTTGCGCTTTTGCTGGCTCGTATTTCAAAAGCGTTTCGTGGCACGCCCGTGGGTTTACCAGACAGGACACTTCCTGATTGCCGCCGAACGTATGATCAAGACAGGCCTGGTTACACCCAATGCAGGTGTTGATTTCGTCTTCACGGCCTTCGGCAGCCTTTTTGACCAGCGCCGCGTCCGCCAACATGGGGCGTGCCATGGAGACAATATCGGCGTCCCCGTTCACCAGCACCTCTTCGGCTACATCGGGCATATTGATGCGGTTTGAGGTGATGCAGGGCACAGTCACTTCTTTGCGGAGACGACCCGTCACGCTGGTGAACGCTGCACGCGGCACCATGGTCGCAATTGTCGGCACAGCACTCTCATGCCAGGTAAAATGGGTGGAGATAATGCTGACGCCCGCTTTCTCCAACTCTTTGGCGAGCAGCACAATTTCTTCCCAGGACATGCCGCCTTGGAGCATGTCCATGGCAGCAATTCTGAAGATCAGAATGAATTCGTCGCCAACGGTCGCGCGGATGCGACGAACCACTTCAAGGGGGAAGCGCATCCGATTTTCGTAAGATCCGCCCCATTGGTCCGTTCGCAGGTTTGTCTTTTGCACCAGGAAGGTAGAAAGCAAATAGCCTGCGGAACCGATCACTTCGACGCCGTCATAGCCTGCTTCTTTTGCGCGGGCCGCACAGTTGGCATGGTCAGCGATCTGCTTTTCAATACCTGCTTCGTCGAGTTCATTCGGAACAAAGCGCGCAATGCGCGAGCGAACCGGGGACGGTGCGACACACCTGTCATGGGGTGCTAAGGGACCGGTGTGGAGGATCTGCATGCAGATTTTGGTGTCTGGGTCGGCTGCATGCACCGCGTCGGTGATAACTTTGTGGCGTGCTGCTTCCTGCGATGTTGAGAGTTTTGCGCCGAGGCCGCCCTCTTCATTCGGTGAGATGCCGCCGGTGATGATCATGCCAACGCCACCACGGGCACGCTCTGCAAAAAACTCTGCCATGCGCAAATGCCCATCCTCGCGCTCCTCAAGTCCGGTATGCATCGATCCCATAAGGGCTCGGTTCTTGATCGTGGTAAAGCCGAGATCAAGCGGCGCAAAGAGATGTGGATAGCGGTCAGTGCCGGACATGATGTTCCTCCCTTAGAACAGTTCATCCTTGGATTGCACCAGATGACCTGTTCCAGACTTCTTATGTCGTGTTTCCGGACGCTGAAATACTTCACCTTCAGCTGGAAACACTCGAAGACGCCCTCCTCGAGCGCCCATCCCTTATAGAAATGGACCAATGAGCCTCATCCGGCAACCATCATTCACGTGCAAATTCGTGCAGCACCCTGCCAGCCGGCGAACACAACCGGGGACGCTACGTCAACAAGTAGTCTGTCTGCTAAAGAAGCAGGTCTGCCAGCTTAGCGCGTTGATAGGCAGCATCCCCATGCTGGTTTTCGCACCAAAGAGAGCGGCGCCGATAGAGCTGCGCATCGCAATCATATGTGAAGCCAAAACCACCGTGGAACTGGATGGCCCGATCGGCCGCAAAGGAGAGCGCATCGCCGGCTTGAGCTTTGGCGATCCGGGTCGCGACTTCCCCTTCGCCCTGCTGGGTGAAGTTGAAAGCGGCGCAATACAGATGAGAACGGGCCTGCTCATAACCGACATGAGCATCCACAATCGGATGCTTCAATGCCTGATAAGATCCGATCTTCTTGCCGAATTGTTTGCGGGTCTGAAGATAGTCGACCGTGTAGTCAATGCAGCTGGCGGCAGCCCCGCACATTTCAGCAGACAGCAAAAGTGACGCACACATATCCACATGTGTGAGTGCCGCTGCGGTTAGCGCGGAGTCTAGCAGACCCTCTGTGGAAACCTCCGCGCCGTCAAGAGTCACTTGATAGGATCGGCGTGTTTCGTCAATCACCACCTCGCGGCGCAGCGCTCCTTCGGGCAGAGCAGATCGCTCGAGTAATACGAGCGCTGGCGCGCCATCAAGAGATACTGAGACGAGAAGAAGATCCGCAGTGTCAGCGTTTTCGACAAAGGTTTTGCGGCCTGAAAGCTTGAGCGTATCGCCTGCGCGCTCTGCTGTGCACTCCACATGACCAAGATCCCAGTCCCCATGGGGTTCGCTGAGCGCGAGGGCGGCCTTTGTGCCCGCACAAAGGCCGGGCAGATATTTCTGTTTCTGGTCGTCCGTTCCGCTCACAAGCATTGCTTGCGCCGCGAGGGTTGTGCTCACAAACGGGCCCGCCATCATGGCGCGGCCCATCTGCTCAACAACGGGCACAACTTCGGCCATACCAAGACCGATGCCACCAAATTCTTCCGGCACGGCAATGGCAAGCCAGCCGAGCTCTGCCATCTCCGTCCAGATCGCATCGTCATAACCGCGCTCGTCTTCGATTAAAGAGCGAACTTTTTCGATAGGTGATTTATCGCGGCAGAACGTTGTCGCCACTTCAAGGAGCTGCGCCTGCTCTTCACTAAAACCGATGGTTGCTTTTTTTGACATGTCTTATTCCTCAACCCGGTTCAGCTTTTTGGAAGGCCGAGCACATGCTCACCAATAATGTTGCGCTGGATCTGTGACGTGCCGCCGCCAATGGTCGCGGAAAATGAGTTCAGATATGCGCGCTGCCAAAGACCTTCGTCATAGGCATCCGGCTCACCCACATAATAGGCGCCGCGCTGCCCTTGCAGCGTTATAGCGAACTCATTCAGCCGACGCATGAATTCCGTCGCCATGAGCTTGCTTGAGAGCGCTAGAGACGCTGGCTTATCCTGAACCAGAGGTTGGATATGTCCGCGCTTAGAATTCAGCTGGAGCGACCGCGCCTCAATCATCAGCTGGATGAGTTGATCCTTGATGACGGGATCTTCCAAGGCAGGCTTACCGCCGCGGGTTGCTTTGCGCGCAAGCTCAACAATCTCGAACGGATCCGACGCACGCATTACATACCCACCAGGCTGCCCGCCTTTGACACCGCGCTCATATTCCAGCGTCCGCATGGCAACCAGCCAGCCTTCGCCCTCTTTACCCATAAGGCTGTCGCCGGGAATCCGAGCGTCGGTAAAGAAGGTTTGTGTGAAGCCATATTCGCCTGTGAGCTTGCGAATTGGCACGGTCTCAATGCCTTCCACCTGCATAGGCGACAGGAAGAAACTGAGCCCCGCATATTTGTTCGGTGCATCCGGATTGGTGCGTGCCAGCAGGATCATATATTTGGCGTAGTTGCCCTGAGTGGTCCAAATTTTGGAGCCGTTCAACACCCAGTCGTCGCCATCGCGAACGGCTTTGGTTTGCGCATTACCCAGGTCAGATCCGTTCTCCGGCTCTGAAAAACCCTGACACCAGATGTCCTCTGCGGACAAGATGCCTTTGATGTAGCGCTTGCGCTCTTCATCCGTGCCCATGTCCAGAATGAGCGGGCCAGCCCAATTGAGGCCAATGGCGTTCAGCATGATGGGGCCGTTGGCCCTTGCCATTTCTTCCGTCGCAATGGTCTGAAACTTCTGATCGAGGCCGCCGCCGCCATATTCTTTCGGCCAGGCCGCACCCAGATAACCCGCTTCATAGACCTTGTTCTGCCAGTCGCGGAGGAAATTGAACTGCTGGTCTGTCCCCACTTCCATGAAAGTAAGCGGGAGCATGAAGCCGGGATCGGCATTTGTATTCTCAGCAAACCAGGCCGCCGCGTCGTTGCGAAAATCGCTCAGTTCTTTTTCGCTGATCGTGCTCATGAAAGATCCTTGCTTCTCTATAGTTCGATGGCACGTTTGAACGCAGGGCGCTCAGTCAGGCGTGCATAATATTTTTCAGTGTTCGGTTTGAAACCTTCGCGGAAACCCAAAGTGTCGGCGAGATAGAGGGCGTAGCCTACGCATATGTCGGCAATCGTGAACCGGTCGGCACACAGATATTCGCGGTCGGCGGTCGCCAGTTCCACTGACTTGAGGCGCGAGAAGAACCATTGTGCATAATCGTCTGCCGCCTGCTTGATCCGGCGTTCTTCCGGTTCCAGCTGGGTGTAGCGCAAAACAATTGTCTGCGGGAAGGTAAGCGTTGCATCGCTTCGGTGGAGCCAGTTGAGATAGGTTCCATAGTCTTTGTCGCCCGGTTTCAGGCCGATGTCTGATGGTCCATATACATCCACCAGGTATTGGGAGATGCCTGCGGACTCAGTCATCTCAACATCGCCGTCAACGAAGTAGGGCACAGTTCCGATGGGGTTGAGGTCTGTATAACCGTCGCGCAGGAACCGGGGCGGGAACTTCATCGACTCTAATTCATAATCGAGGCCCATTTCTTCCAATGTCCAGAGCGGACGAACCGATCGCGCGCCCTTGCAATGGTAGAGTTTCATGTAACCGCCTCCGACTTGTCTGTCGTCGCCCGTCGCAACGCGGGCGGAGTTCATCACAAGCGATTGGACAATTCAAACGCTCTCCTAAAGGCCCAAGCTTCCGTAGCGGCATCGTTTCACCGGCACACTCGTCGATCTCGCGAACCACCAAAAACGGGGCTACCTAAATGCTCGAATCGACAGTTTTTAGTGCTTTGCAAGCCGTTGAGGCTCAAAAAACCGTTTTTTTCAGTCATTTTTGACCCCTTGCTTGTAACCCCTAGATTCGTGCTAAGGTCCACAAAACTGATAATTTGTCATTTTATAGGAATGCGCACGAATGGAACATATTGATGTTGTAGTGGTCGGTGCTGGAATTTCCGGAATTGGCGCGGGCTATCACCTGCAAAAAGACTGCCCGAACAAGGATTATGTCATTCTCGAAGGCCGCCACACAATGGGCGGCACTTGGGATCTGTTTAAATATCCCGGCATCCGCTCGGACTCCGACATGTATACGCTGGGTTATTCCTTCAAACCCTGGCGCGACGCCGAGGCAATAGCCGATGGCCCGTCCATTCTGAAATATCTGAAGGAGACGGCGGCTGAAAACGGCATCGATAAAAAGATCCGTTACAACCACATGGTGAAGAATGCTGCCTGGTCGACAGCCGATGCTCAATGGACGCTGGACGTTGAACGCGACGGTGAGATGATCCAGATGAGCTGCAACTTCCTCTTCATGTGCAGCGGCTATTATAGCTACAAGGAAGGCTACACGCCGGACTTCCCAGGTGTTGGTGATTTCAAAGGACGTTTTGTTCACCCGCAAAAGTGGACTGACGACATTGTCTATAAAGACAAAAACGTTGTGGTGATCGGGTCGGGGGCAACCGCCGTAACACTTATTCCCGAGATGGCTGGTGAAGCAAAGCATGTGACCATGCTTCAGCGCTCGCCCACCTATATGGCAGCACGTCCTTCACAGGATGCGATTGCGAACTTCCTTCGCCGCAACCTCCCAGCAAAGCTTGCCTATGGGCTGACACGTTGGAAGAACGTGCTTCTGGGCATGTATTTCTTCAATCTCTGCAAGAGAGCGCCTGGGAAAGTTAAACAACTGTTGCTGAACCAGGTCCGCGAAGCGCTGGGCCCTGATTATGACGTAGAGAAACACTTCACTCCAAAATATAATCCGTGGGACCAACGGCTTTGCCTTGTTCCCAATGGAGACATGTTTGACGCCATCAATGCAGGCACGGCCTCTGTCGTCACCGACACAATCGAGACGTTTACAGAAACGGGCATCAAGCTTTCGTCTGGCGAAGTGTTGGAAGCCGATCTTGTGGTCTCCGCGACAGGTCTGAAGCTGGAAGTGCTTGGCGGCATGACGGTGAGCGTTGACGGCAAGCCGGTGAATTTCGCCGACACGATCAGCTATAAGGGCATTATGTATTCCAATGTGCCGAACCTTGCCTCTTCGTTTGGCTATACGAACGCGTCCTGGACGCTGAAATGCGATCTCACCTGTGGCTATGTCGCACGCCTGCTCAACCACATGGACAAAACGGGCACACAGCAATGCATGCCGGTGCTGGAAGATGACAGCATGAAAGAGGAGCCCTGGCTTAACCTGTCGTCGGGTTACATCCAGCGGGCGCAGGACATCCTGCCTAAGCAGGGTGCTAATGCACCTTGGAAACAGCATCAGAATTATGCGCTTGATATTGTGACGCTTGGTTACGGCAAGGTGGAAGACGGCACGATGACGTTCTCCCGGGCGACAGGTGCCAGTGCAAAACAGGAAGCAGCAAAAGAAGCTGCTTAGGCTGAAACCTGACATTAATCGTCAAAGTGACAGAAAGGCTGTTCCTGAAGAACAGCCTTTTTTATGAGCATTCCGCTTCCTGACTATTCTGCAAACACGTATTCCCACAGGATTGCGAGAAAATGTGATCAAGCCAGGCCATTGGCGTCATTTCACGTGTCCTCCTATCCGTGTAGCTTGTTGGTTCTGGTTTGGCGGGGGTAATTGGTCCCTCGCAGACTTTCTGGGGGGAACATGGCTTCGGTGCTCTTAATCGCTGCCGTCTTTACGATGGGCTATACGATGATCGCCAAGCGGTTGACGTCTACCGTCATTACCGCACCGATGGTTTTTCTGAGCTTTGGATTTATTCTTTCCCAGTCAGGCATGATGCTGCATGGTGATGTAGAAGAGACCCTTCACCTGGTTGCGGAAATCACGCTGGTTATTCTGCTCTTCCTCGACGCCTCGCAAATCAATCTTGAGGCCTTGAAGGAAAGACATGTCTGGCCGCAGCGCATGCTGCTGATCGGCCTGCCTCTTACAATCGCATTGGGCACCGTTGCCGCTGCGCCGTTCCTGCCTGGATGGCCACTGGTCGCGCTTGTTCTCGTGGCAGCCATACTTGCGCCAACCGACGCCGCTCTTGGTCAGGCTGTGGTCACCAATCCGGATGTGCCTGAGCGTCCTCGCCGCGCGCTCACCGTTGAAAGCGGACTGAATGACGGCATTGCGCTGCCTGCCATTCTCCTTTTTGCAAGCCTGACAGCAGAAGCGATGGACCAGAACGGCGTCGACTGGGCTCTGTTCGGTACCAAGCAGCTCATCCTTGGGCCGCTTGTCGGGATTGCCATGGGGTATCTGGGCGGGCGGGTCCTGATTTGGGCAAAATCCCGTGACTTCACATCTGATACCTATGAAGGCGTTGGTGCCATCGCTCTGGCAGGTGCTGCCTATCTTGCGGCAACGCTGGTTGATGGCAATGGTTTTATCTCAGCCTTTGTCGCCGGACTCTGCTTCGGCAATGTGGTGAAGGAGAGCTGCAAGTTCATCTACGAATTTACAGAGAGCGAAGGCCAGCTCCTAACCTGGGCAGCCTTCTTTCTGCTCGGTGCTGCGCTCGTACCTGAAGCGATCCAGCACCTTACCTGGCCAACACTCGCCCTTATCCTCATCAGTCTGTTTATCGTACGCCCACTCGCCATTTGGGTCTCACTTATCGGCACCGACGCGTCGCCGACCACACGCTTGTTCTTTGGCTGGTTTGGTCCACGGGGCCTCGCCACAGCACTCTTTGCGCTCTTGATTGTTCAACAGATCGACATGGAGATTGCTGAACCCATTCTCTACATCGCGACTAACGCGGTGTGGATCAGCGCATTTCTGCATGGCCTCTCCGCTTTGCCGGCTGCGCGTTGGTACGGCGCTCATGTTGGATCAAAGGGACAATGCCCGGAGGCTGAACCCATTACTCGCTCAGCGAAACCGCTGATAACTGACGACACCTAACTCACTGACAGGACCTGCAATGAAAAAAGTAGTGATCGCCAAGCTTGATGATTTGAAAGACCGGGAACCGCACTATGCGCTCGTCAGCGCAGTTGATCTCGTGATTGTTCGGTTCGACAAAGAAATCTCAGTCTTTTACGGACGGTGCCTCCATCGTGGTGCTCTCATGTCGGATGGTTTTGTCGATGACAATGACAACCTCATATGCGGTGTTCACAATTGGGACTATCGGCTCGACACAGGCGTTTCTGAGTACAACAATTCTGAAGCGCTCGAGAAATTCACGTCCTGGGTGAAGAGCGGCAAAGTCTATGTCGACGAAGATGAAATCACCACTTGGGCGGAGAAAAACCCACAGCCGTTCAACCGGGATGATTATCTCGGCCTCTATGCCGACACCAGCCATGGGACCGAAGAAGAACCCTATAACGGGCTTATTCAACAATATGCAAAAGATGGCTTGTCCAAGACAGGCCATCATGGGCTCGTCGATGCAATGGGTGTGCCCCGCGCTGAACTTCCTGACTGGGATGACATTCAGCTTCTCACCGCACAGTTAGACAAACCGCCATTGCTGGACGAGGACGACGTTGGGACAGAGGTCGTCATCGGGCCCAACGCACAAAAACCACTGACGCTCGATATTCCTTTGATGGTGTCTGACATGAGTTTTGGCGCCCTTTCTGAACCCGCTAAAGTAGCGCTCGCGCGCGGGGCCGAACTTGCTGGGACAGGGATCTGCTCTGGCGAAGGCGGCATGCTGCCAGAAGAGCAAAATGCGAACTCACGGTATTTCTACGAGTTAGCATCAGCCCGCTTCGGGTTTGAATGGGACAAGCTCAGCAAGGTCCAAGCTTTCCATTTCAAAGGTGGGCAAGGCGCCAAAACCGGTACGGGTGGTCACCTGCCGGGCAACAAAGTGAAGGGGAAAATCGCAGAAGTTCGCGGCCTCAATGAAGGCGAGTCTGCCATTTCACCTCCGCGCTTCCCCGAATGGACTGAGGTCTCGCAGATCAAAGATTTTGCCGATGAGGTTCGGTCGCGAACGGGTGGCATTCCGATCGGCTATAAATTGTCGGCACAACACATCGAAAAGGACATTGATGCGGCGCTGGAGGTCGGGGTGGACTATGTGATCCTTGATGGCCGTGGCGGCGGCACGGGGGCAGCGCCCATCATCTTCCGGGATAATATTTCCGTGCCAACCATCCCCGCCCTTGCGCGGGCGAGACGACATCTCGATCAAGCCGGTCGAAAGGATGTCACGCTGGTAATTACGGGCGGATTGCGCAAACCGGCAGATTTCGTGAAAGCACTTGCACTTGGTGCCGATGCTATCGCCGTTTCCAATGCGGCCATGCAGGCCATTGGCTGCATTGCCATGCGGGCCTGCCACACAAACAATTGCCCGGTCGGCATTGCGACACAGAAACCACATTTGGTGAGCCGCTTGGTCATTGAAAAATCCGCCCACCAGCTCAAGAACTTCTTTGACGCGTCAACCGAACTCATGAAAGTCATGGCGCGGGCCTGCGGGCACTCGCACCTGTCGCATTTTTCGCAAGATGATTTGACCACTTGGAAGCGCGAAATGGCAGACCTTTCTGGTGTCGCCTATGGCGGCGTGAGGTAATATTTGGCACGCAATCAACACATCAATGCGATGCCGCCGGCTGCACGCGGGCCCGCCCGCTCACGGGCCACACACAGGCTAAGGCTGCGGCCTGTGACGAATTGTCGAGCACTTCGGAATTGGAAAAGGCGCTTTCCGATTTTCTGGAAAATGCCTCTTCTGTTGGCCATCGACAATTGATGCGAAAACCGCGCGGTCTACCGGGTCAAAATTTGAGCGACCCCGTTTTGATGCGGTCATAGTCTGCCCGCACCATCATATCGGTGAGCTCATCCAGTTGGACTGTAGGTTCCCAGCCAAGCTTGTTTTTTGCTTTAGTGGCGTCACCTAAGAGAAGTTCGACTTCTGCTGGACGGAAGAATTGCGGATCAACATTGACAATCACCTTGCCAGACTTGGTGTCTCTGGCGGTCGTCTTTTCGCCTTCGCCGTCCCACTCCAGATCGAGATCAAGAGCTTTTGCAGCGGCGGTGATGAAATCCCGGACTTTTGTTTTGTGCCCTGTTGCCAAGACAAAATCATCAGCTGTGTCCTGCTGCAGCATGCGCCACATGCCCTCGACATAGTCACCAGCAAAGCCCCAGTCACGCTCAGCTTCAACATTGCCAACGCTGAGAACATCTTGTTCTCCCAGCACGATGCGTGCCAGGGCAAGGGTCACTTTGCGGGTTACAAACTCCGCGCCGCGCAATGGTGACTCGTGATTGAACAGGATGCCTGATGTTGCGAACATGTCGTAGCTTTCACGATAGTTCACCACGATCCAATGTGCATAAAGTTTGGCGACGGCATAGGGGCTTCTGGGATGGAAAGGTGTTTCCTCGTTCTGAGGTGTTTCCTTGACCTTGCCAAACATTTCCGAAGTTGAAGCCTGATAGAAACGCGCTTTGCTTCCCATGGAGCGTAGCACTTCCAGCATCCGCAGGACGCCCATCCCATCGACGTCGCCGGTGTAAAGAGGCTGGTCAAAAGATGTGCCGACAAAGCTCTGAGCCGCCAGGTTGTAGACTTCGTCAGGTGCGACCTGATTTAGAACGCTTGAAATATTTGCGTATTCCAACAGCTCAAAAGGGACAACCTCGATGTCATCCAGAACACCCAGCTCTTCAAGACGCGCTGTGTTGAGGCTCGCGCCCCGACGCTGCGCCCCATAAACCTTGTACCCCTTGTCCACGAGCAGGCGCGCAAGATATGCCCCATCCTGTCCGGAAATGCCGGTAATCAGTGCCGACTTGCCCATTCTTCTTCCTTCGTACGGTGCCGCGCAGGCGGCCAATTGGCCTCTCATAGCAGGGAAATAATGACCGCAACAGACCCTATATCGGCAAAAGAGTGAACGGCCGCCGGACATCTGAGCCGGGCCGGGCAGAGCCACATTAACCAACCCTGTAAGTCCGCGTGTCAGTGCTTGTGCGCGACCCCTGCGCCGGTCGGCATGCGGATATCGTCAACAAGATCCTGAATATAAGCTGGCGGCGCAGTCGTCACACGGCTGACAGAGAAGGCAACCAGGAAATTCAACACCATGCCGATCGTTCCGATCCCCTCAGGAGATATGCCAAACAACCAGTTTTCCGAATTATTGAGCTCTGGCGACACGAATTTGAAGAACACGATATAGGCGAAGGTGAAGATGAGGCCGGTCAACATGCCAGCGATCACCCCCTCTTTGTTCATTCGTTTCACGAAAATACCAAGCAGGATCGCCGGGAACAGAGAAGCAGCCGCCAAACCAAATGCGAATGCCACCACCTGGGCAACAAAGCCTGGCGGGTTGATTCCGAGATAGCCCGCAACCCCGATTGCAACAGCTGCAGCTATTCGCGCGTAGAGCAGCTCCTGACGCTCTGTAATTTCTGGCATCAACGTCTTTTTCAGCAGGTCATGGGAAATGGAGGTAGATACGACAAGCAATAGCCCCGCCGCCGTCGAAAGCGCGGCGGCAAGACCGCCCGCCGCTACGAGCGCGATGACCCATCCGGGCAGACTTGCAATCTCCGGATTGGCGAGCACAAAAATATCCCTGTCGGCGTAAACTTCGTTGGTGCTATCTGTCGGCGTGTTGGTCAGACTGCGCTCACCGGTGACGCCTTTCGCGCCATTAAAAGTTGGGCTGCCCACAAATGCGGCACCCGCTGCATATTGAATAACCCCGTCTTCATTTTTGTCGACCCAACCAATGAGGCCGATTTCCTCCCAGTTTTTGAACCAGCCGGGCGCTTCTGCATAGCTTGTATTATTAATGGTCTCGACGAAATTGAGGCGCGCGAAGGCGGCTACCGCTGGCGCTGTTGTGTAGAGAAGCGCAATAAAGATGAGCGCATAGCCCGCCGACAGGCGAGCGTCTGATACTTTCGGTACCGTGAAGAAGCGCACAATCACGTGGGGAAGACCTGCCGTTCCCACCATGAGCGCCATGGTGATGGCGAACACATCAACGGTCGCCTTCGAGCCTTCGGTATAGGGACTGAACCCTAGGTCCAACAGTGTCTTGTCTAGCTTAGCGAGAACCGAGAGTCCGGATCCATCGGCGACCGTTGCCCCGAGCCCCAATTGCGGCACTGGATTGCCGGTGATCAGGATTGAGATAAAGATCGCCGGCACCATGTAGGCAAAAATCAGCACACAATATTGTGCGACCTGTGTATAGGTGATGCCCTTCATGCCGCCCAGTACAGCATAGACAAAGACAACACCCATTCCCACGATCACGCCCACGGTGATGTCAACTTCGAGGAAGCGTGAGAACACAATTCCAACGCCGCGCATCTGTCCGGCCACATAGGTGAACGAGATAAAGATCAGGCAGATGACAGCCACAATTCGTGCGGCTTTGGAATAATAGCGCTCTCCGATGAAGTCCGGGACGGTAAATTGTCCGAACTTGCGCAGGTAAGGCGCGAGGAGAAGAGCCAGCAACACATACCCGCCGGTCCAGCCCAAGAGATAGACCGATCCGTCATATCCAAGAAATGCGATGATGCCTGCCATGGAAATGAAAGAAGCCGCACTCATCCAGTCGGCAGCGGTCGCCATTCCATTTGCGATCGGATGCACCCCGCCGCCGGCGACATAGAATTCTTTGGTTGATCCAGCGCGCGACCAAATCGCGATGCCGATATAAAGCGAAAAAGACGCTCCGACGAATAGATAGGTCAACATTGCTGTGCTCATGATCACCCCCTAGTCGTCGTCGACGCCGAAGCGCCGCTCAATGCGTTTCATCAGAACGACATAGACAAAGATCAGCGCCACAAAGACATAGATAGCGCCCTGCTGAGCCCACCAGAAGCCGAGTTTAAATCCGAAGAGAGGAATTTCGTTCAACACATCAACAAAGAGAATGGAGAAACCGAACGATACGACAAACCAGATCACCAGAAGCCCGCCTAACAGCTTCAGGTTTGCGCGCCAATAAAGACGCACAACATCTTCTTTGAGCGTTTCTTCATCATGGTGTCCATGGGTCGGGAGATTCCCACCCTCATGATGGTAGATACCCTCCTCGGCACCCTGATCTGATGACCCGTTTTTCTGCTCGCCCACGAAAAACCCTCCCCCGCGATTCGATCCACGGAGGAGGGTAAACCGGATAGACCCTAATCTCATATAGGCCTTTATGAGACGGCGATGCCGTTCTATTTGTAGACGAAGATCGGATCGTCAAGATCAATCTTGGGCAGCTCATCCTTCTCTGCCCAATAGTCTTGGGTGTGCTGCCAGTCAGGCTTGTTGCCTCGTTTTGGCAGCAGATGCATTGATCTCATCAGATATCCGGGATTGAAGTTCTCCGGATCCATCCAGGGCAGAAGCTCCATGTCCTCGTCCTCTTCGCGCAGGGCTGGCGTAACGCTCTTAACACCCTTTGCCTTCATATGATTGAGGAGGCGTGCGACGAAGTCCCCCAAAAGATCCACACGTAAGGTCCAGCTGGCGCGGAAATAGCCGAAGACCCATACAAGGTTCGGCACACCGGTAAACATCATGCCACGGTAGGTGACTGTGTCAGCAAAGTTCAGTGGCTTATCATCAATGCTGAAGTTGATATCTCCCAGCACCGAGAGGTTGAAGCCCGTCGCCGTCACAATAATGTCTGCTTCGAGTTCTTTGCCAGATTTCAGAAGAATGCCCTTCTTCGTGAACCGCTCGATTTCATCCGTCACGATTGAGGCCTTCCCGGATTTGACGCCCTCAAAAATGTCACCATCCGGCACAAAGGCGATGCGCTGACGCCAGGGCAGATATTTAGGTGTAAAGTGAGTATCCATGTCGAAGTCCGGCCCGAGATATTCCCGAACGCCAGCCAGTAATTCTTCTTTCACCACTTCTGGCTCTTCAAATGCCCGCCTGGTGAAGTCAGCCTGTTGGTACAAGATCGCCTTGCGCGTGATCTCATGGATCCAGCTTTCATCAATGTCGAGAACCCGCAGCTGATCGGCCAGTTCGTTTTCGTTTCGACCTGGAATGAAATAAGTCGGTGAGCGCTGCAGCAGGGTTACGTGGCTGCAATCACCGGCAATGGCCGGGACGAGGGTCGCTGCTGTCGCACCGGAACCAATGACGAGGACATTTTTCCCTTTGTAGTCGAGGTCTTCCGGCCAGGTTTGCGGGTGAACAATCTCCCCGGCAAAATCATCCATTCCTTCCCAGTCAGGGGTATAGCCTTCTGAGTGGCGATAGTAACCCTGGCACATCCATAGGAAGTTCGCGGTGAAGTGAACTGTCTCTCCGGTGTCTGTGCGCACTCCTTCGAGCCGATATAGCTGCTCATCTGAGGACCAGTTCGCTGAAGTGATTTTGTGACCATAGCGAATGTGGTCATTGAGATTATTTTCCTCAATCACCTCGCCCATGTAGCTCAAAATTTCCTCTGCACTGGCAATCGGGGCACCGGTCCATGGCTTGAACCTGTACCCGAATGTATAGAGGTCACTGTCAGAGCGAATACCGGGGTAGCGGTGCATGTGCCAGGTGCCACCAAAACTCTCGAGACTTTCCAGCACCACGAAGCTCTTGTCCGGGCACTGTTCCTTTAGATGGTATGCCGCACCAACACCCGAAATCCCCGCGCCTATAATCAGGACGTCGAAATGCTCCGTTTTCTGGCCTGCCGGTTTCTCCAGCGTCTGTGTATCCGCCATTTTGTTTCCTCTTTTTGCATATCTGTGTTGGACCGACACTAAACTGACAAAACGTCAGATCACATGAGATATGTCAAAACCGGCTCATTCTTGCGCAGGAGACTGTCGGTTTGATGATGACGCAAAGGCTTTTAGGCAGTGCGAATCTCTGGATGATAGGTGCATATTCCTATAATGTGCCGTCTGCGAGATTTATCGCCTTCGAACAAGCAATTGTCATCAAAAGCGGGGGTCTCGTGAACGCGTATGCCGACCTCAAATGCTAAAAAATCGCGATTGCTCCCCCATCTATTGAAAAACCCGGATCATCTCGGAGACCCCATGGCTTCGACAATTGAAAAACATGTTGGCTCCAGACTTGCCCATGCCCGCAACGCCAAGGGATATTCGACGCTTGACCTGGCCTCTCTGCTGTCGGTCGCACAGCCGCACATTGAAGAGAGGGAAGCTGGAGAGGCCGGGCTCAGCCTTAGGCTCGTTGCGGAGGCGGCAAGTGTGCTTGATGTGCCGCCAAGCTTCTTTCTGGAAGGCTTTCAAGCTGACATTATGGACAATACGGAGACCGCCCGGCGCCGCTCTGAAATCTCTGCAATCGCCGCTCGGATCGGCGAGCGACGTGTTCCCCTACTCCTGAAACTATCTCAAGCTTTAGAAGAATCTCCTGGGCTTTGATCGCAGTCGCGATTGCCTTACTTCCTCCACAAATCCTCGCGATACCGGGCAGCTCATGTCTAAGAGAACAAGAAATATCGCGTTTTTCCTCGCCGTCGCATTGGCCACTGCCCTCAGCGTGCCGTTTGCCCAGAGAGGCTTCGCTGATGGTGCTGACATTGTCGGCACACCGTTGCCGCGACCGATGGCGCCATTCACGCACGAAAGTCTCGTCCAGCACGCAAAATACCTGTCCGAACGCGCCTACGAACCTGTGACCCCGACGAGTGAGCGCTGGGCATCTCTCACCTTTGATCAACATCGGGCAATCCGGTTCAAATCGGACCTTTCTCTGCCGCTTTCCCCCAATGATTCTGTGACGGTCCAGCTGCTGCCGCCTGGGCGGGCTCTGAACAATCCGGTGCGCATCAATCTTATCGAAGACGGAAAGGTCGTGCCCGTTCCCTTTGATCCAGCATTCTTCTCCCTAGGGGAGGCCGCACCAGAAAACCTCTCTGAGGTTGGCGGGGACTATTCAGGCTTTCGCCTTCATGGCTCGCTCAATTCGCCCGACACACTTGATGAGTTTCTCGTCTTTCAAGGCGCGTCCTACTTCAGAGCGATTGCCAAAGGCCATGTATACGGCCTCTCAGCGCGGGGGCTCGCTATCGATATTGGTGAAGAGAGCGGCGAAGAGTTTCCGATCTTCACCGATTTCTGGCTTGAACGAAATGCCGAGACCGATCAGCCCATCACTCTTTATGCACTCATGGACTCGCCCGGCATCACCGGCATCTACACGTTTAAAACCGTGCCCGGCGCCACAACCGACATGGACGTCTCGGCGGTTTTGTTTCCGCGCCGCGATCTCACCAATTTTGGATTGGCCCCGCTTACGAGCATGTTTCTGTTTGATGAGACGAACCGACATCGTTTCGACGACTTTCGCTCTGGTGCCCATGATTCAGACGGCTTGGCGATCAATAACGGCGCGGGAGAATGGTTATGGCGACCGCTGGCAAATCCCCTAAGCGTCCAGGAAAGTGCCTTTGTCGACCGGAACCCCAAAGGCTTCGGGCTTATTCAGCGCTCACGTGATTTCGAAGATTTTGGTGATTTATCACTTGATTATAACGCCCGCCCCTCGGCGTGGGTGACACCTCATGGCGATTGGGGCAAAGGCTCGGTCACCCTGGTGGAACTGCCCACGGAAACGGAAACATTTGACAATATCGTCGCTTATTGGCGGCCGGCTGCGCCGTTTCTCAAAGGAGAGCGCTACGAATTCTCCTACACACTCTCTTGGCGAAACAGTGTGCCAGTCACAAACAGTCTCCTGAAAGTGATCAATACCCGCATTGGCGCACGACCAGAAGGCGGTAAAATCATGGTCATTGACTATGAGCGCCCAAATGGTCGGGGTGACATTACTGCAGAAGAAAATATTGATGCGTTTGTCCCAGAAATTTTCACCAGCAAAGGCACCACCCAATTTCCGGTTCTTGAATCCAACCCGCATACTGGAGGGCTTCGGTTGACCTTCCAATATGATCCGCAGGAAGAGAATTCGTCAGAATTCCGCGTCGTGCTTCGACAGGATGGAATGCAGGCAAGTGAGAAGTGGTTGTATCGATGGACGCGTCAGTGACATCAGCAAACGAATACTTGCCGCCAGAGGCACCGCTGGCGATGCCAGAGCAGCATTTTGATGCGCCCTTTACTGATCCAAATGCTCAGCCCTGCTTTTCGGCTCATGTCAGATTCTCGCTATCCCTGAGGCGCTTCAGTGTCTTTTTCGTTGCCTCCCTCACAACACTCTGGCTGTTGTACGAAACACTTGCGGCGTTCTCTGTTGGTGGAATTACGCCGTCTGAAATCGGCATTGCCAGCCTCTTTGCTGCAAACTTCTTCTGGATTTCTCTTTCCGGCGTAAATGTGATTCTTGGTTTTCTAAGACGCAGCCGTACCTCCGTTTCATCATCTAACTCAGCAGACCCGATGAAGGTGGCCCTGCTGGTCCCTGCCTACAATGAAGATCCGGGTCGCGTCTTTGCGAATGCCGCCGCCATGCTGAAGAGCCTCGGTGAGACTGACAGCATGCATACGTTTTCCTTCTTTGTTTTGAGCGACACGCGCAACAGCACCGCTGCAGCCGATGAAGTCGCAATGTTTAGAAGAACGAAACAGCTCATGCCCAATGCGCCGCTCTTCTATCGACGGCGCGCGGAAAATGTCGGTCGCAAGGCTGGTAACATAGAGGAATGGGTCCGACGCTGGGGTGGTGCCTATGACGCTATGGTCGTGCTGGATGCCGACAGCGCTATGGAGGGCGAAACCATCCGGCATTTGGCAGACGAGATGGCATCAGACCCAAGTGCTGGCCTTATTCAAACAGTCCCGCGCCTCATCAAAACCAATACTCTGTTTGGACGACTTCAACAGTTTGCAACAGCTGTCTATGGTCAAACTCTCGCCAGAGGGTTTGCGGCCTGGTTTTCTGGAGAAAGCAATTATTGGGGCCATAATGCGATTATCCGCACGCGCGCGTTTGCCGCCTCCGCAGGTCTTCCTGACCTAAAAGGCTACGGACCCTTTGGGGGCTTTGTGATGAGCCATGACTTTGTTGAAGCAGCGCTACTGCGCCGCGCGGGATGGAAAGTTCGCCTCTTGACGGAACTTGGAGGCAGCTACGAAGAAACACCGCCTACGCTGATTGATCATGTTGTGCGCGACCAACGGTGGTGCCAGGGAAACCTTCAACATGTGGGTGTTGTCGGCGCTGTCGGCCTGCATCCCATCAGTCGCTTCCATTTGCTTCATGGCATCATGGCTTATATGGCCGCACCCCTGTGGCTGATATTTATTTTCCTCGGCCTATTCACAACTGTTGATCCCATGGCGTCCATCTTTGCGGTCGATCATTGGCAGAGTGTGAGCCGCAGTCTGACCATCAATTCCGACATGACCCCCATGCAGTTGATCTTTGCCGTCACCATCGGGGTGCTTTTTCTTCCGAAAGCGCTGGGCTTTTTAAGCCAGCTTATAGGTGGAGACGGCGTTCAGGCATGGGGGGGACGCCTTCGCATTACGATCTCTTTCATCATTGAAGTGCTTCTGTCCGCAGCTGTTGCGCCGGTGCTCATGGTCCAACAGACGCTTGCGGTTGTGAGAACGATTGCGGGGCAAGAACAGGGGTGGAATGCCCAGCGCCGCTCAGCTGCTCGCGATGACTTCGGCGACATGCTCCGGATCCATGCGGTTGAAACCCTCTTAGGGCTCGGTCTTCTTTATGGGATCGCCGCAGGCGCAATCACCCTTTGGCTCATCCCCGTGGTTACCGGGCTTGTTCTCGCAGCCCCGCTTTCTAGCCTGCTGGCGGGGCGCACTGGGGCGTTGTTCGACAGGTTTGGCCTTCTGATCGCGCCGGAACAACTCACGACGCCACCCATTGTCATGTTAGCTGATAAATATCACCGTCAACTGTCCCCGTCAGACACCATCGTGCTGCCGACGGACGAAGATGCATCGGCGCTCCGAGCACCTGACACCGTTCCTTCTTCAGCCTGATTGAGCATTTCGATCAGGTTTGAGCTGCTTTCGGTGCCAGCTTCCAAGGCTGACCTTTGAACCAACCGACCGAGTAGGCGACCCCGATCAAAAGCGCAAAGCCGCCAAGGTTTACCACTGCCGCCGATCCAAAGTTCCGGCCCATCTGATCAAGCAGAAAGCCACCAAACCGCGCAGCGACCAGGCTCACCAGGAAGACGGCCAGTGATTGCTGCCCCACCTTTTGCACGATCATGACAAACCCGTTCCAGACAGCCCCACCTCGGAGCCGTTTGCCGCCCTCTCCAGCTGCAACCCATGCCAAATAGGCAAGGGAGAGGAAATGCACATAGCGGAAGACCCCAAATCGGGTTTTGTTGATAAGGAAGGAAATCTCTCCCCTCCATTCCGCAAAGAATGGGAGTGCATTATAAGCACGGTACCAGGCAAACGGGATGGTCAGGACAACAAACAGCGCCGCAAGGACGATGAGTGTCTTATTTACAGGTGGGGCGGGCAGCCAGCCCAAACCAAAAGCGAACCCGGTGAAGAAGACCAGCTGCCAGGCAAATGGGTTGAAGAACCAGGTGCGGTCAGACCAGGGCTCGGCAGGTAAATCCAGGAGATGGAAATTCGCTGCAAGCCAGAGACCGGCGACCAACAGACCTGCCAGGGCGGGGTGGCGCATGCCCAAAGCCATCACCAGCGGTACGAGGGCCAGAATGCCCAAATACATTGGCAGAATGTCGAACAGGTTGGGCACATAGGTCAGCGTCAGATAGCCCACTAGGTTCTCGGCTGGCCGCGCAAAGAAATGTTGCAGGTTGAGCTTTCGGACATAGAGACCATCAAACCCACCCAGGTGGTCGATGGTCACCAGCATGGCGGCGATCATCAGAAACACCGCGATATGGGACCAATAGACCTGCCAGATCCGATGGAGGATGCGGGCGGCCCCCATGGACCAGGAATGTTCGTTAAACACACGACCAAAGGCGATGGCGGAGGCCATCCCAGAACAGAAGACAAAGATCTCTGTGGCATCAGAGAACCCAAAGCGCGCAGGTATCCAAAGGGTCCAGCCGTTTCCAGGAACATGCGCAATGAAAATGATGAACATTCCCAGCCCACGAAAGAAGTCGAGACGCGGGTCTCTTGGCCGTTTCTGAATCTCTGTCACGTGAAAAAAGTCCCCATGTCGAACCACCTGAGCGGTCCTCATACCTCTTTAGAGAGCCACCTAATACCCATTTGTGGGGCCATACACCCAGGGCCCAGAGAGTAGAATTGCCGAAGAGTAGTGGCGATTTCTAGGCAAGAAGTGGTGCTGGAGCACCCACCGTCCGAGGATCTTCATCTACTGGTTTTACAGTAAACGATTTAAGGCGAGCGGTTGAAAACGCATCCGGCGCGCCTCGGTTTTTCTCCCGGTCCCCCAAAATCAGCATCGCCTCGTTCAATAGGTCCGCACGTATTGCGGCATCTACCGTCAACCGCTCAAAGACATCTCTTTGAGCATGGCTCCCGCCTACGCTCTGCATCGAGGGACGCGCTGCCGCCAAATGACGGTAGGCCTCGCGATAGTTCCCACTGTAATATGAGAGGATGCCCCGCGCAGCCGACACGCCCGCAGTGCTGGCAACAGAACTCATGTCACCGTGCATAGTCGTCGCGCTCTTTGTTAGCGTCTCAATGAGAGCCTTTGTTGCCTCTGCTCGGCCCAAGCGCGCGAGCGGCATCATGTAATGCAGGTCGGCGAAGACAACACACCCATCCTGGGACCTCTTCTCGCAGAGATCTGCAAGTTCTTCCCAGCGGTTTCCGACCGGCACACCTTCGATTTCCAGGCGGACAAGCATTGAGGCTGCGTTTGAAATGTCGCGATAATCATCGGTGCATTCTGCACGAAATTTATGATCATAGAGATCAAGCACTTCGTCGGTTGCCCCAATTGCGAGCAAAGAAAGCGCGAGGTGCCACCAGACATGGAACCCAAAATTGTTGCAATGAGCCCATCTCTCTGTCTGCCCGCCCAACCATCCGGCACCCGCCATGGGCTGACCAGTCATGTCAAAGACATGCGCAATCGCGTGAAGCCCCCAGGCGTCATCAGGCGCCAATTCTAGGCCTTTTCGGCCTTGGGCTTCTGCAAGCTCATAATCTCCCGTCTCTTCGACTGAAAAGGCATGGCATCCCAGAACATATCCTGTGGCGGGATGCGTATTGTCGTAAACCGGTAACACCGCTTCAATGGAGTGCCGCATACCTTTTGCGTCACCTAAGATAAAGCGAATGGCGTGCCCCAGCTTGAGCGCCATGGCATCGCCCGGCGTCTCCGCCAACACGTTGTCCATGACAGCAGCAGCCTGGGTCGGCAGACCTGCCAGCCACGCTTCCAGAGCTTGAATATATTGCCCTTCTCTTTTTGTACAGCCAACGGCAGCGGCAGCCTGCTTCGCGTTTTTCAGACCCGTGCGCGCATTTTCAATCAGTTCTCTGCGGCCCAATGACAGATAGGAAATACCTTGAAATGCATGAGCGAGAGCGAATGTCGGTGCTTCTTCCAAGACAGCTGCAAGGTGGTTTGGAGTGGCAGATGAATGGGCGAGAAACGCGCCGGATGTCTTGTTCCAATGATCAAGCGTAGACTGCTTGTTCAGTGTTACTTCTGATCCGAATGCGTCTGTGTGTGTCATTGGCCACTCTCAGTTTAATGCTGCGTACCCAGCACTAGCCGTACCACCAATTAGGAGTTGATTTCTATACACTTCAGCCGTTGTTCACTTGCATTTGAGAGTGCGCGATGAGCCGCACGTTTTTAGTCATCTGCCATACACGGATTTGTGATCGCGTTGCCGGAAAATGCCTTTTAGATAGGCTTTCTCCGCCTAAAAAGCGCCATCATATGCGCGCCGACCAATACGACAGGCAAGCAGGGTGAATGTGTTGCGGTTGAGAGCCGTCGTTGCCTCTCGCTCTAGCGTCTCAACATCATCAATCCAGAAGCCTTTGCCACCCATAGCGGCTGCCACTCCGGGGAAGTCTGTTCCGTCAAAGTCCACCCCTGCATTGGCGCGGCCCATTGCCCGTTGCTTCATTTCTATGAGGCCGAGGCTTTCGTCCACCATCACAGTAATGACAAGTGGCAGTTTCAGATCACGAATGGTGGCGAGTTCGCCCAAGATCATTTCAAGGCCGGCATCCCCCAACACAGTTGCCACCGGCGTCTCAGGCGCACAGAGCTTAAAACCGGCTGCAATCGGCACAGCACAGCCCATTGTGCAGAGCGCAGAAGATTGCAAGAGCGTGCGAGGCGCATGGGTTGTCCATTTTTGCGACAGCAGGATGCGATGCGCGCCACTATCCGTCGTCATGACGGTGTTTTCCGGAAGCACCTTACGCAGGGTGTCGTAGACATGGCCCGGGGAAAATTTTTCGCCTTGGGTAGTGAACGCATTCGCAAGGTCAGCCCTTGCTAAGGCTGCTTCACCACCCGCCCAGGTCTCGCGCGGCTTAGCTTCTGACAATGCAGAAAGGGTTTCAGCAATTGGGGACAGGAAGCTCTCGCTCACCCGATGCATGCCGTGGGTCCGAACGACGGGCGTAATTTCGACGACCTGCTTCTCAGGTCCCCATGGATTGCGCCAGCCTACCCGCATCTCAATTGGGTCATATCCAATCAGGAAGATGAGATCAGACTTCTCAATAAGTGGCATCAATACCTTGTCTGCCTTGGGCGACAGCCCCGCACCACCAATGGCCAGTGGATGGGTTTCATCGATCAACCCTTTGCCCTTGTAACTCGTAACAAGGGGAACGCCATATCGCTCGCAAAAGGCCTGGATGGCAGAGCCAGCCTCTTCATTGACCGCATCAACACCGGCAATTGCTAGTGGGCGTTCCGCCTTCTCTAGACTGGCGATGCTCCGCTCGAGGACATCAGCACTCGGTGCGCCTAGGCGGGGTGCCGCCGAGATGACCCTGTCTGCCTCTGGCGTTGTTCCTTCCGCCACACCAATCGGTACATCAATATGGACCGGCCCCGGTTGCCCCTCTGTAGCAATGAGAAGCGCCTTTTCGATCATGGCACCTACCGCGCTAGGTGCCGCACAAAAGCTTGCTTTAACAATCGGCCGCAACAGCGCCTGATGATCAAAGACTTGGTGGGTGTAGGTTTCAGATTCCGCCGCATCCACCCGACCGGTGAGGAAGATGAGCGGTACTTTGTCCTGATGGGCGTTTGCTACCACATTCACGGCATTGGCGACGCCCGGCCCCAGTGTCGCGACAAGAATGCCCGGCGCGCCGGTCGCATGCCATGCGCCTTCTGCCATAAAGCCAGCAGAATTTTCGTGTTTCGTCAGCACAAACTGGATGCCACTTTGGGTCAGAGCATCCACCAGCGCGAGCACTTCACCGCCCGGAATACCAAAGGCTGTCCGACACCCTGCGTCATGCAGATGATGCGCAATTATCTCCGCGCCGGTTTTCATATTTTTCTGTCCTCAATCACGCCTCCTTCCGCAAGCTCAGCCATCTCCTCATCTGAGAGGTGAAGCTTGCTTGCCAGAACGCTCCTCGTGTCCGCAGCCCGCACCGGCGGCGGACGGTTATATTGAATGGGCGTCTTGCTCAGTTTGAGGGGATTGCCAATGAGTGGCACGGTCCCGCTGCCTGAGGTTGGGTGAGGCATTTCCAGTTTCATTTCTCTGTGCTGAACCTGTGGGTCTGCAAAGACATCAGGAATGGCGTTGATCGGCCCACAGGGCACACCTGCATCCTCCAACTGCTCAATCCATTCAGCAGCAGATTTTTGCCTCGTCAGCTCCCGCAATATTGGGATCAGCACATGACGGTTTCGCACGCGGTCAACATTCCTGGCAAAGCGCTCGTCAGCAGACAGATGCCCAGCGCCTGCTGCAGCACAGAACTTCGAAAACTGCCCATCATTACCAACGGCCAGGATGAAGGCCTTGTCTGACGCTGGAAAAGTCTCATAAGGAACAATGGTCGGATGCCCATTCCCCAGAGGCACCGGTGTTTCTCCCGAGACGAGGTAGGAGGCACCCTGATTGACCAGCCAGGCGACCTGGCTGTCTAAAAGCGAGATGTCTATGTGCTGACCGGCATCCGATTTGTGGCGCGCTTCCAGCGCTGCCAGAATCCCGACGGTCGCGTACATGCCGCACATGACGTCGGCAATCCCGACCCCAACCTTCATCGGCCCTGTGCTTTGGGGGTGGTCCAGAGGATCGCCTGTAATACTCATGATCCCGCCCATGCCCTGAATGAGAAAGTCATATCCAGCGCGAGGAGCATAGGGGCCTGTTTGTCCGAAGCCTGAAATAGAACAATAGATCAGCCGAGGGTTTCGCTGAGAGAGCGCCTCATAATCCAGCCCATAGCGCGCCAGATCTCCCACTTTGAAGTTCTCAACCAGAATGTCCGCGCCGTCCGCCAATTGCCGAATGAGTTCGCGACCCTCCTCGCTTGCCAAATTGATGGCGACCGATTGTTTGTTGCGGTTTGAGGACAGGTAATAGGCACTTTCTTCGGTGTCTTTTCCTTCTGCATCTTTGAGGAAGGGAGGCCCCCAGGCGCGGGTGTCATCCCCCTTGCCAGGCCGCTCAATCTTGATGATCTCCGCGCCCAAATCGCCGAGCAATTGAGTCGCTGTTGGACCAGCAAGGATCCGCGACAGGTCGAGCACCGTAAGGCCAGAGAGCGCCCCGACCGTGCTCTCTTTCTGATCGTTCGTGTTCATGATCATTTCTCTATGGTCTAGACTCAAGCCTACCAACCCTTGAGGTCGGATAGAATTCCCCAGCTGCGTTCAATCCAAGCCGCGCGATAAACGTGACCTCCCTCATGGCGGCAAAGCTCCAGAATGCTGCTACCGCACCCTGATCTACGTTCACACTGAAGGGAGCCAGACTCACTGACTACCGGTTCCTCGGCCTTGCATTGGCCTTGAGAGTGCCAGATATCGAAGCTCTCATAGGTATTGCCTTGGCGATAGAGGCCTCCGGCAACCGCGCGCCCGACCAGTGGAAAGGTCCTGTCTTTTTGCCCGTGATAATGCATGAGGTTCGGCATAGCGCTTGGACAGTCTTCTGGAAGCGGGCTCCAGAACGTCCCAGCTATTGGCGCAAAACCCGCAAACTTGTCGCCCATATAGCAGGATAAGCTCCATACCATCGAAGCGCCTAAGGAAAAACCAGAGGCCAGAATTCTATCTCTCGGCACCTGGAACCGGGCCTCTGTATCAACCAATATCTCTTTCACGTAGGCGCGCTCGTTTCTGGCTCTTGCCGGTGCCCCTTGAAATGACCAGCCGCCGCGAAGACCATTTGCAGCGATGAGTACGATGTTGAGGCGATCACTCATCGCCCGCAGGCTCGCATTGCGCATAACGCCCTCAGACGAGCCCTTCCACCCATGAAAAAAGAGGACAGCTCCGGCAGGCGGCGCGCCCGCCAAATTTTCAGGCAGGTAAACCCGATAATCGCCTGATCGCACGACACAATCTGTGTCGCTCGTTCCACATGCCGCTGCAGGCGGCGCAAGGAAACTCGCAAGTGCACAAACTATGAGCAGATTAATTGAAAACAAACGGGACACCTGACCCCCAACAAAGCTCGCTCCACTGCGAAATGAGTAGCGGAAATTCCGTTCACGAACACATGACGAAATTGAGAGCGAAACTGATCACAATCTTGCACTTGTGTATTGCGCATAGGAAGCAAGACTCAATAGTCTTTGAAGCTCTACGAGCTGATATCGTAGGTCAATATTTTTGGGGGGAATATGGATTTTGCTGAAATGGCCCTGGCTGCGTTGCGCATATACGCTCTAGTGGGCGTCGGGGTCAGCGCCTTGTTTCTTCTAATCGGCATTGACCGAATTGATGAAGACGCTCGCGGCGCCTATCTGTTTCGTCCCTTGCTCATCCCGGCCATTGTCAGCCTTTGGCCCTTGGTTGTGCTGCGGTGGGTCCGCCTTGAACTTAAAACTCGTTAGGGGCTGCCCATGAAAAGACGACACAGAACTGCCCATTTTGCGATCTGGCGCGGACTGGCGCTTATCCTGCCTCTGCTTTTTGCCATCGCAAGCATCATTCACTATCAGCAAAGTGGCGACTCCGCGCCGATCCAGCTCTCACCTCCCGCCGTCATTCAAGGGGAGCCCCAATGAGCGTCAAATACACGCCGGTTCAGTGGAACCCAAATAAGTATGTTTACGATCTCGTGGCACTAGCGGGCATCGTGCTTTACATCGTGCTGTTCCTCAAGTTCGCACCTATGGAAATCGAACGCTCGCAACAGGTGACCTATCCCATCCTGCGCATGCGGGCATTTGGCACCTGCGCATTCATTCTCCTGTCCTTCATCTTGTGTATTGGTCCGCTTGCGCAGCTCGACAAGCGGTTTCTTCCGCTGCTTTACAATCGTCGGCACCTGGGTGTGTTGACATTTGCCGTCGCCCTTACCCATGCAAGCTATGTCATTGATTGGTATTTTGTCTTTTCACCAACTGATCGGTATGTGGCCCTCCTCACCAGCAATGTCGACTATGGACAGTTTCTTGGCTTCCCTTTTGAAGCTTTCGGCATTTTCTCCCTGTTTGTGCTGCTGGTACTCGCTGTTACCAGTCATGATTTCTGGTTGAAATTCTTCACGCCACCCTTCTGGAAGGCGCTCCACATGATGATTTATGTGGGCTACGCTTCTCTCGTGGCGCATGTGCTTTTTGGGTACATGCAGGGGGCTACCGACCCCATTTTCCCTGTTTTGGTGCTCTTCTTTTCAGCTACCGTGCTGCTTCTCCATATTGTCGCTGGAAAGCGAGAAACAGAAGCAGACCGAACCACCACCGCCTCAGTTGACGGTGATTGGGTAAATGTCGCGCGACTGGAAGACATTGAAGATGAGCATGGCCATGTTGTGCCCCTGCCAGGTGGCGAGCGCATAGCGATATTTCGATATGATGGGAAGCTCTCTGTCACATCAAATGCCTGCGCTCACCAGAACGGCCCCTTAGGCGAGGGGCGCATTATCGATGGCTGTATCACGTGTCCCTGGCACGGGTTTCAGTACCGACCTGAAGATGGGTGTGCACCCGCTCCCTTTACCGAAAAAATCGCTACCTACCGGTTGCAGCTCAAAGACGGCAACGTGCTTGTTGACCCAAAGCCCAACCCGCCTGGAACACATGTTGATCCGGTCCATATTGGGGAGAGCACCTAATGGCCAAGACGCATGACGATTTTTTTGTTGGCTACATTGGCGGCGTGCCGCGGGGCAGTCGCTCCCTCATCCTATTGGTCATTTTGACATTCGTTGGGGCGATGGCAGGTGCTGGGTACTTTATCTCTGCAATGCAACCTGACCCTGGGCCGGGTCGCTTTTTCTTTCAGCACAAAACATTCACAGGCATTTTGGAGACAGCGCCGTATCCTCTCGTTCGTGTTGCTCCGAATGAATCCTACCCCAACGGGCATACGCTTCTCCTTGCAGGTCAAGGGAAACGGGGCGTGCAGGTGCAGGTGCAGGCGGCGGCGCTCTCCGGGCAAGTCGTTGATGTTGGTGGTGTGTTACTAAAACGCGGGACGATCGATATGTTACAGGTGGGCCGTCGAGTCCCACTACAAGCATCGGTTGATGGTCTCACAGACGAAGCACGCGATGCGATTGATCTGTCTGTGACCGATCTCGGCACATGGCGTCTAACCGGCGAGATATGTGACGGCAAATGTTACGTCGGTGCGATGCGCCCAGGCACCGGCATTGCGCATAAGGCCTGCGCTAATTTGTGCCTTAATGGCGGCGTGCCGGCCGTTTTCGTAAGCACGGCACCTGTTGAAGGCGGCGAGTTTTTTCTCCTTTCTGATCGGGACGGAAATCCGATTGGTGATGAGCTGCAAAAGTATGTTGCTGCTCGAGTGCAGGTTGACGGTCAAATCGAGCGCCGGGGTGACCTGATGGTTTTCAAAGTCGATCTCAATAGTGTGGAGGTACTGTAATGGTCCTCCGATTAATCTGGCATGTGGTCGGCCTCGGTGTCGCTGTAAGCATCTGCTACGGCGCCTATCTTGCGTGGGGCCAGTTTCCCACCTGGGCCAAAGGCTCGGACTTTAATGACCTGCGGATTGTCGCTGTTTTTCTTGTGTTTGTCATTGCGCTCAGTCTGGCAGAAGCTATTTGGAGTCGCTTACCAAAACGTCCGAAGGACGGGATTACAGGTGGGAAGTGAATCCACTCCGGCCGCGAAAAGTCTCCCTCAACACCACTATTGCCTCACCACGACTTGACCGACAATTTATCTCCGTGAACGGATTGTTTCTATAGTCTTTCTTATTGCAACGGTTTCCGAGCGATAAATTGAGGGATAATGTTATGAGGGAGACATCAGGTCGTTCTTTACTAAGCGACAGGGTTCGCACGAAATCAACTGCCTTTTCGCGGGAAGAACGCGACGCGCTTGGCCTGCGCGGTCTGCTGCCCCACAACATTTCCGATATCGATACACAGAAGATGCGTGTTCTGGCGAATATGCGCCGCAAAGCTTTTGACATTGAGCGATATATCTTTTTGACCGCGCTGCAGGAGCGCAATCAAACCCTCTTCTATCGAACGCTGATCGACCACATCGAAGAGATCATGCCCTTAATCTACACACCGACCCTGGGGCAAGCTTGCAAAGAATTTGCGCACATCTTTAGAAAACCCCAGGGCTTCTACATCACACTGGAAGACAGCGGCCATATTTCTTCGATGCTTGATAACTGGCTGGAAAAGGATATTCGCGTGATCGTGATTACCGATGGCCAGCGCATTCTCGGACTTGGCGACCTTGGCGCAAACGGTATGGGCATCCCCATTGGAAAGCTCGCACTTTACGTTGCCTGCGCTGGTATTCAGCCACATCAATGCTTGCCTGTAATGCTTGATGTCGGGACAGAAAATGAAGAGCTTCGCAAAGACCCTCTTTATCTGGGCTACCCCTATCCCCGCGTGCAAGGTGACGATTATGATGCATTGGTGGCGGAGTTTGTCGACGCGGTTCAGGTGAAGTTCCCAAAAGCGCTTATTCAATTTGAGGACTTTCAGACACCCAATGCCTACCGCCTGCTGAACACCTATCGGGATCAGGTGCTCTGTTTCAATGATGATATTCAGGGCACCGCCGCTGTCGCGCTCGCAGGTGTTTATGCATCCACCCGGATATCGGGCAAAAAGTTCGAAGATCTGAAAATCATGTTTCTGGGCGCAGGATCCGCGGTGACGGGTATTGCTGACCTCATCTGTGCCGCATTTCAGCAAAAAGGGCTTTCCTACGATGAGGCCCGCGCGAGACTCTGGTTTGTCGACGTCGAAGGTCTTGTTGTTGGCGGCCGTTCAGACTTGATGCCTCATAATCTCCCATATGCACACGCACACCCCCAGTTGGACTTTCTCTCTGCGATTCGTACCATCCAGCCGGACGTGCTGATAGGTTCTACAGGTGCACCAGGTACATTCACCAAAGAGGTGACCCAAACGATGGCGGAGATCAATGAACGACCGACCATCTTTGCCTTGTCCAATCCGACCTCGAGTGCTGAATGCACAGCAGAGCAAGCACATGAATGGAGTGATGGCAGGGCGATCTTCGCCAGCGGCAGCCCCTTTGAAACAGTTTCCCTCAATGGCCACACCCATCGCCCAGCTCAGGGCAACAATGCCTATGTTTTTCCGGGCATTGGATTGGGAGCCATTGTAGCGGACGCGACTGTCATTTCGGAAAACATGTTTCTGGCCGCTGCGGAAGCACTGGCTGATGAAGTGAGCGATCAAGATATCGGCGAAGGTGCGATCTATCCAAGACTGCCCACAATCCGAGAGGTCTCAGCAAAGATCGCCGAGCGCGTCGCGGACATGGCTTGGCGAGACAGAGTCGCGCAGGCCTCTTATCCAGAAGGATACACTCGGGTCATCCAAGACTATATGTACGACCCTGTTTATTCTGATTGATGGTGATTCACCGAGGCGTCGAAACTGAGCTTCTCGTGGCAGTTTGAAAGGTGCACGCAAACCTCCCGACTGTCCGTTCTAGAGGTTCAGTTCCGCACCATGCGTCTGATTGATCGACTAAGCAATGAACAACCCCGCCCCAGAAAATGGGCGATCACCTCAGCGCCAGCGCCCCCAAAAGGTGGCGTGGTCCAAAGGAGTGATGTCCCAGGGACCGCCTTCCCAGAAATTAGGCTTTTCACGTAAAAAACCCCTCACCGGCCTGAAGCTCGCAAGGGGTTTCCTACATTTCCAATCGAAATCTGACTGCACGCCAGGCTTCGCTTTAACTCACCACAAGTCGTATTTCTGCAGCTCTGCACGCCCTACAACCATGTGATGCACTTCATCTGGACCGTCAGCGAAACGCAGATGGCGCATATCTGTGTACAGACCTGCCAACGGCGTCCATTGAGAAATACCCGCAGCTCCATGCATTTGAATGGCCTGGTCGATGATTAGGCAGACTTTCTCCGGCACCATTGCCTTTACAGCGCTCACATAGACACGCGCTTCCTTGTTGCCGAGAACGTCCATGGCCTTGGCAGCTTGCAACACTGCTAGGCGCATTGCGTTGATTTCGATACGCGCGCGCGAAATGACCTCAACGTTCTTGCCAAGCTTTGCAATTGGTTTGCCGAAAGCCTCACGGGAGCCTGCTCGCTTCACCATCAGCTCGAGCGCTTTTTCCGCTTTGCCGATGGAGCGCATACAGTGATGAATGCGACCAGGCCCCAGGCGCACCTGAGAGATTTCAAAGCCACGGCCTTCACCCAGAAGCATGTTTTCCTTTGGCACACGAACATTTGTAAATTTAATGTGCATGTGTCCACGCGGCGCATGGTCTTCGCCAAACACCTGCATGCCTTCGAGAACCTCAACTCCTGGTGTATCCATTGGCACGAGGATCTGGGACTGCTGCTTGCTCGGTGCCGCATCGGGGCTTGTTTTCACCATCGTGATCATGATCTTACAGCGCGGGTCACCTGCGCCTGAAATGTAGAATTTCTCCCCGTTGATGACCCATTCGTCACCCTCCAGCACTGCACTTGTGCTGATGTTCTTTGCGTCCGAAGACGGAAGATTTGGTTCCGTCATCGCATAAGCAGAACGGATCTCACCGTTCAAAAGTGGTTTTAGCCACTGCTCTTTCTGCTCTTCTGTGCCAACACGTTCCAGCACTTCCATATTGCCGGTGTCTGGCGCGCTGCAGTTCAGCGATTCTGACGCCAGCGGCGATTTTCCGAGCTCAGCGGCAATATAGGCATAGTCCAGATTGCTGAGGCCCGCTCCGGATTCATCATCGGGCAAAAAGAAGTTCCAGAGGCCTGCTTCCTTCGCCTTATCTTTGGCGTCTTCTAGAAGCTCCAGCTGGCGCGGATGCCAGCTCCAGCGGTCTTCTTTCTCATCATTGAGTTTGATGAATTCTTCGGTGATCGGGTCGACATTTTCGACAATGTGTTTTTGTACCGCATCCATGAGAGGCCGGGCCTCTTCGGACATTGCGAGCTGAAATAAGTCTGCATCAACGTCTGACATATATTTCCCCCTGTTCAGGACAATTGCATTTTTGAGTTTGTTTATGCCTGACACGTTACACGTTTGGGTACAGAAACGAACCACGAATCTCGACCTCAACGTCTGCTGTCCGGCACCATGGCTCATCAGGCAGATTTTTCAACGAGATAGCGGATTGATGCTTTGAAGGTCTCGCCTGGCTGCAATACTTGCATTTGGTCAGGCTCACCGAGCCGGTTGAGTGCGTCGGGCATATGGGACACGGGTTCTGCACAGAAAAAATCTGCGCCAATCGGTGCATAGACGTGGAGCAGACCCAGCTCATCAGATGCTGTCAGGCTGACACACATATTTTCTCGTTCTATCAGCAGCTTGCCATCCCACTCGGTAAAACAGTTGTCCAGCGAAACGTCGACAGGGAGCTGTCGTCCTGGCCAGTGGTCCTCAGAACCGCCCCTTTCGTGATCTGTGGGTAGCAGGTCGGTCGACACATTCCATCTCCCGCCTACCTGTGTGATGAACTGGTCACCTGATTTGCGCGGGAAATAGGGATGAAAGCCAAGGCCGACAGGCATCGGCTTTTCCGAGACGTTTTGAATCTGGACAGTGTGGATCATGCCCCCGTCGTTGAGTTCATAGCGCTGTGACGCTTCAAAGGCCCAAGGCCATCTTCCCGTGGTTGGAGAGTGGCGGAATGAAAGAACAGTCGCCGTATCGCTCTGTTTTTCCACCGTCCATCCTGCAATCCAACCCTCACCGTGAAGTGCGTGAGTTTCTCCTGGCAGTGTCGGTGTCAGTTGAAGGGTCTGGTTGCCAAACTTGGCGCCCCCATGAGCAATGCGGTTGCAATAGGGAAGAAGAACAAACGCAGACGGATCGGTCAGTCCAGAAATTGGATCCGGCGCAGGTTTCAGGACGGGTTCCCCGAACGCCTCAAATGAAATGATCCCGCCTCCATGTGAAGGCGAGATCATCAAATCTAACACAGAGTTGCGAAGGCGCAGATGCGTCACTCAGCTTGCCACCTTTACTCAGCCGCCTGCATCTCATTTGACTCTTTGCTATCAGAGATCAATCGGTATTCCGAAAAATCAGGATCGTGCATATCGTTCAGATAACGATCTGGGGAAAATGGGTAGAGGTTGGGAACACCTGACTTGTCGAAATACCAGCTGTCGCAGCCGCCACTCGCCCACACGGTCGTCGGCACACGGGCCAGCATCTCCGCATTGTAGGTATCAAAGGCTGATTGCTTTGGCGCAATTCCCTCAAGCCCTTCGTCGCGCATTTTGTTGAGCATAGAGATCACATAGTCGACCTGATGCTCCGTAATGGTAATGAGCGACAGGTTGCCGACTGGGCCGGTTGGTCCTTCCAGCATCCAGAAATTGGGAAAGCCTGGCATACTAACCGCGCGGTGCGCACGCGGTGAGCCGTCCCACGCCTTTCCCAGATCGCGGCCATTCTCGCCAGTCACTTTGGTTGGCAGGATAAAGGACGTCGCATCAAAGCCCGTTGCGAGAACCAAAACATCCAGCTCATGGGTCTTACCGTCCACCGTCTTTATCCCTTCAGGGACGATGCGTTCGATCCCTTCTGTGATGAGATTGGCATTCTCGCTGGTGATCGCGGGATAAAAGTCTGAGCAGAAGATAAGGCGTTTGCACGCTGCCTGATAATCCGGCGTCAACTTTGCCCGAAGCCCAGGATCCTTCACCGCCTCTTCCAAATGCTTGGAGCAGGCTTCCTGGATTTTCGCGAGTTCCTTCTGGTCGCCCACAGTGGCCTGACCAAAATGCTTCACCATTGTTTTGAAGTAGAAATTGTATGTGATCTTCTGCAGCGCGGGGAAGGTGCGCATCAGCCACTTTGTAATGCCCAAATATTCTCGCTGCGGCAATGGGATCATCCATTGCGGCGTGCGCTGGAATACATTCATCGTGCCAACTTTACTTGTGATCGCACCGATGATCTGCGCAGCCGTGGACCCGGTGCCGATAATGCCAACCTTACGCCCCTCCAAGGGAACAGAATGATCCCACCGGGCTGTGTGGAACATATCGCCCTCGAAACTGTCCAACCCTTCAATCTTTGGCAGAACAGGGTTGTGCAACACTCCGGTTGCTGAGATGACAATGTCATACTGCTCGACATCACCTGCACCGGTGGTCAAGCGCCAGTGTGGGGCTTCATAGGTGAGATCCGTGACTGGTGTATTAAAATTCACAATATCGGTGACGCCGAAATCTTTTGCTGTCTTTTCCATATAGGCCTGAATCTCAGGGCCATATGAGAAACGGTGCGTCCAATCCGGATTTAGAGCGAAGGAGAAGGAATACCAACGTGAGGGCACGTCACAGGAGAGACCGGGATATTGGTTTTCACGCCACGTACCGCCAACTTTGTCTGTCTTTTCATAGACAGTGAGATCTGTGTAACCGGCTTTACGCAATTTCACCACAGCGGCAATGCCCGACATGCCAGCGCCGATGATCGCAACACGAGGCTGTGTCCCCGCCTTCGCCCAGCTCGCCCCCTGCTCACCAGACATTTCATTCATATGCATGTTCATACAGGCGTCCTCCCTCGTCGCTCCTATCACTGCGATAGTACATAAAGAATGATCCACTATTGACGGTCTGTCAATAAGCCACATAGACTGACCTGACAGTGGAAGGACTCCCATTCACAGCGTATAAAGACCGCAGAAATGAGCCAAAAATGCCGGGCAAACCCCAGAGAAGACGCCGCACACCGGAAATGGCCCGTGAAGAGATTATCGACGCAACGGTCGCGGCATTGACTGATGTCGACTTTGGGTCGTTGACAGTGGATGTCATCATGCGACGGACGGAGATGACCCGGTCCTCTTTCTACCATTACTTCAAAAGTGTAGATGAGCTGGCATTGGGCTTTATGGATCGATTTGAAGACGCCATTCGGGCACCGGTCGATGACTGGCTCGAAGGCAAGAGCGGCGACAATTACCTGGCGGATACGCAAACTCACCTGACCGACATGTTCGTGGCGATGGAAGCGCACCACACAGCAATGCGTGCCTTGGAACAGGCATCCAATAACAGTGCTCAGGTTTATAGCGAGTGGCGAGAGCGCATCATTGACTATTTCATCGAGAAGACAGCACGGTTCATTCGTCAGCAGATTATGCTCGGGCGTTCGAAAGTTATCGATCCCGACCGAACAGCGCGCGCCCTCATTCTCATGAATAATGCCCTCGCGAATGACAATATGCTTCGTACTGAACCAGATGATGCCAGCGCGATAGGCAAAACATCCGCTGACATCTGGAACGCCACAATTTACGGCCAATAGTTTCGCGCCTGCGAGGGCGGACCCCTTGTGCATCTGACAAAGACGTATCACGATGTCAGTGTTGTGACATTGAAGGATACCCAATGCCCCGGTTTGTGAGCGTTTATGGGCGTACGGTCGACGCCATCAACTATCGCATCGGACGCGTGATGATGTATGGCATTTTCGTCATGATGGGCATTCTGCTCTGGTCATCCATTTCCAAGACTTTCTTCCTGCCATCACTGTGGACGCTCGAAGTCGCCCAGTTCGCTATGGTCACCTATTACATCCTGGGTGGGCCCTATTCAATTCAACTTGGCTCCAATGTGCGCATGGATCTTTTCTATGGCAATTGGTCGGTTCGCAAAAAAGCCTGGTTTGACAGCTTCACTGTGCTGCTGCTGATCTTCTATCTGGGTGTGTTGCTGTACGGCGCGGTTGATAGCACCAGCTACTCGCTGCAATACGGTGAACGCAATCCCACCGTCTGGCGACCCTACCTTTGGCCCATCAAATCCATCGTGACGGTTGGCTTTTTTCTGATGTTGCTTCAGGCAATCTCTGAGCTTTTTAAGGACATTGCGAAAATTCGTGAGATTGAGCTCTGATGTCCTATGAGTTGATCGCGATTGTAATGTTCTCCTCGATGATGCTGATGCTCATGACGGGTCAGCGCGTTTTCGGTGCCATTGGTGCCGTGGCCGCGATCGCTGCGCTCACACTTTGGGGAACAGGCGGTTCACTCATTCCCTTTTCTTCAGCCATGAAACTGATGAAATGGTACCCGCTTCTCACCCTGCCCATGTTTATTTTCATGGGATATGTGTTGTCAGAATCCAAAATCGCCGACGATCTTTACAAGATGTTCCATGTCTGGATGGGTTCGGTAAATGGCGGACTTGCCATCGGCACGATTGGCCTCATGGTTCTCATCTCCGCCATGAATGGTCTTTCTGTTGCCGGTATGGCGATCGGCGCGACCATCGCTTTGCCAGAACTGCTCCGTCGGGGTTATGACAAACGAATGGTGACAGGGGTTGTGCAAGCGGGGTCTTCGCTCGGCATTCTCGTGCCCCCGTCGGTTGTCCTTGTCCTCTATGCCATGATTGCGCGGCAGCCTGTCGGACAACTCTGGCTCGCGGGCGTACTTCCCGGGCTTATGATGGCCTCAATGTTCATTGCGTACATCTACATTCGCTGCCGCATCAATCCGGCACTGGGGCCAACCCTTCCAGACGAGGAACGTGATGTGCCGCTCAGTGAAAAACTCCGTCTCTTGCGCGCGGGCCTGCTGCCGGTAGGCATCTTTGCGGTGATGATAGTTCCTTTCGTAAATGGCTGGACGTCGCTGGTTGAAAGCTCCGCCATCGGGGCATTGGCCGCTTTCTTTGCGGCCATCATCAAACGACGCATGACACGGGAGGTCTTTGAGACCTCTGTGCGCCAGACACTCGCGATCTCCTGCATGTTCATGTGGATCATCCTCGCCGCCATGGGATTTGGCGCGGTGTTTGATGGTCTTGGGGCTGTCCGTGCGATTGATAATCTGTTTACCGATCAGCTGGGTCTCAACCCGTGGATGATCCTCATCCTGATGCAGCTCAGCTTTTTGCTGATGGGGACATTCCTGGACGACACGGCGATGCTCGTTATTGTCGCGCCGCTCTATGTCCCACTAGTCAGTGCGCTTGGCTTTGATCTTGTTTGGTATGGCATTCTCTACACAATCACCACGCAAATTGCCTATATGACACCGCCCTTTGGATATAATTTATTCCTCATGCGCGCCATGGCACCACCAGAAATCAGCCTGCGCGACATTTATGGTTCCATCTTTCCTTTCGTTATGGTGATGTTATTGGCCCTGACATTGATCATGGCCTTTCCGCAGATAGCCCTCTGGTTGCCGGAGGTTGTCTACGGAAAATAGGAAGAGATTCAAAAGGAGCTGCCTGCGTATCACTGCCCCAACATCCTGAGCGAGTATCCAATCGACGAACAAGGAGACGAGATATGACGACCAGACGTAAGTTTCTCACCACTGCCGGTGTTGCCGGTGCTGCCACCTTGGCCGCTCCCGCCGTTCACGCGGATACAACCATCCGTTGGCGCATGCAGACCTATGCGGGGCCTGCTTTAGCAGAACATGTCGTCAAACCCGCCATTGACAGCTTCAATAAAATTGCTGGCGATGAGATGCAGATCGAACTCTTCTTTGCTGATCAGCTTGTCCCTACGGGTGAACTTTTCCGCGCCATGCAGAACGGCACTATCGACGCTGTGCAGTCCGATGATGATTCCATGGCATCGCCCACAGAAGTGACCGTGTTTGGCGGATACTTCCCATTCGCATCCCGCTATTCGCTCGACGTGCCTGTCTTGTTCAATCAATACGGCCTCAATGAAATCTGGGATGAGGAATATTCGAAAGTTGGGGTAAAACATCTCTCAGCTGGGGCATGGGACCCGTGCCATTTTGCGACCAAAGACCCGATCCACAGCCTTGAAGACTTGAAGGGTAAGCGCGTCTTCACCTTCCCGACTGCTGGGCGGTTCCTCAGTCAGTTTGGTGTCGTGCCCGTGACCCTTCCCTGGGAAGATATTGAGGTTGCAGTGCAGACTGGCGAGTTGGACGGCGTCGCCTGGTCCGGCATCACCGAGGACTACACAGTCGGCTGGGCGGATGTCACCGACTATTTCCTGACCAACAATATCTCGGGCGCCTGGGCTGGCTCCTTCTTTGCCAATATGGATCGATATAACGAGCTGCCCGATCACCTGAAGGAGCTGCTCAAAATTACGATGGACAGCTCCCACTATTACCGTCAGTGGTGGTATTGGGGTGGCGAAGCTTCCCTCCGTGTCGACGGCACAAAGATGCAGCTCACATCTATTCCGGATGAAGAATGGGCAACGGTCGAAGCAGCGGCTCTCGTCTTCTGGGATGAAATCGCGGCTGAGTCACCAACCAAGGCGAAAGTTGTTGAGATCTTCAAGAAGTACAATGCTAATATGCAAAAGGCCGGACGCCCTTACCGCTACAGCTAAATTTGCCTCAGGGGCGCCCTATCGGTGCCCCTGAAGACTTTTGGAGTCTTACATTGCGGCCAGCGTTCTCTTCTTAATTTTCTTGGCCAGCGACCATTTGTGGACTTCCGTGGGCCCATCATAGATGCGGAAGGCGCGCACCTCCCGGAACAATTGCTCCACAATTGTATCGCCGGTAACGCCCATACCACCCATCACCTGAACACATCGGTCCGCGACGCGGAAAAGCGCTTCTGAGACTGACACCTTCGTCATCGAACTCTCAACGTTTCCGTCTTGGCCACTGTCGAGCGTCGCGGCACACCAATCAATCATCAGCTCCGACTGTTTAAGGTCAATCTGATTTTCCGCCAGCATGAAGCCCACACCTTCATGATCAATCAGAAGCTTGCCGAACGCTTCGCGGCGGCACGCATATTCCGTCGCAATTTCCTGTGCTCTGACAGCGACACCATACCAGCGCATGCAATGGGAGAGTCGCGCAGGCGCCAACCGGACTTGCGCAAAGCGGAACCCCTGACCTGGCTGACCCAACATCTGGTCGGCGGGCACACGTAAATTGTCGATGGTAATTTCCGCATGACCGCCCGGCATGGAACTGTCAATCGTTTCCAGCACGCGGGTGATTTTGATCGCCGGGTCGGGCAGGTCCACCAGGAACATGCAGGCGCCCTGTTCAGAGTTCGCCATGACGATACCAACTTTGGCGCCGTCTGCCCCGGTGATGTAGGTCTTTTTACCGTTGATGACCCAATGGTTGCCATCCAGCTTGGCTTCCGTCTGCATCATGGACGGATCGGACCCCGCGCCTCCGTCAGCCGATGGTTCGGTCATGAAAAATGCTGACCTTGAGTCGCCACTCACCAAAGGTGCCAGGAAACGCGCCTTCTGTTCTTCGCTTCCAGCTTTTCCGAGCAAGAACATGTTTCCCTCATCCGGCGCCATGGTGTTGCAGGCAACGGGGCCGAGTGGAGAGAGACCTGATTTTTTAAGGATGTAAGCGGTCTCAACCTGGCTGTAGTGGCCACCATCATTTCTGATGTGCGGCGTCATGACACCCGCTTTGATTGCCCTGTCCCGCATCTCCCGAACGAGCTCTTCTGTTGGTCCATGGGACCCGGCGCGGGGATCTTTTTCGTAGGGCGTAATTTCTTGCCGTACGAATGTTTCCACGCGGTCGCCAATTTCACGCGCGGCGTCTGAAATAGTGTCGGTCATTCTGATTGATGCCTGTGCTTGAGTTTAGTTTGAAATCGTTTGCGCAATGGTGCCAAGCGCTTGCGGCCTGCGAGACATGAGCAACCTTTTCGCCTCCTCGGCTCTGCCCCGCCGGGCGAGTGCTGCAGCCATTGCCAGTTCAATCAGGTCGCGCTGGGCACGGCTTCCGCCGATCCGTGCATGATCAGATATCGCTTTTGTTAGATGCTCGGTCGTGAGCTGCCAATCCTGCTTTGCAAATGCCTGAAAGGCTTCCGCCAAGGCGCGCACAAGATCTTCAGCCGGTCCGTTTGCCTTTTCGATGATCGTTGCCACACCTTCTGCATTTCCCGCCATCGCGTGCGCGAGTGCCGCATGAACATCTGCGAAACCGAGTCGCGGCTTTGCAAACCGCGCCGTCGCATAATCGCTGATGGCTTGCCACCGTTCCGGCGCAACCTCCACGCCCGCAAGCTCCGCGCGGTAGAGAAGCGCCGGCATGTCCGTTACAATGTTAAGCGCTGGACCTGTGCTGGTTTTCGGATCAATGGCAGTGTCCGCCACCTCCCACATGGTTTTCACATCACCTTCCGCCAATGCCCAGAGTGCAATGTGCCAGGACAGATGACAATGCATGACGCCTTGCGGGTCATAGTTCTCTATCCAGTCTTTCAGATAGGCAAGCCCTGCTTTGGTTTCTCCCACTTCATAGTAGAGATGCGCCCGATGGTGAGAGCCATTTGCATTCCGTGGGTTAATCGCGAGAGAGCGCTCGATAGACCGCGCTGCCGGTTCCAACTGTCCTGCTTCCATCTGAGAAAATGCGTGTGTGGAAAGAAACCACCAATCATCGCCGTAGTAGGGCGCCAACATTGACGACAAGGCGAGGTTCTCCGCCTCCCGTCCCGGCTGCCCTCCAAACCCGATCAAACTGAACACACCGAGGCACGCCTGAGCAATCATGACATCGCGCGGGAATTCCTGCAGGTGGGCATAGGCTTTCTCATAGATGCCATCGCTCCTGCCTTCGAGAAGCGATCCGATAATCGCCAAATGTCCTTGTTCGCGCGGGCTCAAGCCCTCAGCGCAGGCTTTGGCGGCTGCATAGGACTCACGACCGCTGACCCCGCGCCCTTCAACCTGACGGTTGCGGGCAATGGCGAGATGCGCCAGTGCGAAATTTTCGTCTTCAGTGATCGCTTCCTGAAACGCCTCTTCGGCGCCAGGGGCGGCGGCGAGATTGCAGTCAAGCCCTCGAACATAGGCATCCCGTGCCTTCACCGAGCTGGTTGTCAGTAGGTTTCCATATTGATCTTTTTGCATGCACCACTCCCAACGTGCGCCATCTTCGCGCTATATGTGTGATACATACCATAAAGCCCCGCCGCTACCGATATGATGGCATCACGCCCGAGGACGGGACGTATGGAACAGGTTATGCGACCGCCTTGCCGTCGGGACTCGCTGATGATTTTCCGGTCGCCAGCGCCAACGCACAAACCAACCCGATACCAAGTTCAAAGAGGGTTACCGCCATCAGGTTTAAAGACGGCAACCCATCAACTGCCATGCTCACCAAACGGGATACGCCGTAGGAGAGATAGAGAACTGTCGACAGCAACAATGCAGTGAAGGTGAGCCGCGAGATGAATGCGCCTAGCAAGACAATCATTGCGCAGGCGAGCAGAGCCCCGCCAGCAGCCCGTACTTCGCTCAACAGGTTTTCGTCGCTCCCGATCACTATCCCGCTGCTGGCATGAAATTCATCGGGTACAAACAGGATAGCGCCCCACATGCCGATCAACAAAACCATGAAAACTGTTTTGAAAACCTCTCTGTTAATCCCCTGCATCACTTCCACAGTAGCACTTGTTCTGGCCCTGTTCAGAGACCTCATGACAAAATCTGAAAATGTCAGGAACACACCCGCGACCAGAGCGCAGGAAATGAGGGAAACTTCGTAAGTAAAAAGAAGCCAAGTCTGCGTCATAACAGGCTCCTTTCGCAGGTAGGGTTAGTAGGAAAGCCCAGGCGATTTGTGCAGATAGGTGTCGGTGGTCATTTGCTGCAGCATCACGCTCGCAACATCTGCCCGGGAAATTTTGAGCGCCAAGCCGCTTTCAGACGACGGAAAGCCAAGCTTGTAGTCGCCGGTCGCAGGACCATCGGTAAAAGCGGCGGGCCGAATGGTGGTCCAATCTAGGTTGCTTTGCTGGATGAAGGCTTCCTGTTCTTCATGGTCCGCCATGGCCTGTTTCAGCAACCAGCCAAACATGATGTGCTTCCAAAAGAAGTTGAGATGTTTATGACTGTCGCCAGCTCCCAGTGTGGTTTGGCAGACAAGTCGGCGCACATTGTGACACTCCATCGCGTCGATGATGTGCTTCGTCCCCTGAGCACGGACACCTCCCTTCCGGCCGGCCCCCAGGGCGATCAACGCTGCATCATGCCCTTTGACTGCTGCATCGACCGCCACCGGATCAAGGACGTTACCCTCAATCAAATTCAAGTTTTGATGATGTCGGTCCAACGTGGATGCATCGCGCAGAAATGCCGTCACTTCCTCTCCCTTGGCAAGCGCCTGTTCGACCAAATGTCGGCCCAATGACCCTGTTGCTCCAAAAATTATGATTTTCATGGCCAGCTCCTTACTTGACACGATGTCAATTGACACAGCGACAAGTAAGCGCTACTAGACATCATGTCAAGTGGTGCAAAACCGACTCGGGAGAAGATCCTGGCGGCCAGCCTGGAATTGCTGGAATCCGGCCAGGGAAACAGCGTCCGAATGTCCGATATTGCGGCCAAGGTCGGCATCACCCGGCAGGCGCTCTACCTTCATTTTCGGACACGCGGGGACCTGCTCGTCGCCACTACACATTATGTGGACGAGCTTCATGGGGGCGATGAACGTCTCATCCCGAGCCGAACGGCCAAAACCGGGATCGAGCGGTTGGATGTCTTTATCGGCGCCTGGGCAGGTTTCCTTCCAGAGATCTATGGGATAGGAAAAGCACTGCTCGCCATGCGCGACACAGACCCTGAAGCCGCCGCCGCCTGGGACAAGCGGATGCAAGATATGCGCGAAGGGTGCGAGGCGGCCATTCTGGCGCTGTCGCGCGACAAGACACTTACAGCGGACTATTCCCCGGAACAGGCGACGGACATTTTGTGGACGTTGCTGTCTCTCAGAAACTGGGAACAGCTAACGGTCGAGTGTGGTTGGTCGCGGGCTGACTATGCTGATCGCATGCGATCTATGGCGCGTCGTCTATTCGTTGCCGAGGCACACTGAATATCTAAAAACCGAGCAGCCGTGCATAGCGGTCCCGATGATAGGACTGGTTGCCATAGAGGGTCTCGAGAACACGCGCTCGTTTGAGGTACAGGCCTGCATCGAATTCGTCGGTCATGCCAATGCCGCCGTGAATCTGAATCAGCTGATTGGACATGGTATGGAGAAAATCTCCAACCTTCGCCTTTGAAAGAGAACAGGCTTTCGCAACACTGTTGCTCTGCGCGTCAATCTCCTGAAGGGCAGCCTCGCCGCAAGAACGCGCAAGTTCCATGGCAGCAAACAGCTCCGCAGCTCGGTGGCCCAACGCCTGGAAAGAACCAATCACAGCACCAAACTGTTTGCGCGTCTTAAGATAGTCGAGCGTCATCGCGAACGCCTGCGATCCAACACCCAGCATCTCTGCCCCAATCCCAGCGCGTGCGCGGTCCAGTATCTCGTCCAATACTTCCCCGGCCTGGCCAACCGGCCCCATGAGATCAGCGTCAGAGACTTCGACCCCATCGAAACTCAGTTCTGCATACCCACGGCTGTCCATGGTTTTCATTGGACGCCGGGACAGTCCTGCCGCATCTGCTGGAACAATAAAGAGAGAGAGACCTTGCGCCTCTCCCGCTTTTCCGGCGGAGCGCGCAACGACAATGAAATGCGTTGCCGACATGCCCTCCAAAACCAGCGTCTTTGATCCGGTGAGGACGTGTTTGTCTCCCTGAGACTTCGCCTCCAACGCTGTACGCGCGGGTGCATGGCGCGGCCCCTCGTCGACGGCGAGCGTCACAATTTCGCTGCCGTCTACGATCCGCGGCAGATGGCTCAACTTTTGTGTATCCGTGCCTGCAAGAAGAAGTGCCGTGGCGCCGACATACGCCGAGGCGAAGAGTGGCGACGCCGCCAATTGTTTGCCCAGCTCTTCAAGAACAAGCCCGAAGGTCAAATAGCCAAGATCTGATCCGCCATATTCTTCCGGCACCAGGATGCCGGTCCAGCCCATCTCTACCATCGCGGACCAGGTGGGCTCAGCGAATCCACCTTCATTGCCTTCGTTCCGCATTGCGCGGAACTTTGAAACAGGCGCTTCGGCGCTCGCCCAAGAAATTGCCTGATCCTTGATAAGCGTTTGTTCTTCTGTAAGTGCAGCCATAATCGTTTCCCAACCCCCGTTAGCCTTGCTGTGTCGTTTCTGGGAGGCCCAGAATGTTCTTGGAGATGATGTTGTTTTGAATCTCAGCGGATCCACCATAGATCGACATAGCTTTGCCCATGAGCCAATCGCGGACACTCCGCAATTCTTCTTCCGAGAATTGCTCACCTTCCCAGCCGATGCCCTGATTTCCCATCATCTCCAGTGTCAGTTCTGCTTTGGTCTGCGCGACCCTGGTCATTGAGTTCTTCAGGACCGAGGCGGCCGCGCTTACCTTCACTTGACCCTTAGCTTCTGCGGTGATGCGCGAGACCGTCAGCTGGTGGGCCTCCGCATCCATAAGATTCTCGACAATCCGAAGACGCAGATCCGGGTCGGCAAGAGTCCCGTCTTCCAGCGTTCCCACATAGCGCTTCGCCTGTTCCTGCAAAGGTTCCTGGTCAATTTTTACGGCAGCTGGCGCCGATGTCTGACTTTGGCGCTCATGTTGCAGCAGGCGCTTTACAACGCTCCATCCGTCATTGAGATCGCCCAGCAGATCGCTCTTGTCTGCCCGCGCATCATTGAAGAAAGTTTCACAGAACGGGGAGGCACCCGAAATCAGCTTAATGAGGCGGGTTTCGACACCTTTCTGGTCCATGGGCAACATGACAAAACTGATGCCGTCTCGTTTCTTCGCCTTTGGGTCGGTTCGAACGACAGCGCCACACCATTGCGAAATGTGTGCGCCAGAGGTCCAGATTTTTTGACCGTTGAGGATGAAGGCGTCACCGTTATCCACGGCCTTCGTGCTCAGCGCTGCCAGGTCAGACCCAGCATTGGGCTCCGACAGTCCCAGGCACCAGCGAACTTCTCCACTTGCAATACCCGGAAGGTGCTTTGCTTTCTGCTCATCGGTTCCGTATTCCAGGATGGTTGGACCAACCATGGTCACACCCATCCCTGTCATCGGCGGAATGGGATTGAACGCGCCGACCTTAGCGATTTCCTGACGAATGACTTTGGCTTCTGGGTCACTTAGCCCGGCGCCGCCATATTCTTTGGGCCAAGTCGGTGTGCCCCAGCCATTGTCAGCAAGAGCCTGGCGCCACGCCCGGAACTCACCGCTCACTCCTTTTTCGCTCGGGCTATCTGCTCCAAGATCAAAGCTCTTAAGTGCGGATGGAAAATTGCTCTGCACCCACTCCGATACTTCTGATCGGAAGCCATCCAGATCACTTGCTGCGGTCATTGTTTGCCCCTTGATATATCTTTGGTGAGCATTTGGTTTGCACCACCATATCAAAGTCTAGCCGATAGTTTAGTGTCTCGTTCAAAGGACCGATGCCGCTGCGTCAAATTGGAGGCCAATCGTTGGCCTCCAACGGATCGTCGAGTTTTACATTCCCGCGGCAATCAATCATCGACCGCGCAAACCCTCACCGCACGACATTGCGCCGAACGCCTGAAGCGCATTTGCGTTTTCTTTCAACCAATTCATAACCGCCCGAAAAACAAAGTCCAACCAGGTCGATAATAGTTAGCGTTTGGACCGCCTTCTTTAGTCTGTACACTACCTGTTCGGCAGGCGGAACAGTCAGCCTGCCATTGCCTGGGGGAATACATGAACGGTTTGGCTAGATTTCGCATCGCCTTGCAACGCGCGTTAGGCTGTCTTCTGATCGTCTTCACTACATCTCTTCCGGTCCAAGCTGAGACCGCTCTTTCAGAAGCGGAGATCATCTCGAAGGCCCAAGCTATCCACGCGGACGCACTGGTGCTCGATGCTCATGCGGACATTGTTATCCCGTCGACCTCGCTCAGCTATCTTGGAGAGGGCGGCGTCTCAAAAGTCAGCCCTGAGAAGCTTGCGGCAGGCGGCGTAAATGCTGTGATCATGTCGGTTGCCGTTGGACCGGGCCCCCGCACCCCTGAAGGGGATGCCGATGCACGTGCCGTCGCAGAAGAGAAGCTCGCGGCGGCGCTGAAACTTGTTGAAGATTCTGCAGGAGGCGTTGTGTTGGCAACTTCTGCTGCGGAGATTGAAGCAGCGAAAGCAGCGGGCAAACCTGCGATTCTCTTGGGATTCCAGAATGCTCGGTCCCTTGAAGGTGATGTAAACGCCCTCGACTATTTTTATGATGCAGGTGTGCGCGTGTTTGGACTTAATCATCTGGGCCACAACGATTTCTCAGATTCCTCACGCCCCCTCTATGATGGGGCCACGAAGTCCTATGAACCAACCGAAGAGCATGGCGGCCTTTCACCGCTTGGCATTGCCGCCATTGAGCGGATCAATGCGCTTGGGGGCGTCGTCGATATCTCACAAATGTCGAAGGCAGCGGCGCTGCAGGCAGTCTCTTTGTCCCAGTCGCCGGTGATCGCGAGCCATTCCAATGTACGGGCGATCTCCAACGTAACGCGCAATCTCTCAGATGAAGAAATTGACCTTGTCGGCGAGAATGGCGGCGTCATCCACGTGGCAGCCTTCGGTGCCTACCTTGTCGCGCTCTCAGACCCCGACCTCCTTGAGGCGGTTAAAACCGTCCGCGTCAAAGCGGGTCTTCCAGAAGAATATTCCTACCCGTATGAACTTTATTGGGAGTTAGAAGACCCAGCTGTTCAACGCGCCTTTCTGGTCGAGATGCGCTCGACCATCGGGCGCGGAAGTGTTTCGGACATGATTGCTCATATTAATTATATCGTCGATCGCATTGGCATCGATCACGTGGGCATCGGGAACGACTTCAATCATGGCAGCAGCATCAAGGGCTATGCCGACGCCAGCCAAGCGCTGAATGTAACGATTGCCCTTGTGCGAGCAGGATATTCTGCTGAAGATATTCAACAGATCTGGGGTGGCAATTTTCTAAGGGTCCTGAAGATGGCAGAAGAACGTCGGTCTGGCACCGATTAGCAAAGCTCCCCTCGCGCAAGGCATTAAGCTACCGGCGTTAGGCCAACTCAACCGCCTATGACTTGAGTTTGCGCTCTATTTCGATGACACTGTTTTGGGGTATCAACAATAGTTCACCGGGTAACGAGGAGAAGAATATGGACGGCTTGTGGATCTTTTTGATCCTGTTGGGGTTTGTTGGTGCAGTCGCTTATTTTCTGTACGTGTCAGTTATCCAAAAGCGGAACCGTGCGCGGAGTGCTTTCTCCACAATTGATGTGCAGCTGAAAAAGCGGCACGATCTCATTCCCAATGTCCTTAAGATTGCAAAGGAGACAATGAAGCAGGAGATGTCGCTCATTGAGGAGGTGACCCGATTGCGGACCGCCACTGAAGCCCCTACAGACACCAACGATCCTGACGCCATCAAAGGTCGCCTGGAGGCTGAGTCCAGCCTTACGCAAAGCATGCGCCAATTGTTTGCCGTCGCAGAGAATTACCCCGAACCGCGTTTCGTCGAAGCCATGAAGACTGCGCAAGAAACCTATCAGGAAGTAGAAGGGCATATCTCTGCCGCGCGCCGCTTCTACAACTCGGCGGTTGAAGATCTTCAGAATGCTGTGGAAATATGGCCCTCGTCGACAATCGCAGCGCTCGCCGGTGTTAAGGCAATGCCCTTCTTCGAAATTGACGACACTGAGCGAAAACCCGTTGACGCAGGCGACATCTTGTCAGGCTAGGTTTTGACCTAACCCCTCTCCTGCAAATTTCTAGGCCTAAGCCATGAGCCCGTATAGTTTCGATCCGCACTTGTTCGACGAGCTGGAAAAAGAACGACTGGAAGCCTTGAGCTGGCGCAAGAAGGTTTGGCTGTTCGGCGTGCCGATTGTCGCGGTAGCCTCCATCATTTCTGCGATGTTTTTTGGCGCTGAAGGCCTGATCGCTGCCGTGGTAGGGGCGGGTCTTGCCTATATGATTGCTGAGTTCAAACTCTTCGAGCTCAAAGAGCGCATGAAGACAGATATCCTGTCGCACATGGCGGAAGCTCGCGGTTGGAACTTCAATGCAGACGGTCCAGCTGAAAGCGCCGTAAGTGTCTACAGCGATCTTGGTCTCGTAAGTTCGCACAATGAACTAGACGTTGAAGACCTGTTTGAGGGTGAGCTAAACGGCGTTCGGTTTGAGCTTTTTGAAACGCTCGCCAAAATGCGCACAAAGAACAGAAAATCCGAAAGCGTGAGGACCGTCTTTTCCGGCCTTCTTGCCCGTTTCAGTTTCCCCAAAGACTTTCAAGGATCGACTGTCGTTCTCACCGACTCTGGCTTTTTTAACTGGGCGGCGGGTTTCTCGCAAAAAGGCGAACGGGTTACGCTCGAAGACCCGGTTTTTGAAAAACAGTTCCAGGTCTATAGCAGCGACCAAGTAGAGGCACGTTACCTGCTGACACCGAGTTTCATGCAGCGCCTGCTCGATATTCGCAATGTATTTCCTGATGCCCAGATACAAGCTGCATTCGAGCAGAGTCATCTCTACCTTGCGATAGACACCAAGTCCGCAAGCGGCGATGAGCTGGGCTTTTTCGACGTCAAAGACATGAGCAAACCCATTTCGCAGCAAAGCGCTATCCAGCTCTTTGAAAAGGAACTCCAGGTGTTTGAGGAGATTGTCGATGGCCTCAATCTGGATGCCTCAACGAGAATTTAGAGCTGGCCGCTTTGTCGCAGATTTTCACCTATGCATCGTCGCCGGACTCATACTGTTCTGCGATTTGCGCACCAAACTGTGATGCCATCTCGAAGAGCTTCTCCGGATCAGAATGACGTAGTTTTGCGAGGTCCAGTTCCACGCCACTCGCAAAGATCAGTTCAGGCACATTATTGTTGACCGCCTCCAAAATGGCCTGAGCACAATCCATCGGGTCATCCCCGCCCTCAATCGCAGAATCCGATTTCCCGCGGATCGACCCGCTGGCAGTAAAGGCGTTGCGAGAGACATTGGTCGCAACGGATCCAGGCAGGACATTTGTGACATTGATATTGTGGCGACCGGACACTTCCGTGCGAAGGGCGTCCATGTATCCGATAAGACCATGCTTCGCGGCAGAATAGGCTGTGCGAAGCGGCGCGCCGATGCGGCCAGCAACTGAACTAATGGCGATGATGTGTGCACCACCCGCCTCGACCATCCGGGGGAGTTGTAGCTGAGTCAGCCAGATTGGCGCGATCAGATCGATATTGATCAGGTCTGTATAGACTTGTGGCGTCGTATGAACTGCCAGACTCCGTTGGCTCACACCTGCATTGTTGACGAGCACATCTACCCGGCCCTTCCAGTCCCAAGCCTTTGCGACAACCCCCTCAAGCACACTGTAGTCAGTTACCTCGAAAGGAATCACGAGCATTTCTGTTGGCAGCTGATCAGCCACTGCCTGCAACGCATCTACGCGGCGGCCTGACAAAATTATGTCTGCACCGTTGGCAGCAAAGGTTTTGGCGAGCGCCTCTCCGATCCCTGATGATGCTCCGGTGATCCAAACGATTTTGTCGGCATATGTCGTCACGATTTATCCAATTCTTTCTTTGAGCCGTTGCAGCGATGGGAATTCCACACACCGTATACCGATATGGGCACTGAGAAACGCAAAAAAAAGAAGCCGAACTTCAATCATTTTCGACCGAATAAAACTGGTCTTCATCTGCGATCAACGCGCGCAACCCCTTGATGTTATTGATGTCAATGCGGCCGTAGCGCAGCTTGATCAAGTCCTTCTCCTGCAGCAGTTTAAGCGCCTTGCCAGTGGCAACCCTTGAGACCCCCAACATGAAGGCCAGATCTTCCTGGCGACATTCAATGCTCGACTGATTTTCGTCGGCATCCACAGTCGCAAGCAACAATCGCGCAACCCGTGCCCTCAGGGAAAACCGCCGCTGAGAATCGATGAAATTCATCATCTCATAATTGCGTTGAACCGTCAGTGTCAGCAAAGCCCGAGCAATTGATGGTTCCTCATCGAACATGCGGAAGAAGGCCTTTGCATTCACAAATGTTATTTCAGCGGGCCCGTGCGCCCACAACGTGTGGGTGCGCCGCAGATCTGAGAACAAGGTCTGCTCGCCAAAAGTTTCACCTGCGCGCAGCAAGGCTGATGAGAGAAACGATCCGTCCTGTCCAACATTGCCCGCGACCACTTCGCCAGCTTTGACGATTGTCAGGCCCGCACGCCGGTCGCCTCGATCCTGGATGATTTGTCCATCGACATACCGTTTCGTTGACCCTATTGAGAGCAGGCGACCCATGACTTCTGCCGGAAGCAAATCTCTGAGTGTTTTGGTCTTCGGACGTAGGACTTTCACTAATCGACCCCGAAATGTAACTTTTTAGCATTCTAGGCTCACCCCCCTCGGTATTGTCAATCTGGCTCTCGTGGCGGGAGCGATTGCAGGGAGGGAAGACAATGAAAGTCTGGGGCGTTTCAGTTTCCTACTATACCGGTAAACTCGAGGCTTACCTTCGATACAAGGGCATCGCCTATGACATGGCGCATCCCTTTGCGGAGCAGAAGTATATTCGTGAGCGCGCCGGTGCGATCCAGGTGCCCATCGTGGAGCGACCTGACGGGCGCTGGATGTCTGACAGCACGCCCATCATTCAACAGCTGGAGACCGAGTACCCTGACCGGCCGATCATGCCGAGTGATCCAGTCGTGCGGTTTATCGCGCTTCTTATCGAAGACTATGGCGACGAGTGGTTGTGGCGATCCGCTATGCACTATCGGTGGAGCTACGAGCATGATCGAGAACTTCTTTCTCGAATTCTTGCCGATGAGGTAACAAGCCATTTGCGGCTGCCACGATTTGTTCGCAGGCATATGGTGAAAAAACGCCAACACACTTTGTTCGTGAAGAGAGACGGGGTCACGAAGGACACCTGGGATCATGTGGAAGCCGGATTTTTTAACGCTATGCGCGGCATGCTCTCGATGCTCGAAAACAGGCCCTATCTGCTCGGTGACACACCGTCGATTGCGGACATTGGCATGATGGGCCCGATGCTCAGGCATTTCGGACAGGACCCAACACCAGCTGCTATCATGCGGAATGATTGGCCCGCCATGGCTGAATGGGTTGCGCGGGTTTGGAATGCGCATGCGACGACAGGCGAGACATCACTCCTTGATATGGTCCCAGACGATGCAGCCTCTCTACTTAAAGAGATTGCCGAAACCCATATGGTGCAGTTGAAAGAGAATGCGCTTGCCCATGGCCAGGGACGCAAACAGTTTGAGATGACTGTCCAAGGCTGCGCCTACAAAGAGATGCCTGTGTCGCGATACCGGGTCTATTGTCTTGAACGATTGCGCGAAGAATTCGCAAACCTCAGCGAAGGCAATCAGCAGAAGGTGAGGTCCTTACTCCCACAGGAGGAGTACATACTGATCTGGGACCCTTCTGTCGAAGCCTATTCAGGATATGACGTGGAGCGGGCAGCGCCTTTCAACAAAGGCATCAATGTTTTGGAAACCGGGTAATCTCCAGTCTGTTCACGAATTAAAAACATCTCCGGAATGGCGGAAAAGCACACATTACTGATAAAGAATGACGTTCTGATTTTCTGGCAACTGCATGCGATGGATCAATGCGGGGCACCTCGAAAGGCAGAAAGTGGGGATCATCATTTGATCACGCTTTTCATCCAGGCCGAGGAGTTGTGCCGTGCTCAAGCATTTTATTCAGACTCAAGACTACTCAAAACAAGAACTTTTGAAGATCATAGAGTTGGCGCGCCTCTTAAAGGCTGCTGATAAGGATGGGGCATGCCCGCCGCTGTTGCGCGGCGCGTCCTTGGGGATGATTTTTGAAGAGCCCTCAACGCGTACGCGTATTTCGTTTGAAGTCGCCATGACAAAGCTGGGCGGCCACGCACTTTATTTGAAACCAGGCGAGATACACTTGGGAGCTCGAGAGAGTATCGCTGATACAGCCCGCGTGGTGTCGCGCATGGTCGACGTCATTGAGGCACGAACGCTTACGCACGAAACAATAACTGAGCTTGCCAGACATGCCACGGTTCCCGTTATCAACGGCCTCACTGACTACAACCACCCCACACAAGTCTTGTGTGATGTTCTCACAATGATTGAGCATGCGCCGGACGGTAGGAAGATTGAAGACCTGAAGGTCACATTTGTCGGCGATGCGACAAATGTCTGCTCCTCTCTCATGTGGATATGTACCCGCATGGGGATGGATTTCACTCATGCGGCTCCCAAAAAATATCAGGTGCCTGCGGACTGGGTCAAAATAGCTCGCACGAATTGCGAAACCTCCGGTGGATCGCTCACCATAACCGACGATCCGGCGGCCGCTGTTGCAGAGGCCGACTTTATTTATACGGACCTCTGGTGGTGGGTCGGACAGGAAGAGGAAATTCCCGACCGGGAAGCTGCTTTTATGCCGGACTTCCAGGTGAACGCTCACCTCTTGGGAAAGGCGCCTACCACGGCGAAAGTCATGCACTGCCTGCCGGCGTCGCGGGGGGTAGAAGCCACGGATGACGTTCTCGATGGCCCCCAGTCCATCATCTTTGATCAAGCGGAAAACCGCCTGCACGCAGAGAAAGCGATCCTTGTCTGGTTTACCTATCCGCATCTCAGTCGGCCCTTAGATCACCTCATCGCTCATCACAAAGATCGGGTAGACGCCTTTTTGGCGGACGGTGTTTAGCAACCCTTCAGTATCCACCGACGCAAACCGAACAAAGTGGAGAAACATACATGTCAGATCCATCCGTTTCAGTAACCTCAGCGAAATCGGGTAAAGGCTTTAAACGCGTTCTAAAAGGTTTTGATATGACCTTGTTTACTGTCTGCGCCATTTTGGTGATTGACCAACTTGCCGCATCCGCATCGATCGGCGTTCAGTCGATCTTCTGGTGGATTTTTACCCTCATTTTCTTCTTTATTCCCTATGGCCTGATCACCGCTGAACTGGGCAGTACCTACCCGGATCAGGGCGGCATATATTCGTGGGTCAAAAGAGCATTTGGCGACAGGTGGGGCGGGCGCACTGCCTGGCTTTGGTGGATCAACGTGGCGCTCTGGCAGCCTTCCGTTTACCTCCTGTTTGCCGGGATTTTTTCTCAGCTCTTCATGCCTGATCTTGGCCTGTGGCCGCAAATCACTATCGCTATCGCGCTCACCTGGCTCACCGTGTCAATCAATGTCATGGCCCTCGATATTGGCAAGTGGATACCCAATATAGGTGCTGTGTTCAAAGCTCTCATCATGATGGTGATCGGTTTTGGTGGGATCTACTACGCAATGAACTATGGCGTTGCCAATCCCATCAACCTCGAAACACTCACCCCCAGTTGGGGCGTGTCTTTGGCCTTCCTGCCGGTAATTGTCTACAACTTCATGGGATTTGAGCTCATGTCCGGTGCGAGCGAGGAGATGGACAACCCAGCGCGCGATGTGCCCAAAACCATTATCGTGTCCGGCACACTTATCGCCGCATTCTATCTTCTAGGCACCGTGGGTGTTCTTGTCGCGTTGCCGCTCGATGACATCAGCCTTATCGATGGCATTATCGACACGCTTTACAAGTTGCTCGGCACTGAAGGTGTTGGTGGCATGGCTGTTGTGATCCTCGGCATCATGGCGCTCTACACGTTTGTCGCAAATATGGTTACCTGGACCATGGGGGCAAATCGCTCTGCTGCGGAAGCCGCCGATGCAGGTGACCTGCACCCAAGCTTTGCAAGACTGCACCCTGTCTACAAAACCCCCGCAAACGCAGCCTTTATTACAGGCGCAATCACTACCGTCGTCGTTATCGTCTATGGACTCATGGCGGCGGATGCAGAGGATCTCTTCTGGACCCTGTTTGCTTTCTCGTCTGTCGTCTTTTTGCTCTGTTACCTGTTTATGTTTGGCGCTTTTCTGCGTCTTCGGAAGATTGATGCGGACCGCCCGCGGCCTTACCGTGTGCCCGGTGGGAGTGTTGGGGCGTTCGCGCTTACCGGGCTCTGCCTTGCCTTCATCATCCAGGCCATCGTCTTCTTCATTTATGTGCCGGGAGATTTTGATCCTACCTATGCCGGGTCGATCGTCGGCGGCGTGATTATTACCTTCCTCATCGGCGAGTGGTTGATCGGTAAAGGCTCTAAGGACTGATCCAATGTCCTTGCTAGACCCTTCCGCTTACGCATGAATAGAAACGGGAGATTACAGAGATGAAGCGGCTCATGGGTAGCACACCAAAGGCTGACGGATACTGGATGCCAGGCGAATTTGAGCCACATGACGGGTGCTGGATGCTCTGGCCCGAGCGACCAGACAATTGGCGGCTGGGTGCCAAGCCAGCACAACAGGCGTTTGTGGATGTTGCCAGTGCCATTTCGGAGGGCGAGCCTGTGACGATGGGCGTGTCCCCGGCACAGTTTCAAAATGCGCGCGCCATGCTGCCTCCCCATGTTCGGGTTGTTGAAATGACCAACAATGATTCTTGGATGCGAGATTGCGGGCCCACCTTCCTTGTGAATGCCAAAGGGGATGTCCGTTTGATCAACTGGCAATTCAACGCCTGGGGCGGCATACGCACCGGCCTCTATTTCCCCTGGGACCAGGATGACCTGGTGCCGCAGAAAGTATCGGAAATAGAACGAGTGGACCGATATCGAGGCCCCATCACACTGGAGGGAGGATCAGTGCATGTGGACGGCGAGGGAACGCTCCTCACAACCGAAGAATGCTTGCTCAACCCCAATCGGAACCCGGATCTTTCAAGAGAAGACATAGAGAAAATACTGGCCGACTATCTGGGGATCGAGAAAACCATTTGGCTTGGCAAGGGAATCTATAACGACGAGACCAGCGGGCATATTGATAATATTTGCTGCTTCATCCGTCCTGGTGTTGTGGCATTGGCCTGGTGTGACGATGAAAATGATCCCCAATTTTCAATCAGTCAGGATGCCTATAACCG
>NZQM01000119.1 GCA_002695905.1 Parvibaculum sp.
GGTTCCAGAACGTCCCAGCCACCATCGACGCCACCAAGAACCGCTGATGCGGGCACAGTTACATCTTTCAGCGTGACGTTCGCCGCATTGCGGCTGTCTGCCATGATGGTCCGAGTGATCTCCAGGCCGTCTGTTCCGCTGGTATTGACAAAGAACAGCGTCAGGCCATTTGCATCGTTCACTTCGCCTGATGTGCGGGCGACAACAATCAGCGTGTCGGCCACATGTCCATCAATCACAAAGGTTTTTGACCCGGATAGTTTGAAACTGTCACCGTCTGCCGTGGCTGTTGTGGCTATCTGCGTCGGATTGTGGTGTGGGCCTTCCTCAACCGCCAACGCCAAGATGGTCTCTCCGGCCGCGATAGCAGGTAGAAAATCCTGGCGCTGGGTTTGCGAGCCGCCCAGCTGAATAGCCGTTGTGCCCAAGAGGACAGTAGAAAGTAGCGGCGTTGACGCAATGGTTCTTCCGGCTTGTTCCAGAATGACGCCAAGGCCAACCGGGCCGAATTCCGTACCGCCATAGCTCTCCGGCACGAGCACGCCGGCAAAGCCCAGGTCTGCCATTTCTTTCCATGTGCTGCGATCAAATCCGTCAGCGTTTTTCTCATCCCGCAATTTGCGCAAGTTCGCAACCGGCAGCTTTTCTTGAAAAAACTGCGATGCTGTTTCTTTGAGGAGTGTTTGCTCCTCGGTCAGTACCAACCCCATGGGTATCCCTGTCTTTTATTTAGTCGTTTCTATTCTTAAGAGGTGATCGTCGCGTGTTAGCTGGGCAGGCCGAGAACACGCTTGGAAATCACGTTGAGTTGAACTTCGGTTGTGCCACCTTCGATGGAGTTCCCTTTCGAGCGCAGCCAACTGCGTGGCGCCGACAGTTCTTCATCTGAGAAGCTGTCGCCTTCCCACCCAAGGCCCTGCGTACCCATTAGTTCAATGATGAGTTCGTTGCGGCGCTTGTTTAGTTCCGTTCCGTAATATTTGAAGATAGACGATGCCGCGCCGGTTCCTTGACCGGCTTTTGCTTCTTCTGTTGTGCGCTGAAGTGTCAGGCCAAAAGCATGGGCGTCCATTTTTTGGCGTGCAACAGAATCTCGAACAGTGGCATCGGAGATTTTGCCGTCTGCCTGGCCAACATAGTCTTTTGCCAGGTCTGCGAGGCCAGTGCCACCTCCACCGCTGCCCATCCCCATGCCGGAGATCATTTCGCGCTCATGCTGGAGCAGGCGTTTGGCGATGGTCCACCCTTTGTTGAGTTCGCCAACAAGGTTGCCTTTTGGCGCGGTCGCATTGGTGAAGAAGGTTTCACAGAAGGGGGAGGCCCCTGAAATCATGGTGATGGGGCGTGCTTCAACACCGTCCTGTTCCATGTCGATCAGCAGGAAGCTGATGCCATCATGCTTGACGCTTGTGTCGGTGCGCACGAGAGCAAAGATCCAGTCGGCTTTGTCCGCGTAAGACGTCCAGATTTTCTGACCGTTGACGAGATAGTGGTCGCCTTTGTCTTCACACTTGGTCTGAAGGCCTGCAAGGTCAGAGCCTGCGCCTGGTTCAGAATATCCCTGGCACCAGCGGATTTCGCCACGCACGATTTTCGGCAAGTGCTCTTTCTTCTGTTCTTCGTTGGCAAATTCCAAGAGTGCAGGGCCAAGCATCCAGATGCCGAAGCTCATCAAGGCAGGGCGGGCTTTGATGCGCCGCAATTCCTGCTGCAGGATCTTGTTTTCATCTTTGGAAAGACCACCACCGCCATACTCAGATGGCCATTGCGGAGCAGTCCAGCCGCGGCTCGCCATGGCGTCAAGCCATTGCTTTGACTCGGGGTTCTTCCACACAGCGCGTTTGCCGCCCCAAGGGCTTTCATCTTCGGGCATGGGGGTGCGCATTGAAGCGGGGCAGTTTTCTTCCAGCCAGGCGCGGGTATCGGCCCGGAATTGCTCTAGAGCGTCCATAAGGGTCTCTTCCTGATTTTTCGTCAGTTACGTTGCAAGAAGAATAGCGCTGATGGGCCTCTAGGCAAGCGGACATTGGGTTTAGGTGGTTGTATTTTGCGCGATTTCCGCAAGGGCGTTGGTTGTCAAGCGAAGGAATTTCAAAACGGCCGACGAGCTCCGGGCCACCAGCTTCCGGTCTTGGTGAGGAAGGGCGAATAATCTCCAAACTTAAACCGCAATGGCAGCGTGTTTTGGGTGATGATGATCTTGGTTGGGGTGATCTTTGTGAGGCGTTTGGCTCCCTCAAATCGATCAAGATCAGGACCATCCCAGATGGTCTCTGCTTTTCCGGTCATGTAGACGAGCCCGTTCTTTTCAAAATCGATGAAGAGGAGGCCTGCCTGGGGGTTCATTTCAATATTGCCGAGGGTGTTGAAGTGATTGTTGCCGACAAAGTCTGGGAAGAGGATGGAATTTTTGTCCGCAATTCTCACAAAACCCGGCTTGCCGCCTCTATGGGATATATCTGCGCCCATGGCTGCTGATCCGCTGCCGTCTGAATAAGCCGTGGCGATGAAGAATGTGTCGGCCGCGGTGATTGTGCGGACCACGTCGGCGTTCGACAAGGAGGCATCCCGCACGATGGGCGTCGACGCGCTTTCTGATGGGTCAAAGTAGGTGACGTCGCGCGTCTGGATGAATTTGGGGCAGTTGCCGAAGGACTGATCCACAACGACATCAAATTTTCCTGCGTGCACCTGGGACGCTTTGCCATTGAAGCGGTTGCGGCGTCTGGTGGCTGGGTCGATCCCCAAGGCACCTAGGTGTGTTCCATCCTGCAATGTCTGGTTCAGAGGGTCGCCCGGTAGAGCACTTGTGTTTAGTTGGATGTGGTCTGCATGAGGGCTTTGAATGAAGCCCTTCGGGCCTGCGACCAAGGACGCCCAGGGTCGGCCTTCCGTATCGACGGAGCCCAGCAGGAGGAAGGGCAGGTTTTGGTAGAACTCGCGATGTTGATCGGGTAGATGATCGCGGATGACGCGTAGGCCCTGTATCTCCGTTCTTTCACGGACACCGACCCGTTCCTGAATGCGCAGTTCGCCTTCGTGAAATGGCGGCCTATCTGATGTCCAACCTTGGGCCATCCGACTTCCTCCTGCTGATTTGCTCAAGCTGTGGGCGCAATGAACTCGACACGGACACCGCCTGGGATGGCGCACATGAGATGATGAATGTCGCCGCCGCCCAATGATTCAGGTGAGAATTCAATTTCACACCCTGGAGCTGCTTTGATCCTGTCATGAAGGGTTGCAAGGGCGGCCCTGTCAGCCACTTTCAGTGCGAGATGATGGAGGCCGATCACGTTTTTCCGATCAAACGCGGTGGCAGTGGCCGGATCGTTCGCCTGCCAAAGAGTGATCATGGTTGTGCCGTCAGACAGGAAAGCTGCCGGGTAATCTGGAACTTCGGCAACCTGTGAGTAGCTAAGCGTGTCCAGAAAGAATGCTTTCGTGTCGGCGAGGCTGGGGACTGTGAGGCCGATATGGTGGGCGCCCTCTGTCAGAGGTTGGGGGATGGTGTTTTGGGGGTCTGTCGCTTGGGTCATGAATTCCTCCATTGAATGCTTGAATGGCTGGGGTCTATGGTGGAAATATGGGTCTTTTCTTCATATAAATGAATATGCTAGTTTTAAATTTCATTATTTTGAATAATGGAATAATAGATGGACCGGTTTCGGGCGATGGCTGCTTTCGTCGCCGTCGCAGATGAGGAAGGGTTTGCTGCCGCTGGGCGTGCGCTTCGGCTTTCCGCGCCGTCTGTGACGCGTCTGGTTTCAGAGCTGGAGGAAACCCTCGGGGCCAGGCTGTTTCATCGGACTACGCGGTCTGTGCGCCTTACGGATGCTGGGGGCCGGTATCTGGAAGATTGTCGGCGTATTCTGACTGATCTTGAGGAAGCTGACGCCCATGCTGGTGGTCGGCACGGGCAGCCGGAAGGGTGGGTGTCTGTCACCGGGTCAGCGCTGTTTGGACGTCTGGCGCTTACGCCTATTTTGTTTCGCCTGATGGATCGCTATCCGGCGCTGTCGGTCTCCACGCTTTTCGTCGACCGGTTGGTTCATATGATGGATGAGGGCATTGATGTGGCCGTCCGGATTGCAGATCTGCCGGATTCAACGCTGGTCGCTTCCCGGGTTGGATCCGTGCGCCGGGTTCTCTGTGCCGCACCGTCCTATCTGGAAGAACAGGGGACCCTTGCGAGTGTTGCCGATCTCGATCAGCACCAGCTTATCGATTTTTCGCAGAGCGGATCTGGCAGTCAGTGGGGGCTGGTGTCCGACGGCAAAACAGTCACGCATAGACCGGATACGCGTTTGCGAGTGAACACAGCTGACGCTGCGATCGCTGCCGCGGTCGCGGGGCGTGGCGTGACCTGCGTTCTGTCCTATCAGGTCGCGGCTGAAGTGGCTGAGGGCACATTGCAGATTGTTTTGCCTGAGGCGGAAGGAGCGCCGCTTCCTGTGCATGTGGTCCACAAGGAAGCGGGACAAACGTCGGCCCGGGTGCGGGCCGTGGTCGATCATCTGGTGGAGGAATTGCGGGTGTCTTCCTGGCTTGAGCACTGAAAAGAAAAAGGGCGGCCCAGATGTTTATCCCAGGCCGCCATATCTTTGTTCTTTGTGCCGCAGTGTTATGCGGGAATGCCCAGCTCGTTCAGCGCGAACCTGGTGACGCTTTTGTAATCCGCCTTGCCGTTTGAGGCGCGGAATGGGATTGCATCGCCCACCAAAATGCGCTTTGGCGTTTTATATCCGGCGAGGGAGCTGCGTACATGCTGCCGGAGGTCTTCTTCATTGAAGTCGCCTTCGCCGCTCAGCTTCACGATCCCAGTGACGGACTGTCCCCACTTCTCGTCGGGGACGCCGACAACAAGCGCGTCGTCAATGGCAGGGTGGGTTTTCAAAACTTCTTCGATTTCTTCCGGATAGACCTTTTCGCCTGCGGTGTTGATGCAGACAGAACCACGGCCCAGCAGAGTGAGGGTGCCATCTTCTTCTACTGTGCACCAGTCACCAGGGATTGAATAGCGAACGCCGTCGATCGTTTTGAAGGTCTTGGCCGTCTTCTCCTCGTCTTTGTAGTAGCCGACCGGAATAGGGCCTGTCAGGGCGATAACGCCCGGCTTGCCGGAGCCTGGTTCGATGAGATTGTCCTGTTCGTCAAAGACCTTACACCGATCACCAATCTGGAATTTTGCCGTGCTGATAACACCGTCGGCAGTTGTAAGGGAGGACCCAAAGCCCAACCCTTCTGATGATCCAAAGCTGTCGGTCATGATGGCCGTCGGCATATGTTTCAGAAGGCCTTGTTTCACTTCCATAGACCACATCACGCCAGAAGAGATGAGTGTTTCCATGCTGGAGAGATCATACTTGCCGGGGTTTTCATCAAGTGTCTTCAGAAGCGGTTTGGCAAACGCATCTCCAACAATAGCGGCGCTTGCTACCTTATGCTTGTCGATTGCGTTGAGCATTTCTTCTGGATTGAAAGACGGATGACTGAGTGTGACGACGCAGCCGCCGTTCATCTGATTGCCGAGGGCGGTGAGCAATCCAGTGCCGTGCATGAGCGGGCAGGCGGGGATCATCTTGCCTGCAGGTCCGACCTCATTGATCGCCGCCTGTAATTCTTCAAGTGACTCAGGAACTGGGCCAAGCCGGCGAAGCGCATTCAGCTGTGCTTCGCGCATATCGTCATGACGCCACATGACCCCTTTGGGCATGCCGGTTGTGCCGCCGGTATAGATAAAGAGCTGGTCATCAGGTGAGCGCTTAATGTCGAGCTGCGATCCGTCGCCGTTGGTGGCGAGGGTTTCAAAATCTTCCGCGAATGCGGCGGTCGTGCCATCTTCTGTCACCTCGATAAAGGTTGCGACTTTTGTCAGCCGATCTTTCAACTCTTCGATGATGTGACGAAACTCCGATCCATAGACAACGGTCTGCGCATCGGAATTGTCAAAGATGTAGAAGACTTCATCGGCTGTGTAGCGATAGTTGACGTTCACATGGATCATGCGCGCTTTAAAGCTGGTGGCGAGGGTCTCCATATATTCAGGCCGGTTGCGCATATAGAAGGCAAGCTTATCGTCGGGCTTTGCGCCGCGTTCAATAAGTCCACGTGCGATATTGTTGGTGCGCTTGGTTGTTTCGCCCCAGGTGATCATGCGATCGCCATGGATCATTGCCGGTGCGTCTGCTGGCAGCATGGGCGCAATGGTGTCGAGTATATCGCCGTAGTTCCAGGCCATATGGTTCTCCCCGTTTTTATGTGTGCGGGCATTGTTCGCCCTTTGGGGCAAATATACCGCGCCGTGCGGGGAGGTCACGCGAAACCGTCAGGTTATGCAGGCGCGGCATGTTGCCGTCGCTTCAGGGCGGTAATAAGACGGATGAGAAAGGCACCGAAGACCAAGGCGGACCCGACGACAGCCACGACACCTAAATCTTCAATTGTGTCGCCTGCCTCGCCATCTGACAGGCGTCCCATATGGGTGATCAGCAAGATGAATTTGAGATAGTGCAGCCCAACGGAGCGCAGTCTCCGCCAATCGTCACCACTCAGAGCAGATTCAAACAATCTATATGAATTGGATCGTGTATAGTCGCAAGGAGATCTTCATACAATCTGTATTTTTATGAACGCCCCCGCAAAGAAACCCTCGCGCAATCACACCAAACTGTTGAAGGCGGCCCGTGCTCTGTTTGTGTCCCAAGGATATGCAGAGACGGGCACTGAGGAAATTGTCGCGCGGGCTGGCGTGACACGGGGTGCGCTCTACCACCAATTTTCAGACAAGAAGGATCTTTTCCGTGCGCTCTTTCTCGACATGCTGAATGACGTCGCCATGGAGCTGTTTGAGACGACTGTGGACGAGATTACACATGACTGAGAGGACCTGGTTGTTGGCACGCGCGTTCTTCTTGATTTTTACAGCCGGGAAGACATCAAACAGGTGATCTTGCTGGACGGGCCCGCTGTGCTGGGATGGGAAGAGTGGCGCGATCTCCAAAAACCACTCAACAAAGCGCTGGTGACCCATTCTCTCGAACACCTTGTGGACGAGGGCATATTGCCCAAGCAGCCCTTGGAACCACTCGCCGATCTTATTGGTGGCTCGTTGATGCAGGCGGGGCTCGCGATTGCGAATGCGGAAGACCCGGAAGTCGCGCGAAAGATATATGCAAAAGCCTGGAGGCTCTGCTCGCGCCGATTGCGACACCCAAAAAGTAACGTGTTCAACAGTCGGCTTGCTCGCCCGAACTGCAAACTGATGTGCTGTCCGCCAGTTGGATAGGGGCTCCGTCAACGGTTAGGCGCTTGATCGCAGCCAGAAAGTCATTGTCCACGCGGATCGCCGTGTTCGGATTGAACCGGTCATCGAACGGAAAACCGGTCTGGTGGACAACCGGATTAAACCGCGTCGAGTTGACCGCGATTGTAAAGACATCGGTTGGTGTCCGAAGAAGGAGGGGGCCTCCTGACCAACCAGAAATCATGTCGCAGTCGTGGTTGAAGACGCGAGCGTCTCCAAAATTGTGACTGCCGCTCCTCTTGTGCCTGGGGCCACAGTTTTCGGACATGAGCATGGGAAGGCGCTCGCCATTGTGGCCCGCAAGCTGGATAAAGGCGCCCGCCGTGCGGTGCTCTTCGATCGCACCTAAGTCAACTGACAAAGGCAGGGGAAGGGGCATGTCAGTTGAGACGCGGCCCTGTACAACAGCAACGGCCCAGTCATCATTCCATCCTTTGCCGGGGGTCGATGTGCCGGTCATGACATAGGTGATGGGCAATGCCCGCGTGGGATCTCCTTCGGGCAAAAAAGAACAGTCTTGCCAGCGATCTCCGTCTTTCGTGAAAAAGGCGTGAGCAACTGTGGTGATAACCTCATGGCGTCGTTGCGGGTTTGCATCTGGTGTTGTGATGAGACTGGCTGTTGGAATGCGTTTTGTATCGGCACAAGCGATGACACCGACAAACCCCATTTGGTCATCCGGCGTGATAAGGCGTCGATCATCTATTTCAAAGACGTTCGCGAATGAAGGGATTGCAAGAAGAAATAGCGCTGCGACCGCAGCTGACAGGCCAATGGCAAGGCGTTTGTGCCATTGAAAAGCCCGTTCAATAAAAGCCTGTTCCACACGCATGGAATGACCTAGCCCCACGGTGACGTTGGGGAAACTCTAACACGGGAATGGTAAATAAAAAGGGCGATACCTGTAGGCACCGCCCCAATTTACGAAATTGTGATCGTCTATTCAGCCGCGGTCATTTTGTCGAGCGACATGTATTTGTTGGTGTTGCCGTTCAGCTCGCGGAGATATTTGATGCCTTCTTCAGCAATGTCGTCGCCGATCATTCTGTCGCCCTCCTGGTGAAGCTCTTTCATATCGATGAAGGCTGCATAGTTTGCAGAGGTTCGGTCGGTAATCACACCAGCTTTCAGAAGTGTTTTGATAAGAACACGGAAGATATTTGTTGCCTCCATCATATCTTCGCGGACGGCGGTGTCTGTCATCGCTTCCATAAAGGCGCCTTGGACCCATTCCCAATCGAGCCCGACAGCTGCATAAATGTGCTTCTTCTGCTCCGGACTGCCCAGATTGTAGAGAAGTACCTGGAAGACTTCCCAGGCCCAGTCTTCGATCTGATTGCGTTCATGTTCGGAAAGTTTGGGGATGGTGCGGTCCGCCCAGATTTTCCCAAACTTGTGATGGAACGCCTCGTCAGTCATGGTGAGCTGCATCAGCTTGGTCATGACCGGGTCATTGGACTGTTTGTAGAATGTCGCGAAGGCGCCCATGGCTAGTCCCTCAACGAGCATTTGCATGCCGACGATCTTTTTCCAGACCAGAGGCGACAGAACGAGTTCGGTCAGAAGGTCCCCAAGAGCAGGGCCCACAGCGACCGGCTTGCCCCATCTGGCTTTGATGTAGTTGGAGAAGCCAGCGACGTGACGGGCTTCTTCGCGTGTCTGGTTTGCAGCATATTCCTGCGCACCAGGGTCTTTTAGGATATGGCAGAGGCTCGCTGACAGGGCCAACGCACCTTGCTCACCATGTAGAATGGATGAGAGCGACCATTGCACATCGAGGTTCACTAGTTTGATGCGCTGTTTTTCATCGATCTTGTCATTGATGGCGGTTTGCAGGTCAGCAAGGCCGATCGGATCAACCAGATATTCGTTTTCCATGTCGAATGGCTGGCTGAAGTCTACAAACTTTGGGTCTTGTGGGTCCCAGAAATGATCGTGTGTCGCTGAGATGATTTTGTCGAAGGCTGTCGAGCGATTTCCGTATCGCTCTACTTCCATCATAGCTGGAAAATCATCCGGTGCGACGGCTTCGTAAGCACTATCAACTGTGATGTTTGTCTGTTCGGTAGGCATGGCTCTCCTCCAAGGCGATCTACAAGACTGGTTTGGTTGATAGCCTAACCGGAAATCGTGATCGGAGGCAAAAAAATGACGGATCAGTCACCTTCTGCCGTAGTGATCTACTTGGTTCGGATGAGGCTTGGTCGGCGAATGGCGTCTAAGGGCAGGATTTCTGCGGTGCTTTTGGGTGGCGGCGCATCGTGTTTTTGGGCTGGCCCTTGGTATAGTTCATGGGTCTCCCGTCGCCGATCCGGCCCCAGATAGGTCGGTGTGCGGATAAAAAAGCTTGGATTACTCACAATTGTGACCAGTCGCTCATAGAGGGTCTGCCAGGAAACGGGCTTTGCGAGATATTCTGTCACGCCGCTTGCCCGCGCTTTTTCGACATGTGCCTTTTCCAGGTGGCCGGACAACATGATGATGGGCACGTAGGGATTGGGATTGTCGGGGGCTGTGCGAATGCGATTCGTCAGTTCATACCCGTCCATGGGAGCCATGGCACCATCGGTTATGACAATGTCCGGCGCTGTTTCCATATAGAGCGCCAGACCCTTCTCACCGTCTTCAGCGATGAGAATGTCGGTGATGCTCATGGCTTCCAGAAGAGCCTGAAGCAGGGTTCGCATTTGCTCACTGTCTTCGACGATCAAAATTCTAAGGGGGGTAAGGCTTGTTTCGGTCATGGTGTTACCCCTCCATCATTTCGTCTGCCGCCGGCCTATCCGTGGGCTTTTGTGAAGCGTCGGATGGCTCGTCTAATCTCTTTAGGACCAGCTGCGCAAAAGCGCCTTCGGGTTCTGGTGAAAGATTGGCGACATGGTTGAGGGCTTCAATGTGATCTTCAATTGCGGGAATGGCGTCCGGGGTCTGGTCAAAGCGCGCGCAAATTCGGGTCGCTATTTGCCCTGATAATGAACGGCTAAATGTTCCAGCAACACCGCGAATGTCATGGGCGATTTCATAGATCTTCGCCCGTGTTTCCTCGGCGCCAGATTTCCAGTCAATATAGGCGCGTTCCATATCCGAAATATGTGACAGCAGGACTTTTGTGTAATCCTGTTCCAGGACTGAAACGACATCGCTTATACGTGTCAGGATGCGGGGGTCCATGCGCATATGTGCGCCGTCGGTGACGAGACCTTTGGTCTCGGCAATGGACGGGACGGGAACCACTTTAGGTGGTCCACCCAGAAGCGACCGTATCGCGACTTCCGACTTCTGTTGCATACTAAACCCTTACCCTGACTCGGAAGCATCCCCTGATCTCCCGCCGGGCATCCGAAAAGGCTAGCCGTTCAAGGTTAAAAATCTGTCGGTAAACGTGGTTGACCAGACGTTAAGCCAGCAGCGTTAGTGCCCGGCCCCGGTTGGTTTTGTGGCCTGGGCAGCATCTGGACCAAAATCCTGGTCGAGGCGTGCGAGACGTTCTGCAAGCACAGCGGAGCTGTCTGCAAAAAGGTCAGCGATGCGGGAGGCGGTGCGTCGTGCGGCGTCGATTTCTGCGATGGTGCGCTCGATTTCAATCTGGCTCGCAAATTCTTCGCGTGGCGACGTGAGGTCAAGACCCTCAGCGTCGGTTGTGAGGTTTGCGACATGGAGTGCGATGGATGCGCGTTCTTCCGAGTCGAGCTTGATCTCATAGGTGTTTCTGGCGCCATCAAGTAGGTTCATGCCGTTGTGCTCGGCCCGTTCAACCGTGCCCGAAATCGTGTTGAGCAGCGTGAGGTAGCGGTTTGCAATGAGTGCTCTGCGGCCAGTGCTTTCCGTTTCTCGCGCAGTTGCTGTTAAAAGTTCAGCTTCAACTAGAAGGTCTGCGACGACATCAATCGCCAGGATTGCCGTTTCGACTGTGTTGAGGGCGGTTGCAATCTCTGCGCCAGCCTTGGCAACTTTTTCTGGCGCGCCTGTTGCCAGACTCTTCATCACTCGGGTGATTGCCTCGCCACTGGGGACCGCAGGAATGGTTGCCTCGGCAGGATTGCCCCGCTTGCCGACAAGTTTGCTGATAAGCCCCATATCCGTCGTTCCTTTGCCGCCAGGGTCGATTTCCGACCAATGGCGATTTGCACTGGATAGACGGTAATTGCAGTAGAGTTTACAGTTTATGAACAAACCATCCCCTTAGGACTCAGATTGCATGCGTCTCCTCTTCCGCCTTTATCCGTTTGCACACTTCTGCCTGCGGATTTACTGGCGTTTTTCCCGACCGCTGACGGCTGGGGCCCGCGTTGTGGTGATAGACGAAAAGGACAGGGTTTTGCTTGTTCGCCACACCTATATGTCGGGTTGGTACCTGCCGGGTGGCGGTGTTGATCGAGGCGAGACCATGCGCCGAGCAGCAGAGCGGGAACTTTGGGAAGAGGTGGGGGTGACCCCAAAAGGGGATCTCCATTTCTTCGGTCTTTACGCCAATTTTGCGGAATTTAAGTCAGACCATGTCTCTTTGTTTGTGCTGCGCTCGTTCGATATAGAGGTGCAGCCCAATAGAGAGATCGCCGAGTTTGGCTTTTTCGCTCGGGACGCTTTGCCAATAGAGACGAGCAAAGCGACGCGCGTTCGGATCCACGAAGTGATGGAAGGCTTGGCACCACCGGATCATTGGGCTGTCGACTGACCCGGTTAGCGATTCATCCTGTTGTGCTTAGCCAAGAGGTTTTCGCTCTCGCCAGGGCTTTGCTTCTTCCAGCTGCGCTGCCAATCTGATCAAGGTCGCATCCTCGCCAAAGCGCCCCGTGAACATGACGCCCACTGGTAGGCCGTCCTGTGTCCAATGAAGAGGGACGGACATGGAAGGCTGGCCTGTCATGTTGAACAGGCCTGCATAGGGCATGATTTTTCCCAGGTTCGCGAGATAGGTGCCGACATCTTCTGTCATCATGTCGAGAACGCCGAGTTTTGGCGGTGGTGTCCCAAGGACCGGGCAGAGGTAGATGTCATGGCTTTGCATGAAACGCCCCATCATGCGCCCCATCTGGTGGATAAACAGCGTCGCAGCGGCATAATCCGTGCTCGTGCGATCTTTGGCGGCATTAGCCATCAGCCAGGTAATGTGTTCCACATCATTTTCGGTGAGGCTCCGGCCGAGAGCTTCACCCCGTTGTTCCAGGGTCAGCGCGACATTGGCGCCAATGATCGTCGCTTGGGCATTGCCCATGGCAACAGGATCAAGGGTTGGCGCTGCCTCTACGACTTCATGTCCGAGAGACTCGCAGAGCTTCGCTGTGTCCAGAATAGACTTCTCGACTTCTGGGTCTGGTTTTGTGCCATCGCTTCGTTTGGTGTTAAAGGCGATGCGCAATTTGCCCGTTGGGGCGCCGACTTCCTGCAAGAAGGGCCGCTCGGGCTCCGGCGGCAGATAGGGGTCGCCTGGGGCCATGCCAGTTGTGGCATCAAGCAGGGCGGCGCTGTCGCGCACGGTTTTGGACACGCAATGGCTGATGGACATGCCCGCCCAGCCTTCGCCTCGGTCGGGACCAGCTGGCGTGCGCCCTCTTGTGGGCTTCAATCCGAACAAGCCGCAGGCGGACGCTGGAATGCGGATGGAGCCGCCGCCATCTGATGCATTCGCTAGCGGCAGGATGCCGGCCGCAACTGCTGCCGCGGCACCGCCTGATGAGCCGCCAGGTGAATGCTCCAGATTCCAGGGATTGTGTGTGGGGCCATAGAGACGCGGTTCAGTCGTGCCGGTGAGGCCGAGCTCCGGTGAGTTGGTTTTGCCGAACAGCACAAGGCCCGCTTCGAGGTAGCGGTCGGTAAGCGTTGTGTTGTGATCGGCTACATAGCCTTTCCAGGCACCTGAACCATAGGTTGTGACCGTGCCCTCCCAAAGCAGGTGGAGGTCTTTCAGGAGGAAAGGCACGCCTTTGAACGGTCCGTCCGGCAGGCCGTCGGATATGAGCTCGCGCGCTTCGTCATAGTGCTTCAAGACCACAGCGTTAATTTTCGGGTTGATTGCTTCGGTGCGCTCAATGGCTTCATCCAGCAGTTCTGTTGCGGTCACGTCACCTTTTGCGACACGCTCTGCCAGTCCCAGCGCATCATGGTCCTCGTATTCTTTGAAACTTCCCATGGCTCTCTCCCCCTGTTTCGCGTTGGTTTTGGAGAAGCTTAGGGTGTCAGTCGCGATAAGTCACATTTGCGCGATGTGACGATGACTTAATGATCAAGTGCGCGCAGTGGGCGTAGGGTTTTACTGTTAGCTTGAAGGAGAAAGATGATGAAACACACTCTTGCCGGATTTGTTGCCGTTGCATCCCTCGTGCTGCCGCTCAGTGCTGTGCAGGCGGCGTCAGAGTTCTCTACTGATCAATTGAGGTCACTCAACAATGACCACACACGCATTGTGCGACAGGCCCAGCGTGTCTGTTCTGTTGGGCCGTTTACAGGTGTTGTGAGGCGTAGCCAGAACAATGGGTGCATTGTCGGTGATGTTGAGCGTCAGGTCCGGTCAGTGGAGGATGCGAACATGCTTACCTTCCATCGGGCGCTGCCCCTGCGGTATCGCTACAGCTCAGAGCGAAGCTTTGGGCAGGTCGAGCGCTACTTCCACTAGAGCGGTTCATTCTGAATTGAATGAACCGCTCTAAAAACCTTTCTGGTCGCGTTTCCGGACGCTGAAGTGCTTAAACTTCTGCTGGAAGCGCTCCACAAAAAAAGCCGCCGATACAAAATATCGGCGGCTTTCTTGAGCGTGAAGCAAGAAGCTTAGATCGGTTCCCAAGTAAACACAGAGGCTGTGTTGCCGAGATCGGTCATGTCGCCCTTCATTGCGGGGAAGCCATGTGACAGAAGTGTCTCAGGTGTCCAGCCTTCAAGTCGTGTAATTCCACGGACAGGGCGGGGTTGGCTGAAGAGAAAGACTTCGTTCCCGCGAACGGAGAAGATCTGACCGCTGACATCGCACTCAGGCGCTGAGAGGCCCACGGCGAAATTCGCCACCTGATCTGCGCGCATGGCGTTTTTCATGCGGTCCACGCGTTGGGCAGATGCTTCGTCCTTCACAGGGATGGTTGCAATCATGCGGGTCCAGGCAAAGGGTGCGATGACGTTCGAGCGAACGTTTTTCATTGCGCCTTCCATAGCGATGATACGTGAGAGACCGACAATGCCCATCTTCGCGGCGGCATAGTTTGCCTGGCCGATATTGCCAATCAGGCCCGACGTGGAGGTGAAGAGCACATAATTGCCTTCTTCCTGTTTGCGGAAATGCTCCACAGAGGCGCGGGTCATGTTGTAGGAGCCCTTCAAGTGGACCTCCAAAACAGAGTCCCAATCTTCATCAGGCATTTTGTGGAACATGCCATCACGCAGAATGCCTGCGGGGCTGATGATCGTGTGGAGGGCGCCGAACTCATCCATGGCCTGGGCGATCATATTTTCAGCGCCGCTCTTAATCGCAACACTGTCTGAGTTGACGACGGCTTCGCCACCGGCTGCTTTGATCTCGTCAGCTACCTGTTGTGCAGGACCGGCGCTGCCTTCGTCCCCGCCAGCCACGCTGCCGCCCAGATCGTTCACGACGACCTTGGCTCCCTGGCGTGCGGCGATCAGCGCGCATTCTTTCCCGATGCCGTTTGCCGCACCGGTCACGAGTACGACTTTTCCTTCAAGCAATCCCATGTGCCATCTCCCTGTTTTGTCTTTAACCTGGCCATTGCCCAAGCGGGGCTAAATGGCTTATTCGTTGGCGCTGAAGCTACCCGAAGGGACCCTAAGGGGGCCAGCCTTTTCCCCATTTTAAGCGTCTCCCTCTGGCCGCCGTCGCGAAACCGGTACTGGGGAAGTCGGTTTTTCTGGACGGCCTGGTTTTTCCCTGCTACCTCAGCCTCTTCGCGGTTGTTTAAGATCTGCGAATTTGAGGATGGCAAGATGATTTTGGCGAAAGCCCATTTGCGACGACGTACCGAGCGAGGGACCAAATCCCTCGATCTTTGCGTGCGCGTGCCTGCCTGCTTCTAAACGGCTGAAGACAAGTCCAGACAAGCGCCGCTCAATAGCTTGCTGTCCTATTGCCGTTTCGAAAGATTACTCCCATGGTGTTCGACATCCTTCCGGAAATTCCGGCGCATGAAGCCGATATTGAAGCTCTGCACGATTTGAGTTTTGGTCCAGGGCGCTTTGCCAAGACCGCCTACCGGATGCGCGAAGGCGTTCCGCCAGTGGCATCGTTGAGTTTTGTGGCTTTTGCTGAAATTGAGGGTGTATCGCGAATGGTCGGCAGCATTCGGTTTTCTCCCCTGGTGATTGGTGGCGCGAATGGATTGCTGCTTGGTCCTCTTGCGATGGACCCTTCGGTGCGGGGGCAAGGGGGAGGCCTGGAACTCATGCGGACTGCACTCGACGTGGCGCGTGCCGAAGGACATCAGTTTGTCATACTGGTCGGGGATGCGTCCTATTACGCGAAGGTGGGTTTTAAGCAGGTACCGCCCGGCAAAATCACCTTACCCGGGCCGGTCGATAAGAGTCGTCTGCTTTACTGTGAGCTTGAGCCTGGTGGGTTCCAGGCTGTCTCGGGGATGGTTGAGAAAGGCGCCTGAGTGGAATGGCTATTTGCTTTCGCGCCGCCAGCCAAGAAGCAGAAAGCCGATCATTAGGGGCAGGGCAATCAATGGGGAGAGCAGTGGCACCTGTGTCACCGCTTTTAGTACATACCCGCCATTACGGCGCAAGCCTGCCCATGCGTCACCTGCTGCGTCACGTCCTGGTCGCACGCTGCGCAATGTGGGCGCTTCGCCCAACTTGTCGACCCAGAAGGTCCCGCCGCCGCTCTCGGTAATCAGGGGTCGAAGAGGTTCTTGTGTTGAGCGCACGTCTTTAAATTCGCGAGGGTTTGCGGCGCCTACCGCGGCAACTGCCTGCAATGTGGAATCAGCCACCTGATGAAGGCCAATTTCTTCGGTAGCGATGCTTCCGGTAAATCGGCCTGGAGCGGTCTCTGATAAGGTGAGCGTCTCCGTCGTTCCTGATGGGAGGGTCACAGTGACCTGGTCTGCCTCAGACGCCATGGTCCGCCGCTCAATGGTCAGGCTCCCATCATTGCCGGTTGCCAGAAGTCGTTCTTCTTCCAGGTCAGGTTCTTTCATGAGCCAGTGTGCCAGACGCCGCAGCATCTCTGCCTGAGGGCCACCGCCTTCAAAACCGCGTGCCCAGAGCCATGCATGGTCTGACAAGAGTTGGGCAACCCGGCCTTCACCCACTGTGTCGAGAACCATAAGCGGGCGCCCTTCAGGGCCTTCCATAACGGCGCGTCCGGAAGTTTGTGCTGCTTCAATCAGGCGAAACCAGCGGCCCCAGCTCGGCGGGCTTGTTTCACTGCCTGGAAGGGCGGCAGTGACGGGATGTCGGCTTCCCTCTTCGGTTAGGGTGGCTCTGAAGCCTTCCTCGACAATCTGTCCCGTTGGTTGTGCTGGAAGAATACCCGCTAAGGGTGTGCGATAGATGGAGAAGGGGGAGGCAAACGCGGGGCCTGCCGCAGCCAGCACGGCGCCCCCATTTTCCACGTAGCGAGCAACATTTCCGAGATAGACGATGGGCAGCACGCCGCGACGGCGGTAGCGATCAAATATAATGAGATCAAACTCGTCCAGCTTCGCGGAAAAGAGCTCGCGGGTTGGAAAAGCGATAAGCGATAGTTCTGTGATTGGCGTGCCGTCCTGCTTTTCAGGTGGCCGCAGAATGGTGAAGTGCACAAGGTCGACGGATGGATCGGCTTTAAGGAGATTTCGCCAGGTTCGCTCGCCGGCATGGGGTTCACCAGAGACCAGGAGCACCCGCAATCGGTCACGAATGCCGGTTAAGACCAATGTGACTTTGTTGTTCTGAGCTGTGAGTTCGTTGGGCAATGTTGCCGCGGTGATCTCCACCACATTCTCACCGCCGTGGGGAAGAGCCAGCGCGGTCGTCGTTTCCTCGCCGGGTTTGACACTTAGTTGATTAACGCGTTCGCCGTTTAGCCGTATGTCCACGCTCACGGGGCGGGCTTGGTCACTGCCTTCCTCATCCACGCGAAAACGGATAGTGATCGGCTCGCCAACAATACCGAACCGGGTTGCTTCCTCAACAATGAGCTTTCGATCCGCCGCATTTGGGTCTCCGACGAGGATACCATGCAAGGGCGCATCTATGCCCAGTGCTGCGAGACTGGTGGGGGTGTCGTGCACTTGCCCATCGCTCACAACAAGGACACCTGCAAGCCGTTCTCGGGGGACATCTGCGATGGCGCTGTCGAGGGCGCCGAAGAGGGCGGTGCCTCCGTCTTTTGCTGCTTTGTCGCTTTCCACAATGCGCACATCGAGATCTGCAATCAGATCCAATTGGCTCTTTAAGCGGTTCACCGCGGTGTCGCGTGTTTCTGATCTCTCCCCAAGTTTCATGCTGGCGCTATGGTCAATGAGGACCACGGCTACATCGTCAATTGGTTCACGGTCTTCCTCTCGCAACGTCGGATTGGCGAGGAGGGCCAGTAAGACGGCGAAGGCGGCCGTGCGATAGATAGTACCCGGTGCTCGCAGCCAGGCTGCCCCCAGGATAGCGGCGAGCGCTAGAACCCCGAGGGCTGTAAGCCATATGGGTGCAATAAGCGGATCTGTGACAAGACTCCAGTTCATGTCATTGCCCCAACCGTTCTAGGAGGGCCGGCAGGTGAACCTGATCTGCTTTGTAGTTGCCCGTCAGGGCGTACATGACGATGTTCACGCCGGTCCGTGTGGCAATTTCTCGTTGCCGTTCGCCGCCGGGGACAGCAGCGTAGAGCGCGCGCCCTGATGCATCGCGGGCCCAGGCCCCTGCATAGTCATTTGACCCAATGAGTATGGCGGAGACCCCATCATTGCTTGTGGAGGTTGCGCCGTCGCCTGCTCGGGCGCGTTCAATCCAAAGATGTCCCCCATCCCAGCGACCGGGAAAGTCGGCCAACAGATAGAAGGCTTTTGTGAGCACGTGGGTATCTGGCACGGGCTCCAGTGGCGGAATGTCGAGCTGTTCCAGAAGGTCGCGCAATGCCTGGCTCGATCTGGTGGTGAGGCCCTGAATGGTGCGGTCCTGATCGCGTGTGTCGAACAGGATCGTCCCACCCTGACGCATATAGGTCTCAATTCGCGCGAGCCCGGCTGGTGATACGTCTGATTGAAACTCGCTGATGGGCCAATATAGAAGGGGGAAGAAAGCAAGCTCGTCCCGCTCAATGTTGACACCGATCGGTGCGCCAGGCTCCAGTGCAGTGCGTCGGCGCAGCGCATCGCTTAATCCGGTGAGGCCTGCACGGCTTAGCTCATCCAACTCGCTGTCTCCGGTCAAGACATAGGCAAGATGGGTTTCAAGGACCGCGGCGAGGGCTGCTTCATCGCTCTCTGCAGCTTCGGGTGTGCCCGGGGTAGCGATGAGCAGGAGGGCCGCTATGCCCAACGCAGCGGACTGGGCTTTGGAAAATTTCTGCCGTGAAAGTTTGCCACTCAACAGCAGCGCTGCAACGCCGTCTGCCAGAAGCATGAGAAGCGCGATGACGAAGATGGGGGCTTTAAGGTCCAGTTCGTTGCCACGCGCGAATGTCCGCCTCGTGGTCACAGTCTCGAGCTCAGGTAATGGGGTGAGCACTGTTTCGGCGTTGGTGAGGTTGAGTGCGCGTGCAGACCCGGCATCACCATAAAGGCCAGGTGGGTGTGTGGGTGTTGGTTCTAGTGTAGCGAAGTCAGCTCGCGAGAGTGGTGTTGTCCAGGGCGGTGGCGTTGTGAAGTTGCCATAGGCGTCAAGCATGGTGCGGGGTGCCAGTGTAGCACCGGTGCTTGTGTCCTGCGCGATAGCTGTTCCCTGCGCAAGGTCAACGAGGCGACGGAGCATGTCCACGTAGAGTCCGGACAGGGCCAGATTGGACCATTCTGCATTTGCGGTGACATGAAAGAGCACGATCCATCCGTCTCCTTCTGCGCGGGCGGTGACAAGAGGGGTGCCATCTTTCAACTGCGCCCAGACGCGGCCTGTCAGGTTGCCGCGCGGGTCGGCGAGAACCTGTCGTTTAACAGTGACGTCATCTGGGACCGCGATCCCTGAAAAGGGACTGTCTGCAGCGAATGGCGCAAGTGTCTGGGGTTCTGTCCAGGAAAGCGCGCCGCCGAGTTCGCGTCCTCCAGATCGCAACGGCACGGGTATGAGCGGATCGGCTTGCGCGGCAAGACGGGGGCCGGCAAAGCGGACCAGCACACCGCCGTCCTTAATCCACTCCGACGTGATCTCTACATCCGGTGGAGACAGGCGTCCAAGATCTGCCAGAAGCAATACAGAGAGCGGTGCCGCCAACAATTGCGCAACAGGGCTTACTTCTTCCTCTTCGCTAGAGGGGGTGCGGATGTCGACAAAGGGTTCAAGCGCCCGTTCCAAATAATGGAGGTCAGAGAGAAGCGGTTGGTCTTTTGCTGTGCCCGACACCATGCCGAGGGTGCGCCGTCGCCAACGCTCATCCAATAGAACTGTGCTTCCGGCTGTGGCGTTGCTGCTCAAAGAGATGCGCGAGATTTCATTTCGAAGCTCCAACGGAAGGTTGAAAACGGTTTCAGTACGCAGCTCATTGTTTGGAAATGAAAAGGGCGCGCGTCCGAGCGGACGGCCATCGGCTGCAAAAGCCGTAATGTCTCCCTGGTGAAGCGCCGCCTCATTCGCTCGAATGACTGGTACTGTGACCGTGCCCGTTCCAGTGGCAGGTGGAAGGAGGGCGAGAACCTGGTCGCTTGCCAGCGGTTCGATGAGCTCAATGTCTGTATTGAGTGAGGCCAGGTAGGTTGCAAGAGCGTCCGCCTCACCGTCTTCCAGGCCATCGGAGATCCAGATGGCCTGACTGGGTTTTTCAGTGAGGGCTTGAAGCTTCCCGATCAGTGCTGAGCGATCCACATCAAGAGGCTCGGGTTGCAGGGCGCCTAGGCGGCTTTCCGCCTCTGATGACCCTTCGAAGGCAAGTGCTTCGGGAATAGCTTCAGGCGCAGAGCCGGTAATGGCGACCCGGCGATTGTCGCGGGCTCCCTGAGTAATGAGGCTAGCTGCGAGGGCCTGGCGCTGTGACCAATCAGCGGCTGAACTCCAGCCATTATCGATGATGATCAGGAGAGGACCTGATCCGGCGATGCGTTCGGCTGGTCGCCAAAGAGGTGAGCTAAGCGCGATAATGATAAGTGCCGCCAATGTCAGCCTTAGAAGAAGCAGCCAGAGCGGCGTATGCGCAGGGCTTTCCGTTTCCGGCACAAGTCCCAGAAGAAGGCGGATCGCTGGAAACCGCACTCGCTGTGGCGCTGGCGGTGTTGCACGCAGCAGCCACCAGATGACGGGCAGGCTCAACAGGCCGATCAAGGCCCAGGGAGCTGCAAAAGCGAGGGGACCAAGTGAGAGCATCAGGACCTCGCCATCTCAATAGCGTCAGGCGCGCCTGAAATGACCCCATAGAGTGACAATAGAGCGCTGGTCGCTGAATGGTCTGTCCGGTGTGTGGCAAATGACCAGTTGATGGATCGCGCCATGTCCTGCAAGGCTGCCTGGTGGTTGCCAAGCCGATCTTGGTAGGCAGTGCGAATGGTCTCTGCCCGGCTCACCAGGAGTTTCAGATCTTCTTCAATCCCTTCGAACTCGGTGCGTCCCTCAAAGGGGAGGTCGGTCTCGGCCGGGTCCAGAACCTGCACAAGATGGCCAGTCGCCCCGGAAGAGGCGAGCTTTCTGACCCGCTGCGAAAGCTCTTCTGTTGGATCAAGGAAATCTCCGATCAACACCATCGTGGCATATCGCGGCAGATCCTGAAGGGGTGGCAGGCCAGATTGCGCGCTCGTCTGAGGCCGTTTGCTCAGCCAATGATTGCTCAACTGATTAAGTCCTGTGCGACCGCTGGTCGGCATGCCGTCTTGTCCGAGAGCTGCAACCCGCTCTCCCGCCCGAGTCAGCAGACTGGCAAGTGCCAGTCCCAAGACGAGGGCACGATCTCGCTTGAGACAAGGCGCAAAATCAGACCGATAAGACATGGAAGCGGATTTATCGCACCAAAGCCACACGCTCTGGGAAGCATCCCACTCATTCTCTCGAACGAAAAGATGCTGGGACCGGGCTGACTGCCGCCAGTCGACGGCGTTGGCTGTGTCGCCGACGTCATAGCGTCGGTACTGCCAGAAGCTTTCGCCAGGTCCAGTGCGTCTGCGTCCATGTATGCCTTGCTCGATCGTATTCGCGACACGCTCTGCCTCGGCCATCAATGGCGGCAGAGTGGCCGCAAGAGACTGGGCTTCAGCAAAAGTGGTCGTGCCACCGGGGCTGGTCGATTTGTTGGCCATAAGGCGCTTTACCCGAGCCGTTTCGTCAGGCGGTTAATCACTCCGGCAACGGTGACGCCTTCCGCACGGGCTGCAAATGTCAGGGCCATACGATGGCGCAACACAGGTTCTGCAAGGGCGACGATGTCATCGATGGACGGTGCAAAGCGGCCATCCATCAGGGCTCGTACCCGCACGGTGAGCATCAGTGCCTGGCTCGCGCGAGGGCCGGGGCCCCAGGCGACATGCTCAGTCACTTCGGCGACGTCGCCTTCGTGGGGGCGGGCGCTTCTGACAAGTTCCAGGATGGCATCGACGACTTGATCGCCGACGGGAATACGGCGGACAAGACGCTGGATCTGCTGCAATTCGTCGGCCGTCAGAACCTGCGTGGCTGTCGCTTCATCTGACCCTGTGGTTGCGAGCAGCATGCGGCGCTCGGCTTCCAGGTCAGGATAGCGGACGTCGATCTCCATCAAAAACCGGTCGAGCTGGGCTTCGGGCAACGGATAAGTGCCTTCCTGCTCTAGCGGGTTTTGGGTTGCCAGTACATGGAAGGGGCGTGGCAGCTCGTGGCGCTGTCCAGCAACGGTCACGTGATGTTCCTGCATGGCCTGCAAAAGGGCTGATTGGGTGCGGGGGCTGGCTCGGTTAATCTCGTCGGCCATGAGAAGTTGGCAGAAAACAGGGCCGGGGATGAAGCGAAAGCTTCGCTTGCCGCCCTCGCTTTCTTCCAACACTTCTGAGCCCACAATATCTGCGGGCATGAGATCCGGTGTGAATTGAACGCGCTTATCGTCCAGCCCCAAAACCGTTCCCATGGTGTGGACGAGCAGGGTTTTTGCGAGGCCTGGTACACCTACTAGAAGGGCGTGCCCGCCGGCCAATACGGTTATGAGCGTCTGGTCCACGACGGGTTCCTGCCCATAGATGATCTCGCCAATGGCGGATTTCGCCCGGGCGATCTTCTCACCGGCGGCTTCAATTTCTTTGACGACGTCGCCGCCTTCTTCACTGAGTGTCTGCATTGCCCTACATATATGGTTGCGTGAGACGGGAATAAGGCCCGGCACGGGGGAATCGGTGGTTTTTTGTCCTCGTTTGGCCAGTGTAGCGGGACTCGTGTCCCCTTTGTGACCGCCAATTCGGCCATTATGGCCCGGCTTTCGGTCCCGAGGATACTTTCGGGGATATGACAAGGTTGTGAGAAAGCGGATTTTGATGTCTGAGAGCGAAAAAACGGGAAATGGGGGGGCTGCTGAGACGTCAGCACGGGCGCCTACTGAGGTTCTCAAAGGCCTAGGTGCCGCGCAAGCCGCGGGGGAAAAGGCACGGGGCCTGCCACCGGTTCACCTATGGAACCCGCCATTCTGCGGCGATCTCGACATGCGGATCAAGCGGGATGGGACCTGGCATTATCTCGGCTCACCCATAGGACGCCAACGGTTGGTGCAACTTTTCTCGACAGTTTTGCGAAAAGATGAGGATGATTATTTCCTCATTACCCCTGTCGAGAAGATCGGGATCACGGTCGATGATGTCCCCTTTTTGGCGGTGGCGATGTCCGTGGAAGGTGAAGGTCAGTCTCAAGTGCTCTCCTTTGAAACAAGCGTCGGTGACAGTGTGACCGTGGATGCAGAGCACCCCATGCGGTTTGAAGTCGATAAAGCGACAGGTGAACCAGCACCTTACGTGCTGGTTCGAGCTCAGCTCGAAGCGCTCATCAACCGGGCGGTGTTTTATGATCTCGTCGAACTCGGCGTCGAAGAAGAGATAGACGGTGCGCGCTGGTTCGGCGTCTGGAGTTCGGGCGACTTTTACAAATTCATGCCTGCGGGCGAGTTGGTGGCCTGAGGTTCATGGAAGATTACAAAGCACGCATTCTTGCCAGCATTGATATAGAGCTGCCGTCGCTGGATCGCATTCTGGAACCAACAGGCGCCGGTGTGCGGGGCGACAAGGACTTAAATCCGGACGATTGGGTTGATCCCAAAGACCGGCCAGACCTTCGGTTGGCGGCTGTGCTGGTGCCGATCATTGAACATGATGCAGGTCCGACGCTGCTGCTCACCCGACGGGCCGATCATCTTAACTCCCATTCCGGACAGGTGGCTTTTCCGGGCGGCAAAGTTGAGCCGGGAGAAACGCCCGTCGATGGGGCGCTGCGTGAAGCGGAAGAAGAGGTGGGACTTGATCGTTCCTTTGTGGATGTTGCCGGGTTCCTGAACCCTTATGAGACGGGCACCGGGTTTCGGATTCTGCCGGTGATCTCTTTCGTGCGTCCGGGTTTTTCCTTGACGGCGGAGCCGGGCGAAGTGGCCGAAATATTCGAAGTGCCGCTCAGCTTTCTTATGAATGACGATAACCATGAACGTCATAGTGTCTTTTGGCGCGGCAAACGCCGGGCATATTATGCAATGCCTTATCAGGGTCACTATATATGGGGGGCAACAGCCGGTATGATCCGGAACTTGCACGACAGATTGCATGATGGGATTTAAGCTTGATGGCGCGCTTCTTTATCAACTTCCTTTTCTTCCTTTTGCCTTTTGCGACCTATTGGGTCTTTATCCTCATTTCCCGCAAGGCCGAGGATCGTCCAGACCTCAAATGGAGTGAAGCCCCGTTTGGCTGGCTGATTGTCGCCGGATTGGCCCTTGGGGTTGGGAGCATGGTCGTTGCCGGCATTTACACGGCCAATACAGCAGGCACGGACTATGAGCCTGCGCGATTGATCGACGGCGAAATTCAATCAGGTACGGTCGAGTAAGGCCCGGGGACTGGATTTGGGAGCAGACAATGAGTGAACAAAAGCGGGGTGAACTCGCTGTCCATGACTGGTTGAAGAATGCAACCACGCAAACGGTGATGAAGGCGCTTGGTGGCGATGAGGGCCATGCTCGGTTTGTTGGCGGATGTGTGCGCAATGCACTTCTGATGGAACCTGTGAGCGATGTGGACATTGCGACGGTTCACGCCCCGGCTGAGGCGACAAAACTTCTCGAAGCCGTGGGCGTGAAAGTTGTGCCGACCGGATTTGATCACGGCACCGTCACGGCGGTGTTGGCCGGTAAGCATTTTGAAGTGACGACGCTTCGGGTGGATGTGGCGACGGATGGTCGGCGCGCAGACGTCGCGTTCACGCAGGACTGGGTGGAAGATGCGAAACGTCGCGACTTCACCATGAACGCGCTTTACGCGGATATTGACGGCACTGTTCACGACCCACTGGACGGCCGCGCTGACCTTGACGCGCGCCTAGTGCGCTTTATCGGCGACCCGCATGACCGTATCCGCGAAGACTATCTGCGCATCCTGCGTTTCTTTCGCTTTCATGCGCACTACGGATCCGATGACCCGGACGCTGCGGGTCTGAAAGCCTGTGCGGAGGAGGCTGAAGGCTTAAAACAGCTGTCGGCGGAACGGGTGCAGGCGGAGCTGCTGAAACTGCTTGGTGCGGATGAAGCCGGTGACGCGCTGCGTCAGATGGCGGCGACAGGTATCCTCCCGCTGGTTCTGCCGGAGGCAACACGTCTTGATCGGCTAGAGGCGGTGGTGGATATCGAAGCCAACCAGCTCTTTACCTCTGATCCTGTGCTGCGGCTTTCTAGTGCGCTGGAGTTGGATGCGGATGGCGTCGACGCACTGGGGACCCGCTTGAAGCTGTCGAAGAAAGATCAGCGCCGCATCAAAGACATGCAGATCGATGAGACGAAAATCGTCTGCTATCTCTCAGTGCGCGAGGTGCACAAAGCGCTCTACCTCATGGGCGTGCAGTGTTTTAAAGACCGTGTCATGCTTGGCTGGGCGACGGATAAGAAGGGTGCCAATGCGATGCAGTGGCGGGCCTTGCTCGCCATAGCCGACAGTTGGGAACGGCCTAAATTTGTTCTCGACGGTTCCATGATGAAAGCCGCAGGCGTGCCCGAAGGCCCGGAGATGGGCCGCGTCTACAAAGAAGTGGAAGAATGGTGGGTCGATGCCGGGTTCATCGAAGATGAATTTTCGATCATTGAACGGTTGAAGGCTGTTGTGCAGGCGACGGTGTATTGAACAGTGTACGGTGCCTCGCCATTCACGCTTGCGGGGAAAACCGCGCTCGTCACGGGCGCTACGCAGGGGCTTGGGTTTGAGATCGCGAAAGCGCTTGCCCAAGCGGGTGCGCGGATTCTGCTGAACGGGCGCGATGCGTCTCGGGCAGAGGCTGCTGCAGACAAGCTCCGTGCTGAAGGTGACGTGCAACCTCTGGTGTTTGATGTCGCGGACGAAGTGGCTGTCGCGTCAGCGTTTGATGCGCTTCGCGAGGGCGGCCTTGATTTTCTCGTGAACAATGTGGGGCTACGTGATCGTTGTGCGCTTGATGAGCATTCTCTCGACGACGTGCGCACCATGCTCAATGTAAATCTTGTGGCGCCTTTTGATCTGTCGCGCCGCGCCGCAGCGCTTATGGGCGCAGGCGGGCGTATCATCAACATCACGTCGATTGCTGGACCGCTGTCGAATAAGGGCGACACGCCTTACACGATTGCCAAAGGTGGACTTGAGTCTTTGACTCGAGCATTGGCGGCGGAACTCGGCGAGCGGCAGATCACGGTGAACGCCATTGCACCGGGTTTCTTTGCGACGGAACGCAATGAGGAACTGACGTCCGATCCGTCTATCGATACGTGGCTTGAACAACGCACCAGCCTTGGCCGCTGGGCGCGTCCAGAAGAGATTGGCGGCGCGGCCGTGTTCCTCGCGTCAGAGGCCGCGTCTTATGTTACCGGCCATGTGCTCTTTGTGGATGGCGGCTATGCCGCGCATTTTTGATGTCGCGTCTAATGAAACCATTGTTTTCTTTTGGGCTCTATGCAAGCATTCCGCATGGGGATTTTGAGATTGATAAGCGTCGCGGCGTTTTTTTTCCTCGGCGGTTCGTTCGCAATTGCCGCTGATGGTGATGTATTTGATGTGAGCGAAAGCAGCATCTACCCGGTTTCGTTTGAAACAAGAGAACTGGGGGTCTTTACTGTACATATCGTACGGACATCAACAGGTCACCTGGAGCACCATAATAGCGGTGCCAGTGAATTTGCGTTCAAGATGCAGGATCGCGTCACCTATGAACGTTGGTTTGATGAGAGCTGGCTTGCTGAGTATTCGGACGCCGACCAGAGCGATCTGGACGTTCGCAAGCGATCTTTTTCTCAGGGACCCGGCATTTACGGTGTAGTTCCTTATCAGCTCAGCACGTGTGTTGCGTTTCTTATTAATACTGGGCCTCACCAACGTGGTTCTTACACCCGTCTGGCGACAACGCAGCGCTTTGCGGGAACTCATTGTGCAGAAGGGGAGGGCGATAAGGTGGTCGAGCAGCTTATCGCTGACGTGGATGCTGTTCGCATACAGCGTTAGGCAACTAGCCTCAAGGCCATTTCACTTCCGGTGGCATAGAGGACAGGATTGAGTCCACATTACCGCCGGTCTTGAGACCGAACGTTGTACCTCTGTCATAAAGTAGATTGAATTCCACATAGCGCCCGCGCCGGATGAGCTGTTCTTCCCGGTCTGCCTCTGTCCAGGGCTCATCGATGTGACGACGGACAAGTGTTGGGTAAATGTCGCGGAAGGCGCGGCCGACATCCTGGGTGAATGCGAAATCCTTATCCCAGTCGCCGGTATTGTGGCGATCATAGAAGATGCCGCCAATACCGCGGGGCTCATCACGGTGGGTCAGGTAGAAATATTCGTCACACCATTTCTTGAAGCGCGCGTAGAAATCTTCTCCATGAGCGTCGCAGGGTGCCTGCATGGCGGCATGAAAATCCACCGTGTCTTTGTGTTCCTGGGTGCGGTTTCGGTCGAGCACAGGCGTTAGGTCCGCACCGCCGCCAAACCACCATTTCGTCGTGACGATCATGCGGGTGTTCATATGCACAGCGGGCACGTTGGGGTTTTGCGGGTGGGCAATGAGTGAGATGCCGCTTGCCCAGAAACGAGGGTCTTCGTCTGCGCCGGGTATCTGGGCGCGAAACTCTTCGGAGAATTCACCAAACACGGAGGAGGTGTGGACGCCCACTTTCTCAAAGACGCGGCCTTTCATGACCGACATGACGCCGCCGCCTTTTTCTTCGTTTGCATCGCCCCGGTTCCAGGGGGTGCGCTCAAAACGACCGGCTGGCTGATCGGCCAACATGCCCGTCAGTTCGTCTTCGAGCTGTTCGTAGGACGCGCAGATTTCGTCACGAAGCGATTGGAACCAGGTTTCGGTTTTGGTCTTTGCGGCGTCGATATCCATATTCACTCTGTGGTTTTGGCGCACCGTTTTCCATATTTGGCCCCATGATTTGGGTCAAGGCGCGGACGGGCGTGCGATGTTTAGGTTGGCGCACAATATGCTGGTGTGGCCCAAAACTGAAGTATCTCATGACCCGTTCTTCGCTTTCTCTTGCTCTTAAGTATGACCGGCCGGTGCCGCGCTACACGAGCTATCCCACAGCCCCTCATTTTTCAGACAGCGTGGGAGAGGATGTGTATCGCGCGTGGCTGGCGGAGCTCGATCCCTCCAATCCCCTATCGCTCTACATTCACGTGCCTTTTTGTGCGGCGATGTGCTGGTTCTGCGGGTGCAACACCAAGATTGTGGCGCGCTATGACCCGGTCGCGTCTTACGTCGATCATGTTCTGAAGGAAATTGCGCTCCTTGCGGAGGCGTTGCCGACCCGCTTTCCCGTTGCTCATGTTCATTGGGGTGGGGGCAGCCCTACTATGCTGACGCCGGATGATTGGGCGCGCATGGTGGAGGTGCTGAAAACTCACTTTGATCTCAGCGATGATGTGGAGCTGGCGGTGGAACTCGATCCTCGCACGGCGACAGAAAGTTATGTGCAGGCTTTGGCTGATGCTGGTGTCAGCCGGGTCAGTATTGGTGTGCAGGATTTTGATGAGCGCGTTCAAGAAGCCATCAACCGTATCCAGCCCTATGACATGACCGCCCGCGTGGTAGGCTGGCTTCAGGACGCGGGGATCTGGGCGATTAATATGGATCTCATGTATGGGCTGCCGCATCAAACCGTTGATACTGTGATGGATCAGGTTGATCTTGCGGTCTCTTTGGAACCGCAACGGGTGGCGCTTTTTGGCTATGCCCATGTGCCGTGGATGAAGAGCCATCAGAAAATGATTGATGAAGCGGCGCTGCCAGATGTTGAAGCGCGTTTCGCGCAGTTTGAGGCGGCTCGCGCGCGCTTGATTGCGCTCGGCTATGTTGCCGTTGGGTTTGATCATTTTGCGCTCCCTGGGGACCCGCTGGCGGGTGAGGGCGTGCAGCGGAATTTCCAGGGCTATACAAGCGATGATGCGGAAACACTGATCGGGCTTGGGGCATCTTCAATCGGGTCCTTGCCGCAAGGCTATGTGCAGAACCAACCGTCGCTTGCTTCCTACAAAGACGCCGTGCAGGCGGGGCATCTGCCCATCGTTAAGGGACGATCTTTAAGTGAAGATGACCGAGAGCGGCGGGACATTATCAATGATCTTATGTGCACGCTGCGGGCCGACCTTGCCGGTGGGCGCGACCATTATCAAAGAGAACTGAAATGTCTGGAACCGCTCATGGATGATGGTTTGGTTGAACTGCAAGGCGACCGTCTGGTGGTTACGGAAGAGGGACGTCCGCTGGTGCGTGTCGCTGCCGCTGCCTTTGATACCTATCTCGCAAATGAGGCAGGTAGGCACTCCAAGGCTGTGTAGGGGGCTCTTTAGGCTACGACCGGGAAGGCGCTGAGCTGCCTTAAGGCTTCGCCTGTGACCATGGCGCAGGCTGATGAGACATTCAGCGACCTGGCACCAGGCGCCATAGGGATAAAGAGGCGGGCCTCGGCGCGGTTGTGGACATGGTCCGGCACGCCAGCGCTCTCCCGGCCCATGAGCAGGATATCGCCGTTTTTAAATGCGAAGTCCTGATAGGGCTCCGCAGAGGCTGTGGTCATGAGGATCAGGCGGGTTTCGGGCTTGAGATTCTCCAGATACGCCTCCCACGAATCGAAGCGATGCATGGCCGCGATCGTCAGGTAGTCCAATCCTGCCCGTTTCAGGCCCCTGTCTGAGAGCGGGAAACCGCAGGGCTCGATAATATCCACAGGAACCCCCAGACAGGCTCCCAAACGCAGAATATTCCCAGTATTCTGCGGTATATCGGGTTCAAACAGGGCAATTCGCATCGTTTACGGTTTCCTCAAACAGCCATGGCATGCGTTAGGTGATGTCGCACAGATCGCCGCATGCGTCATCCTGCCACTTCAAAGTCCCAAGGACTGGACAATTTATGTGTGGAATGCCACAAACGCGGCAATGCGGGGACGAGGGGACAAAGCCCCGCAAATTACGGTTTTGGGCGTCGGTCCTGGCCATCTGACGATGGTCAAACGGGCTGGCGTAGTACATTAAACAAAGGAGACCTCAACCGTGGCAACCACCGACACGGATGAGCCGACACGGCGCGATTTTCTTTACGTCGCCACCGGCGCTTTTGCAGCAATTGGCGTGGCTGGCGCAGTCTGGCCGCTGATCGACCAAATGAACCCGGATGCGTCTACATTGGCTCTCTCTTCGATTGAAACTGATATTTCGGATGTTGAAGTTGGACAGTCCGTTACCGTCAAATGGCGCGGTAAGCCCGTCTTTATTCGCCATCGTACCGCTAAGGAAATCGCCGAAGCTGAGGCGGTTGACGTTTCAACACTCAGAGACCCGCAGACCGATGAAGAGCGGGTAATCAAGAAAGAGTGGCTCATTCAAATCGGCATTTGCACTCACTTGGGCTGTGTTCCAAAGGGGCAAAAAGTTGGGGATGACAAGGGTGACTACAATGGCTGGTTCTGTCCTTGCCATGGATCACATTATGACTCTGCAGGGCGTATCCGCAAAGGTCCGGCGCCGCTGAACCTTATTTTGCCAGAATATACCTTTCTCACTGACGAAAAAATCAAGATTGGCTAGGGGATTCAGACCATGAGTGGTGAAAGCATTTATCAGCCATCTAATGGCTTTACCAAATGGATGGATGATCGTCTTCCGATTATGCGTCTAGGGTATGACTCCTTTATCGTCTATCCGACGCCTCGAAATCTGAACTACTGGTGGACGTTCGGGGCAATCCTGACATTTGCCCTGGCGGTCCAGATTGTGACAGGCATTGTGTTGGCAATGCACTACACGCCGCATGCGAACATGGCGTTCGATAGTGTTGAACACATTATGCGGGACGTAAATTATGGCTGGCTCATTCGCTATGTGCATGCGAACGGCGCCTCCATGTTCTTCCTTGCGGTTTACATCCATATGTTCCGAAGTCTCTATTACGGCTCCTACAAAGCGCCGCGTGAGGTGCTATGGATCCTGGGTGTGCTGATCTACCTTCTGATGATGGCCTCTGCCTTTATGGGCTATGTGCTTCCTTGGGGACAGATGAGCTTCTGGGGTGCAACGGTTATCACCAACCTGTTTGGCGCGATCCCATTGATCGGTGATCCATTGCGGGAATGGCTCTGGGGCGGGTTCGCGATTGATAACCCAACACTTAACCGTTTCTTTTCCCTTCACTACCTTGTCCCCTTCCTGATTGTAGGAGTTGTGGCGCTCCACATATGGGCGCTGCACGTGACGGGTCAGAACAATCCAACTGGGATTGAAGTGAAGGATGACCAGGACACGGTCCGGTTCACACCTTATGCAACAATCAAAGACGTTTTTGGTCTGTCGCTCTTCTTGCTGCTGTTTGGCTATTTCGTATTCTTCAACCCGAATGCGCTGGGCCATGCAGACAATTACATTGAAGCGAACCCGATGGTTACGCCGGTACATATTGTACCGGAATGGTATCTCTTGCCGTTCTATGCGATCCTGCGGGCCATCACGTTCGACATTGGCCCAATCGACTCCAAGCTTGGTGGTGTGATCGCCATGTTCGCATCGATTGCAATCCTGTTTGTGCTGCCGTGGCTTGATACATCGAAAGTGCGTTCGGCGCGCTTCCGTCCACTGTTCCGTCAGTTCTTCTGGATTTTTGTGGCCGTTTGTTTGGGGCTTGGTTATCTCGGCGGACAGCCGGCAGAAGGTGGATATGTGATTGCCGCTCAAATCCTGACGGCTTACTACTTCGCTCATTTCCTCATCATCCTGCCGGTCCTGGGCCTCGTCGAGAAGACGAAACCTTTGCCGGAGAGCATTGCGCAATCGGTGCTGAGCGGCGGGGGCGGTTCGTCTGAAGCGGCCGCGTCTCCAGAGACACGCGGATAAGGGGCGGAATAATGACCACACAAATGAACGAAACAGAGAGCCGTCCTTGCATTTTTACCCGCGCATGTAGCGTTGTTCCCTTTCTGGGAGCAGTCGCGATCATCGTGCTTGGGACAATGTTCCTCACGATGGGCGGCGCAAAGGCTGCCGTTTCTGCTAAAGAGCTGAAGGAACGTGACTGGTCGTTTGAAGCGCCCTTTGGGACGTTTGACCGTTCAGCGCTGCGGCGTGGCTATAAGGTCTATTCAGAAGTCTGCGCAGCTTGTCACGCGATGGACCTCATGAGGTTCCGCAACCTGGCGCAGCCTGGTGGTCCGGAATTCACTGAAGATGAGGTGAAGACTATTGCAGCGGACTACACGATTGAAGATGGTCCTGATGACTACGGGGACATGTTCGAGCGGCCTCGCATTCCTGCCGATGCCTTTCCGGCACCGTTTGCGAATGAGAATGCGGCTCGTGCCTCAAATGGCGGTGCTTTGCCTCCTGACCTGTCGGTGATCATCAAGGCTCGTGCAGGTGAGGAAAACTACATCTATTCCCTTCTGACTGGCTATGAAGATGCGCCGGACGGTTTCGATGTGCCTCCAGGCATGAGTTACAACGCCTACTTCTACGGCCGTCTGCTAGCTATGGCGAACCCGCTGTCGGATGAGATTGTCGACTATGAAGACGGTACTCCGATGACGGTGGATCAGTATGCCAAGGACGTGACCACGTTCCTGACGTGGGCGTCTGAGCCAACCCGTGAAGCACGACACCGTCTGGGCTTCCAGGTCATGATCTTCCTGACCGTCTTTGCAGGTCTTATGTATTTCACAATGCGCAAGGTCTGGGCTGACGCTCACTAAACATTGCATAGGCATGACATGATTAGGGCTCCCGCTTCGGGGGCCCTTTTTCATTTTACACCGCATTTCCGGACGGAAAACCCCAAGTCTGTTTCGGCACTTTTCCTGGAAATGTTCTAGGCTGCTCCCATAAGCGTGGTCGGAGGTAAAATGACAAAAACGATCTTAGGTGTATTGGGCGGAAGTGGGGTCTATGACTTTCCGGGCCTTGAGAATGAGCGCTGGGAGCGGGTGGAGAGCCCCTGGGGTGAGGCCTCAGATGAGCTTCACTTTGGCGAGCTTGATGGCGTTCAGCTTGTCTTTCTGCCGCGTCACGGACGCGGGCACGTTCACAGTCCGAGTTCGATCAATTACCGCGCAAACATTGACGTTCTGAAACGGGTCGGGGTGACGGACATTGTCTCTGTGTCAGCCGTCGGCTCTCTCAAGGAAGAATTGCCACCCGGTCATTTTGTGATCGTGGATCAGTTCATCGACCGGACGTTTGCGCGAGAGAAGAGCTTCTTTGGCGAAGGATGCGTCGCCCATGTCTCTATGGCGGATCCGGTGAATACGCGCCTGGGTGACTTGTTGGAAGCGGCCTGTGCGGCCGAGGACATCCCTCACACACGCGGCGGGACCTATCTTGCTATGGAGGGGCCGCAATTCTCGTCGCGCGCTGAGTCGGAGCTCTACCGTTCCTGGGGTTGTTCTGTGATCGGCATGACCAACATGCCGGAGGCGAAGCTCGCCCGGGAAGCAGAGATCTGTTACGCCACTGTTGCGATGGTGACGGATTATGACTGCTGGCATCCTCACGAAGAAGATGTGGATGTGGCCCAGGTCATTCAGATTTTGATGGACAATGCGGAAAGGTCGCGGGCGATGCTGCGTGGGTTGATCGGCTCTATCGCTGGTAAAGATAGGAAGCCCTGTCCGCAGGGACATGATCAGGCGCTGGAGATGGCCATTATCACAGGGCCTGAGGCACGAGATCCTGACCTGCTTGCTAAACTTGATGCGGTTGCCGGCCGCGTGTTGTAACGGTGCGCGTATCCTGACTGAAAACCGCCGGGAAGTTTCGGCGCTTTTCCTGGAAGCGCTCGGAGAAAGACAAAATGAAAAAAATCGAAGACTATATTCGCACCATTCCGGATTACCCTAAGCCAGGCATTCAGTTTCGCGATGTCACAACGCTTCTGTCTGATGCGCAGGGGTTCCGGCAATCTGTCGATGCATTGGTTCAGCTTCATGTTGGTGCCAACATTGATATGGTTGCAGGCATTGAGGCGCGGGGCTTCATTCTTGGGGGGGCCGTCGCTCATCAGTTGGGCAAGGGCTTCATTCCCGTTCGTAAAAAAGGCAAGCTGCCTGCCGAAACCATGGGCCAGGAATATGAGCTTGAATATGGCACCGACATTGTAGAGATCCACACGGACGCGGTCACCAAAGGGGCCAATATTCTGCTGGTCGATGATCTGATCGCCACAGGCGGGACCGCTGAGGCTGCAGTTAAGTTGATTGGCCGAGCGGGTGGCAATGTGCTGGGTGCGAGCTTTGTGATCGAGCTGCCCGCGCTTGGTGGTCGTGACCGCCTTGAAGGCTATGACATTGAAGTTCTGTCGCTCTGTATCTTTGAAGGGGACTAGAAGCGATGCGCATAGACGGCAAACATATGCGCACCATCTGGCTGAACGAGGATGGATGGACCGTCTCCATCATTGATCAACGCAACCTTCCACATGTTTTTGAGGTCGCGGTCTTGCGAGACCTGAACGATGCTGCCCGGGCCATCAAAGACATGGCTGTGCGCGGCGCGCCGCTAATCGGGGCGACAGCCGCCTTTGGACTGGCGCTGGCGTTCCGCGACGATCCCTCGGACGCTGGACTTAAGGAAGCCTATGCTCGCCTGCATGCGACACGGCCAACGGCCATCAACCTCAAATGGGCGTTGGACCAGGTGTCTGATGCCGTGCGCCACCATGTGCCGCATACGCGTGCCGAAGCCGCTTACGCAAAGGCAGCGGAGATCGTTGAGGCTGATGTTGAGGTGAGCCGCCGGATTGGTGAGCATGGCGCGTCACTGATCAAGGGCATTGCGGAAGTAAATGGCGGTAAGCCCGTCAATATGCTGACCCATTGCAATGCCGGGTGGCTTGCAACCATTGATTGGGGTACGGCGACGGCGCCGCTTTATGTGGCGCGGGAGCAGGGGGTACCCCTCCATGTCTGGGTCGATGAAACCCGTCCCCGCAATCAGGGCGCCGCACTCACGGCCTATGAATTGGGGCAGGAGGGCATTCCCCATACGGTGATCGTCGACAATGCGGGCGGTCATCTGATCCAGAAGGCCCAAGTGGATCTGTGCATTGTCGGCACTGACCGAACGGCGGCCAATGGCGATGTGTGCAACAAGATCGGGACTTACCTCAAAGCACTTGCGGCGTTTGATAATGATGTGCCGTTCTATGTAGCACTTCCCCATACGACAATTGATTGGGAACTGGACCGGGGTGCGGACATTCCCATTGAGGAACGAAGTGCGCGAGAGGTGACGCATGTCTCGGGGCGAACCACCGATGGACAGGTTCACGAGGTCCAGGTGAGTGCGGTGGGCAGCGATGCAGCCAACCCTGCCTTTGACGTAACTCCAGCTCGTCTCGTGACATCTCTTGTGACCGACAGAGGGATTTGTGCGGCCTCACGTGAAGGGCTTCTCTCGCTTTTTCCGGAGAAGAGACCTTGAGCGCACTTGCACAATCGGTGATTGATACAGCCTTGACCATGTCGACATCCGGCCTGTCTGCAGGACGGTCTGGCAATGTGTCTGTTCGCGACGGTGATCGTATTCTGATCACTCCCACCGGCATGGCTTATGAAGAACTTGTGGTGTCGGACATTGTCTCCATGGGGCTGGATGGGTCCGTGCCGCCAGGTTCTCGTAAGCCGTCGTCGGAATGGCATTTTCATGCAGCCATCTGTGCTGCAAGACAAGACGTGAACGCCATTGTTCATACGCATTCAAATGCTGCAACGGCGCTGGCCTGCCTGGAAGAAGGAATACCTGCTTTCCACTATATGGTTGCGGCGGCGGGCGGTACAGACATCAGGTGTGCCCCTTACGCGACCTTTGGAACGGAAGAATTGGCAGCTCTTGCCGTGGAGGCCCTTGAGGACCGCAATGCCTGTCTGCTTGCGCATCATGGGGTGATCGCCTGCGGCGCGGACCTCGTAAAAGCCTATGATCTCGCCGTCGAAGTAGAGACGCTCGCGGAACAATATGGCCGCGCTCGTTTGCTTGGCACGGTGCCGTTGCTAAGTGATGACGAGATGCAGCGCGTCCTTGAGAAGTTCAAAGGATATGGTCAGCAGAAATAGGTCGCCTTGGCGGACTGGTTTCTTCTAGGCTTCAAGCTTGGAGAGCGAATATGGCTGATGACTATGTAGAACGACTGAACGCATTCGCCGCCAACAAACATCCAGGACATGTGGGTGTGTCGCTCACCTACTGCGATGCGGATCGCGTGGAAGGACAACTCACTGTTACGCAGCCTGTGATCGCGGGAACGGGCTTTCTCTGGGCACCGGTTGTAATCACCTTGGCAGATTGGCTGTGTGCGGCGGGTATGTCGCCGAACCTGCCTAAAGGTGCCAGTTTCACCACCGTTGAACTGAAGACCAATTTCCTGGGGAGTGCTCGGGAAGGAGAGGTTGTTTCAGGCGTTGCGCGGCCGGCGCATAAGGGTCGGACAACGCATGTCTGGGATGTTGAGGTAAAGAATGAGACCTCGGGTAAGACCATTGCGCTTTTTCGGTGCACGCAGATGATCCTTTACCCGAAATCATGAAGCCTTCTGGCTCACGAAGCGTTGGCGAACCAGTCCAGTGTTCGGGTGAGCGCAAGGTCCGCAGCCTCTTGGGAATAGTGTTCCCGGCGGTCTGAGTTGAACCCGTGGTCGGCGTCGTAGATGTGCACTGTGATGTCGCGGCGTTTGTCCTTGAAGGACCGGACCCAATCGATCGGGATCGAAGCATCCTTGTCACCAAAATGAAGCATGGTGGGGACGGAGGGTGTTTCATCTTCCATGTCCATGATCAAGCGCCCATAATAACCGACGGCAGATGTGAGCCCGGTACAGCGGCAGGCTGCGAGCCAGGCCATAGATCCGCCATAGCAATAGCCCGTGATGTGAACGGTGCCGGTTCCTTGCGCTTTCAGGAAGTCGATGGCTGCTTGAATGTCACCTTGGGCGTTTGGCCCACCAAATTTCTGTGCCAGTTCAATTGAGCGTTGAAAACCCTCACCGGTATAGGCTGATTGCCAGTCTTTTTCGCCGCGGTCATACATAGACGGCGCGATGACGGTGAAGCCCCGTTCCGCATATCCGTCACAGAGTTCTTTGATGTGGTCAGTGACACCAAAGATTTCCTGAATGAGTACAAGGCCCTGCCCATTTGATGGTGCGCCTGCATCCTGCGGTGTGACGAGATAGGCGCCAAGCGTGAAGCCTTGATCTCCCATCAGCTCAATCATCTTGCCCTTGCGGTTCATTGGGATGTCTCCTCGGGTGAATAGGGGTCACGGCGCTCAATCAGGCCTTGGCCGATAAAGGAGAATACCAACTCGCCGTTCTGATTGAAGCCTTCGTTCAGGCTGCGAATAATGCCTTGATTGGGTCGGCTTTTGAGATCCACTTTTTCGATCGTCGTGGTGCGGTAGGAGATGGTGTCCTCTGCGCGGACCGGCTTGATCCACCTAAGATCGAAGAAACCGGGGGAGGGGCCGCCTTGGGGCGCTTGGCGCCCGTTGGGCGCTGGTTTGCTTTCATCTTTAGGGGCGGTTTCTCGAGCCCCGATCATCAGTTTCATCCAGACGGCGGCAATGTGCCAGCCTGCGGCCACGAGCCCGCCAAAGTGCGAGTCTTTTGCGGCTTCCGGGTCTGTATGGAACGGCTGTGGATCGTACATTTTCGCGAAACGAATGATGTCGTCGCTGGTGAATGTATGGCTCCCCAGCTCCATGACGCGCCCGATTTCGATGTCCTCAAACCAGGCCATCAGGTCGCCTCCGGCGCGGCACTGTCGGCGGGCCGCCGTCCCATCATCAACAAGCTTTCAGTGGTCATGATTGTCTCGGCTGCCTGGTTGGTCATTTCCCAGGTCCAATTGGTGAGGCCCATGGTGGGGCGGCTTTTGGACGGACGCGCGTTGATGCAGTTCACGGTGACTTTGACGGTCTCGCCTGCATAGAGGGGGCGGCGCCAACGACACTCCTTGATGCCGGGGGAGCCTTGCGTTGCGGCTTTCACATGGAAGCTGTCATAGACAAGGCGCATGGCGATGGCGCAGCTGTGCCAGCCGCTTGCGCAGAGGCCGCCAAGGATGGAGTCTTTGGCGGCCTCTTCGTCAAGATGGAAGGCCTGAGGGTCGTATTCGCTCGCGAATTCGATGATTTCTTCTTTTGAGATGGTGCGTTCAGCGGTTGTGAACGAATGTCCGACCGGCACGTCCTCCCAATAGATCATTTTTTGTCGCGCTTCCGGACGGAAAACCTGCCAAGTCAGATTTGGCACCTTTCCTGGAAGCGCTCTGTGCGCTCAGCGGAAAGAGGAGGGTTTGTGTCCTGGAAACTCCCTAGTTGTTGAAGCGGAAATGCATGACGTCGCCGTCTGCAACCAGATATTCTTTTCCTTCAAGACGCATTTTGCCCGCGTCTTTGGCGGGGGTTTCGCCCCCCAGACTTACATAGTCGTCATAGGCGATGGTTTCAGCCCGAATGAAGCCTGCTTCAAAGTCGGTATGGATCACGCCCGCTGCCGCTGGGGCCAATGTGCCTTCGGTAATTGTCCAGGCGCGGGTTTCTTTCGGTCCACAAGTGAAATAGGTGATGAGGTGGAGAAGGTCATAACCTGCGCGGATCAGGCGGTCGAGGCCGGCTTCTGCAAGTCCCAACTCTTCGAGATAGTCTGTGCGCTCGTCCGCATCCAGCTGGGCTAGTTCTTCTTCGATCTTTGCAGAGATGACGACAGCCACAGCGCCTTCTTCGGCTGCTCGAGCCTCAACCGTTTTGGAAAAATCATTCCCGGTACCTGCGGACTCTTCTTCTACATTGCAGACATAGAGTACAGGTTTTGAGGTCAGGAGATTGAGGCCCCGAAAGGCTTTCTCTTCTTCTTCAGTGCGTTCTGTGAAACGGGCGGGTTTGCCGTCTCGGAGCTGCACCAATGCTCGCCCGATAAGATCAATGGTCTCTTTGGCTTCTTTGTCCTGACCTTTGGCTTTCTTTTCCAGCGCAGGCAGGCGCTTCTCCAGACTTTCCAGATCCGCGAGCATCAGCTCGGTCTCCACAATCTCCGCGTCTGCCAGAGGATCAATGCGGCCCTCCACATGGGTGACGTCGCCGTCTTCGAAGCAGCGCAGCACATAGGCGATGGCGTCTACTTCGCGGATGTTTGCCAGAAACTGATTGCCCAGCCCTTCGCCTTTGGAGGCGCCTTTTACAAGGCCCGCAATGTCGACAAAGGTGAGGCGGGTGGGGATAATCTCTTTTGATTCAGCAATGCTGGCGAGGCTGTCGAGGCGGGGGTCCGGCACGGCGACTTCACCGACATTGGGCTCAATCGTGCAGAACGGATAGTTTGCCGCCTGTGCCGACGCAGTCTGTGTGAGCGCGTTGAACAGGGTCGATTTGCCGACGTTCGGCAGGCCTACAATGCCGCATTTAAACCCCATCGGGTGTGTCCTTTTGTTTTGTTTGGCGCGCCTGCTTTTCAGACTGTGTCTGTTTCTCAGGCCGGGTCTGTTTCTCAGGTTTGGGCTTTTTGGGTTGGGGCGGGTTCAAAATCAGATGAACCCTATTGGCAAAGCTTGAGTCTTTGCCTTGCGCCAGAAGGGGTGCTGCTTCGGCAATTGCGTCGAGAAGGGGCTCAAGCCAGGCTTTGTCGGCCTTGGCGAAATCACCGAGCACATGACCGCTCACGCGGGCGCGGTCACCTGGATGACCAATGCCGATCCGAAGGCGTCTGAAGTCAGGTCCGATATGAGAAGCGATGGAGCGGATGCCATTGTTCCCGGCGGCACCGCCGCCGGTTTTGATGCGGACCTTGGCCGCTGGCAGATCAAGTTCGTCGTGCATCACCACAACATCTGACGGGGTGAGCTTGTAGAAGCGCATGGCTTCGCCAACGGCGCGACCGCTCTCGTTCATATAGGTCTGTGGTTTGAGGACGAGTGCTTTTACGCCGTCCAGGGTGCCTTCGCAGATAAGCCCCTGAAAGCGCTTTCGTTCCGGCGAAAAACTATGGCGGCGGATGATCTCATCCACCGCCATAAAGCCGATATTGTGCCGTTGACGGGCGTATTTTTCACCCGGATTGCCGAGTCCCACTAAGAGGATCATTGGCCTACCAATAGGATCATGTGACATGCTCCTTAAAGGCCGGAAGAGGGCGTTCAGCCTTCGCTGTTTTCACCGCCTTCGCCACCTTCGCCCTCAGCTGCTGCATCGCCGTCTTCACCTTCTTCGCCTTCTTCAGCGGCCTGTTCGTCAGAAACAAGCGCTGCAGGTGCGGCGATGGTGGCAACCGTGAAGTCACGGTCGGTAATAGCGGGCGTAACACCGTCAGGCAGTGTGATCGCTGAGATATGGATCGAGTCGCCGATGTCAGTGCCGGTCAGATCAACCTCGATTGATTCTGGGATCGACTCTGCCGGGCAGTTCAGTTCCACCTCGTGGCGGACAATATTCAGAATACCGCCGCGCTTGATGCCTGGGGATTCTTCATCGTTCACGAAGTTCACCGGCACTTCAACTGCGATTGTCGCGCCCTTGCCGAGACGCAGGAAATCAACATGGGTCACGAAGTCCTTGACCGGGTCGAGCTGTACGTCGCGCGGAATAACCCGTTGGGTCTTGCCATCGACTTCCAGGTCGAGCAGGGAGCTCATGAATGTGCCCCTGTTCCAGAGCTTTGTTACTTCATTGTGTGAGAGCGAAATCAGGTCAGGGGACTTTTTGTCACCATAAACGACTGCTGGAACACGTCCCTCGCGACGAAGTGCCCGGGCGACCCCCTTGCCGGCCCGGTCTCGTGCTTGGGCCGTAAGTTGAGTATTATCGGCCATTGCGAATTCTCCAATAAAAACAGGGCCCTATGGCCCTAGTTAGGCGTCGCAAGTCTCCTCCAGGGGTGTGGAAGTGCGATCGGTTGGCGTGATAGCGCAGAAACCCCCATAAAACAACACCTTAGTGACGGCGCTGGGAGGGCCCATCTTAGTCGAAGAGGCTTGAAACAGACCGGCTTTCGGCGGTCCGACGCATTGCCTCACCCACTAGAGGGGCAATCGAGGTGATGCGGATATTGTGGCTCACGCGGACGGCTTCGGTTGCCTGGATGGTGTCGGTGATGACCAGCTCTTTAAGCTGAGAAGCTGTCACACGGGCGACAGCGCCGCCAGAGAGCACTCCATGGGTCACGTAGGCAGAAACCTCGGTCGCGCCCTGGGCGAGCAGCGCCTCGGCGGCATTGCAGAGTGTGCCGGCAGAATCGACGATATCGTCGACGAGAATGCAGGGGCGCCCAGTGACATCCCCGATAATGTTCATGACTTCTGATTCCCCAGCCCGTTCGCGCCGTTTGTCGACAATCGCCAAGTCTGCATTCAGGCGTTTGGCGAGGGCTCGTGCGCGGACCACGCCGCCAACGTCCGGCGAGATAATCATCAGATTATCCGTGCCTTCGTAATTTTCCTGAATATCCCGGGTCATGACCGGCGCTGCGAAGAGATTGTCTGTTGGAATGTCGAAGAAGCCCTGAATCTGCCCTGCGTGGAGATCCACGGTAAGAACCCGGTCGGCCCCGGCTGTGGCGACCATGTTGGCAACCAGTTTGGCGGAAATCGGCGTTCTGGGGCCTGGCTTGCGGTCCTGCCGGGCATAGCCAAAGTAGGGCATGACGGCGGTGATACGGTTTGCTGATGCCCGCTTCAGCGCGTCGATGATGATGAGGGTTTCCATCAGATGGTCGTTGGCCGGGAAAGAGGTGGATTGGATGACAAACACATCCTCGCCGCGCACGTTTTCCTGGATCTCCACGAAAACTTCCATGTCGGCGAACCGGCGAACGACCGATTTTGTCAAGGGAAGGTTGAGATAGGCGGCAATAGATTCGGCAAGAGCCCTGTTTGAATTGCCTGCGACCAGTTTCATCTGTTTTCCTCTGTTGTGAGCCCTTTATTGGCCTCACGCTCGAAATGATGTTTGCGGAACCCGCGCTGCATCTGGCGGGGTTGTATCAAGGCTCGTTGTCGCCTGTAAACCGCACATTCGTGTCCTTGTGGCAACAATCTCAATCTGGCTCATTTTGGCTCACGCTTGAGGTGTTGGTTCATTGATGAGTTGCAATATTCCCTCTGCGGCAGCGGTGCCAGCAGCGGTGGCGATGTCGCCCCAGGCACCTGCCAAAGCGTCTTCATCGACCTGGTTGGATTGGGTGATGAGCCCCAAGGGTGTTCCCTCCTTGGTGGTCACTGTCCATTCAATGTTGACGCTTATGGTGCCAGGCGCTGTCCCCGCTCGGGCGGGTTCCAGAGCAACATTGCCAATAACTCTGAATGCCTGTTGTTGTTTGGTTTTGTGGTCCGCCTTCACCAGGGCCTCTTGCACTGCGGCTGCAAGGGACAGGCGGCCATCGCCAGGAGAGGTTCCGACTGCGACATCGAACAACGCACGGGTCCCCGCGGCTTGCGGCGCTTGGCTTGGTTTTGGGGTGCTGGCGACTGGTTCCAAAGCTGCTACGGGGGTGACTGCTTCTTCCCTTTCAGGCGGTAGAGCGTTCTGTGTTTGAGCTGCCTGGGGAGGCGGCGCAGTGACAGGAGCGGCAATGCTCAAAGTTGCATTGCGGGCTGCGATCCCGGAGAGATCTGTCGGTGTGCTGTGTGGCTGCCTTGATTGCAGAAGTGAGGGGGTCGAAAGGTCGACGCTTGGTGACGTGTCAGCGATTTGAGCCGCTTGAGCCCCTGTGGGTTCTGTATCGCCAATGCTCGCTGTTGTTATTGTGAGATCACTGTCGGGGCTTGCGCCCAATGTCTGGTCAGACACCCATCCGGCAAGCTCCAACGCGGCGGTGTCTGCGATTTCCTCAAGCGTCGCTTCATCCACCACCGCCCAGGGATCATAAAAGGCGGGGTCGGCAGAATTGCGCCGCTGGATCACCACATCGTCGGTCATGCGCTTCACGCGTTTACCGTCTGGCCCAATTACTTCCCACACCACAACAACGGCGGTGCCGTTTCGCGATGCGCCAGCTCGCACAACACCTTTGACAGTGTATTCAGGCACCGTGCCAGTGCGTGCAAGGGTCAGCTGATTGGCGATGCTTGCTTCCTGGAAGCGTGCCAAGAGCTGGCTTGCCAACTCATCTGGAAGGCCAGCAGGTAGCTGAATGAAGACACCGCGTCGCTGTAGGCCCTGGACTGATCCAGTGATAAGAGAGGTGTCGGACGGTGCGTTTAAGCCGAGAGTGTTTGCGTCTGGTCGGTCCTCGCCGCAGGACGAGAGTACAAGCAGGCTGGTGAGATAAACGCCTAGCGCCCATATTGTACGTGGCGCGCGCTTGCTGCTGCTCATTCGCCGCATAGCTGTCGTGGTCTCTTTGTCGCCCACGGCGCTGACTTCCCCTCATATCGCCGGTCTCATACCAGCGATTCGTTTCAGCACAAGGGTAGCAAGGCCATGCCTTCACACCAAAGTCTGTCATGCGTCTCGTAAGGCAATTGAGGAGATTTGTCGCCCATAGTCCGATTCTCCGGCATGAGTTGTCCGGCGATAGGAAAAGAATCGCGTCGCATCGGCGTAGGTGCACAGATTTATGTTGTCGATGCTGTTGATGCCAAGCCTGTCAAGACGGTCAGCCACGAACCGTGACAGGTCGAACTGGAAGTGATTCTCACGGGCGCTGGGAATGAAATAGATGTTGTTGTCGGGGGCCTCCGCGACAAACTGTTTCTGGAATTCAGGACCGACCTCATAGTTCGCCTGCGAAATTGTGGGGCCGACGGAACAGCTGATCTGCGCAGGTTTTGCCCCCAACGATGTCATGGCATCGATGGTTGCCTCCAGGACACCGCCAATGGCGCCTTTCCACCCAGCATGGGCAGCGCCTATGACACCAGCTTCTGGATCAGCAAAGAGAATAGGCGTGCAGTCTGCCGTCAGGATGCCAAGTGCCAGGCCCCTGGTTGCTGTGACAAGCGCATCTCCTTCAGGCGCTGCGTCGGCTGCCCAGGGTTTGTCGGCGACGATGACGTTTGGCGAGTGAACCTGATAAACGGTCAGTAGATGGTCGCGGGGAACGCCGAGGTCGTCTGCGGTTCGTCCGCGATTTTCGATCACTTTTGACCGAAGGTCATCTGACCCCAAGCCACAATTGCGGCCTTCATAGATGCCAGAGGAGATGCCGCCCTCGCGGGTAAAAAAACCGTGGGTGATGTTGGGGAACGCTGACAGTGCATCGGATTGTATCAACGTAAACCTCGAATCTTTACGTATGGCAGCACTTAGAAGCTGGCGGAGGCGGGAAAGCCAGCGGGGACGGGAATTCCGGGTGACGTCACGGCCATAACTTTGAAGAGGCTGCCCATCGCGTCTCTCTCCGTCAAGCGTTTCAGAGCTGAAGTGATCTCGTGTCGTTGTTGTTCGTTGGCGTTTGCGGCAAGAGCGGTGGCGCGCGCGCGGATGCCGAGCGCTTCAAGGAAGGACCCTTGTTCTATGGGGCCGTAAAACGCTGCCTTGCTGAAGGGTTTTGCGAGCGCTTCGAAGTCGACATGAGCGGTAAGGTCAGCCTCGCCAGGTTCAGCGAGTGGATCGACGAACTTGTGATCCTTCAGCGCCTGAAAACTGTCTCCTGGTGTGCTGTGCGCGTATCCATAGTCGATGATAAGGGCAGCGCCGCTATTTGCATCAAAGTGGGCGCGCATTTGCTCCATGATCGTTTCTGCGAGAGGGCAGATTTCGGCGATCGAGGCTTCAGGTGCATCTCGAACGCTGGTGGCAAGTGTGGAGGCGGAGGTGAGTGTGTCAGCCAGGGAATACTCAAATGTAGGTATGTCGTCATCGACTGCTGATTGCAGCGCCACGTATCGTTCCTGCCATCCTTTGTCGGTCTTTTGAAACTGCCTGATTGGGAGGGCATCAAAAAACTCATTGGCAAGGATGAGGCAGGGGCCAGTCGGCAATGCATTAACTGTATCGATCCATGAGGCGCCGGGCACATATTTTTTTTGCTCCGCGCGCAGGGTGGGGCTTGTTTCCAGAAAGACGATATTGGCGGCGTCGCCAAAGGCAGGAAGAAGTTTTGCCGCGCGCAGGGCATCGGCCATGAGCGTTCCGCGACCTGGTCCGAATTCGACCAGATTGAAGGTTTTAGGCGAGCCGAGCTTCTGCCACATGTCGACAGACCAGAGACCGAGAAGCTCCCCGAACATTTGAGAGATTTCTGGCGCGGTCGTGAAGTCACCTTTGCTGCCGAGCGGGTCCCGGGTGCGGTAATAGCCATGATCTGGATGCGCGAGAGCCAGATCCATGAACCTGTTCAGCGGCATGGGCCCCTCTTGCTGGATTATGTCGGCAATATGGTGCGAAAGCGCGGTCACGGTCGATCTGGGCTACTTCTTTTTCCGCGCAGGTTTAGAGGGTAGTTTCTGCAGCTTTGTTTGGGCCCACCAGATGATGCCTGCGCCTACCAGGATCATGGGGACTGTCAGGACCATGCCTTGAGTCACGGGACCAAACAGGTAGCCGATATGCGCATCTGGTTCGCGGAAGAATTCGACAAAGATGCGCGACAGGCCATAGCCGATGAAGAAGGCGCCAGCGACAAAGCCCGGGCGTGACAGGGCGTTTGTGTGGTGGGTGAGGTATCTCAAGACGATGAAAAGCAGCACACCTTCAAGCAGTCCTTCGTAAAGCTGACTTGGATGCCGGGGCAGTGGGCCGCCGTTTGGGAAGACAACTCCCCATGCAACGTCGGTCGTTCTGCCCCAGAGCTCACTGTTGATGAAGTTCGCAAGACGTCCAAACAGGATACCGATCGGCGCGACGGCGGCGGCGCCATCTGCCAGTGACCAAAGGGGGATGGAGTGCTTGCGGGCGAACAGATAGATCGCCAGCACGACGCCGAGAAAGCCGCCATGAAAGGACATGCCGCCATTCCAGACAGCAATGATGTCCCCTGGATTGTAGAGGTAGAAAGCCGGATTGTAGAAAAGCACATAGCCCAAGCGGCCGCCTAAGATCACACCTAGAGCAACCCAGAGAAGAAGATCGTCCGCCTGCTCGCGGGTGAAGGGCGATTTGCCCCCCCAGACAGTTGGCGTGTCGGCGAGGCGCATCAGATAGCGCCAGCCGAAAAGCAGCCCTGCAATGTAGGCGAGGGCGTACCAGCGGATCGCAATGGGGCCCACTTGGATCAGAACGGGGTCTATTTCGGGGAAGGGCACAGGCACTCTTTCTGAAGTCGGGAAGGGGTTGCTAAGTGTCTCTGTGGGGCGTTTCATGTCAAGCCACAGGTGCGTGTGTTCGGGAGCATCGAGACATGTGGTCGCAAGCGTTGATGGGGGCCAGTCCGTGCTGACAAAATTCCGGGAAGGGCGTAAGGTGGCCGCCGGATTGGAGAACAACAATGACCCAGTATGACAACCGGCTGCTTGATGATGTTGCAAAGCTTTTTACGTCCGCGGCGGGGGCAGCCCAAGGGTTGCGTCAGGAAATTGAATCCATTGTGAAGGGCCAAGCTGAGCGTCTCATCGCCGATCTCGATCTTGTGTCTCGGGATGAATTTGATGCTGTCCAGGCCATGGCAGCCAAGGCGCGCGAAGAGAATGAAGCGCTGAAAGCCCGGATAGAGGCGCTGGAGACGGCGGCATCCTCCCAGGGCTGAAGTTGATGTGTTGATCGCCCGGTTTGGCGGGCTGCCTCATCAGCGCTTTTCCACATGTTTTTTGCCTCTGTGCGCTTCCCGGCGCTTGCACCGACTCAGTTGATCAGGCACGCTCTGTAGTGTTTGGGGGCGGGTCATCCACAATATATGGATAGGCTGGCATCTAAGCAGTGTGAAGCGGCGGACGAGGACTCGTGATGAAGGCAACCATGGTGCCTGCAGACTATGTCGACGCAAATCCACTCGATCTTCTGGAGCAAGTTGCTGATATTCGGAACTGGGCCTTTGACCGGTCTCACGAGCAGGAGCTCAATCTGGCGCTTGTGGGCGAGTGGCGGGACTATCAGATTTCTCTGAACTGGCGGGATGATTTTTGCGGGCTGCATATGGCCAGCGCGCTGGACATGCGCGTGCCGCCAGAGAAACGTCTAGCGGTTCGGGATCTGCTTGGCCTGATCAATGAGCAGCTCTGGTCCGGACATTTCGACATGTGGTCAGATGACGGGACGATCTTGTTTCGGGACACATTACTCTTATGTGGTGGGGCGGCGGCGACGCCGGAACAGTGTGAGGCGTTGCTGCATCTGGCGATGGAAGCATGTGATCGTTATTACCCTGCCTTTAATTTCGTCATCTGGGCCGGGCGAAGCCCCGAAGAGGCGATTGCTGCGGCGATGTTTGAGACGGTCGGGTCGGCGTGATCTGTCTGAGGCTCTCGCGTTCGTGAAACCCGATTTAAGCAAGTGAGTATTGAGATGCTGCGTTTCGATGATCCGCTGGTGCTGGTTGGTGCCGGAAAAATGGGTGGAGCTCTTTTGACAGGGTGGCTGGATCAGGGTCTTGAGCCATCGGGCGTTTTCCTGCGTGACCCAACGCCGCCTGCTGAAATTGCACAATTGGTGGCAGAGAAGGGGCTGCGTCTCAACCTGCCTTTGGAGGAGATGGAGGCCGCACCGCGTATTGTGGTGCTCGCCGTCAAGCCGCAGATCATGGATGCGGTGCTGCCCGATCTTCGCCCTCTTGTTCGGCCTGGAACTCTCTTTCTGTCGATTGCTGCCGGTGTTGATCTGGAGCGTTTAGATGAGCTGCTGGGCGGTGGCGCTGCCATCATCCGTGCCATGCCGAATACGCCGTCCTCCGTCGGCAAGGGGATTGCTGCGATCATTGGCAATGATCTGGTGACGGAGGCTGATAAGGCTATCTGCGACAGTCTGCTTGGTACAGTGGGCGATGTCGTCTGGCTTGCCGCGGAAAGCCAGATGGATGCGGTTACGGCTCTCTCGGGAAGCGGTCCGGCATATGTTTTTGCGCTCGCCGAGACCATGACCGCAGCCGGAGAAGCGCTGGGGCTCGAGCCGGATCTTGCGTTGCGGTTGGCGCGGATGACTGTCGCTGGCGCTGGTGCCATGCTCGAGACCCTGCCTGAAGATGCATCGACGCTCCGCCAGAATGTAACTTCGCCGGGAGGCACGACAGCTGCGGCGCTCGACGTATTGCTGGGACCTGACGGGCTTGCGCAGTTGATGCGGTCGGGAATGACTGCGGCGCGGGACAGATCGAGAGAACTCTCAAAGCAGTAAGCTCTTTTCAGCTATTTTGTACTATGCTGTCTTTTCAACCCGTGACAGCAGGTATGCAGAGCCGTGGCGCCGCGAAAGACACTTGAAGACAAGATTATTGATGCTGCCCTTCGGCTCGCTGCAGACCAGGGTTGGAGCCGGTTTTCTCTGTCTGACGTTGCTCAGCAGGCAAAGGTGCCTCTCGCCGACCTTCACGGGACCTTTTCAGGCAAACGCGCGATCCTTGCCGCCTTTTCACGCCGGATTGATGTGCGGGTGCTCCGCTCGGTGGATCCGGAAGATCAGGAAGGGGAGCGTCCCAAGGACCGTCTTTTTGATGTGCTGATGCTGCGTTTTGACGAACTGGGTGCCTATAAAGAAGGGGTGCGGGCCATCTCTCGGGATCTCGCGCGAGATCCGTTCGGTCTCCTTGCAGGCGCGCGTCCTGCGCTACGCTCGATGCACTGGATGCTTGAGGCTGCTTCCATCGACTCTGGCGGGATGTATGGGGCGGTTCGGGCAAGGGCGCTCGCGGTTGTCTGGCTTGCGGCCTTTCGGGTCTGGCTGGATGATGAGCCGGGCCTTGGCAAAACCATGTCTGAACTCGACAAGCGTCTTCAGCAATCTGTTGCTCTCTGGGGCGACACGACAGTATCAGAAACGCAGCCGCGCCATTCTAGTGCGGCAGAGTAATTTCTGCGCACAAGCCACCCAACGCACTTTTCGAGAGTGTGATTTCGCCGCCGTGAGAGCGGGCGACGTCGCGCGCAATGGCAAGGCCTAAGCCTGTTCCTGCATTGTCGAGATTGCGGGCTGTATCCAGTCGATGGAAGGGGCGGAATACTTCTTCCAACTGGTCTTCGGGAATGCCCTCCCCATTGTCATCGACGGCAATCGTAACCGTCTTCTCATTGGACGAGAGGGTCAGGCGAATAGTGTCAGCATAGCGCGTTGCATTGTCAGTCAAGTTTGTCAGGCAACGCTTGAAGGTTGCGCGCCGGAGCGGCAGCGTAATGCCTGGTTCTGATTCAACGGCGATCTGATGCCCGTGCCGTTGACCGTCTATGCGGACTTCATTCAGGAGGTCTGCGAGGTCAACAATCTGTGTTTCTTCTCCTTCTTCTCCCCGGGCGAAGGCCAAATAGTCTTCGAGCATATGCTCCATGTCGCGGACGTCACTTTTCAGCTCATCTACCTCTGGATTGTTTCCCATCATGGCAATCTGGAGCTTGAAGCGGGTGAGCGGTGTTCGTAGGTCATGACTGACGCCTGCAAGCATGGCCGTGCGTTGATCAATCTGCCGCTGAATGCGTTCACGCATGTCGAGGAATGCGGCTGCCGCCCTGCGAACTTCCAAGGCGCCTGACGGTTTGAAGGAGCCGGAATTGCGGCCTTTCCCGAAGCTTTCTGCTGCGGCGGCCAGCCGCTCAATGGGACGTATTTGATTTCGTAAAAACAGAATGGCGATAGCGATCAGCAGGAGCGACGCACCACCCATCCAGACGAGGAAGATATGGGTATTAGTCGCATAGACACGGCTGCGAAGTGGCAAAACACGCATCACGCCATCTGTCATCTCTATCCGAATGTCCACATAGTCGGGATAGGAAACGGTATCCAGCCAAAAGGGCCTGCGAACTCGCTTTTCCAGCTCACTGCGCAGCGATTGATCCAAGAGAGAGAAGCCTGGGTCTGGCGTTTCTGTTGGTAAGTTTTCGCCCGGCCTGAACGAGACGCTCATTTCCAACTGCTCCCAGGCGAGTGCTGTTAACTGCGGCGCGCTGACTTCCGCTTCAGGGAAGGTCGCATTCGCCTCAAGGAGTAGAGCAATGTCGCTTACGACGGCTCCGGAGAGTTTCTCGGTCACCATCTGCCAGTGGCGCTCCAGGAACACATAAGTCACGACCACCTGCAGCAATACCATCGGGGCGACGATAATAATGAGGGAGCGCCCATAGAGGCCGCGCGGCATCAGCTTTTTCAGAATGCGAAAAGGGTGGATGCCGCCACCTGCCGTGGGGTTAGGCTCGGCGTTGGTCGCATCTGTGCGGCCGGTCCGTGCGGTGTGCTGTTCTTCCTGAATGTCGACGCCACTCATCGGGTACTTGTCCCTGGATTTTAGGTGCCGCTCGCAAGGTTCGCGCGCGGGCTCAATCAGGTTTCAAAACGTATCCCAGACCGCGGATGGTTTGGAGATAAATCGGGTTTTTCGGATCTTTCTCGATTTTCCGTCGAAGGCGATTGATCTGCACATCAATTGCCCGTTCAGTGCTGGCCTCGTCGTTTCTTAAAAGCGTGCGCGATAGCGTCTCGTTTGGGCGGCTGGCAAAGAGATGCATCATTTGGATTTCACGGTCTGTCAGGCGGACAAGATTGCCATCGCGCCAGAGCTCACCTCTCTCCCGATCAAACCGGCAGGCACCAAGGCGGACCTGGCTTGTGTCCGTTTTTTCTGGCGCTGTGCGTCGGAGAATGGTGCCAATGCGTAGCAGCAGTTCCCGCGGCTCAAAGGGTTTTGGCAGGTAATCATCCGCGCCGCCTTCAAAGCCTTCAATTCGATGCTCTGTTTCTGCGCGTGCCGTCAGAAGCAGAATAGGAACTGAAGAATCCAGCCGAAGTGATTTGGTGAGCTCCAGACCGGTCTCACCAGGCATCATCACATCCAGGACGAGAAGATCAAACGCGATGCCCTCCATGCGGGCGCGTGCTTCAGCGGCACTCTCTGCAGTTGAGATACGATAGCCATTTTCGCTCAGGTATTTTTTCAGCAGTTCCCGGATGCGACGGTCATCGTCGACAATCAGAATATGCGGTGTCTCTTCATCAAATGATGTCGCGGGGGCTTCTGAGGCTGCGAGAGACATTACGGCACCTCGCCGTTTGTGATGAGGGTCTCGACGGCGGCGCGCTCATCTTCGTTCACCAGATTGAGCAGGATTTTTTTCCACGCGTCTGCTGCTTCTGGCCCAGCGTCCGCAATTGCCTTAGCCACGCGCGCGTGCTGCGGCACGGCAAGGCGGCGCTCGAGATTGGTGCCTGCCTCTGTGAGGTGCAGGTGGCGCTGCCTGCGGTCCCGTGTTCCTGTCTTTTGTTCGATGAGCTCCCGTTCAATGAGTTCTCTTAAAACACGGGCGAGGCTCTGCTTGGTGATCCGCAAAATGCCCAGAAGCTCTGCGACAGTGATACCAGGGTTGCGGCCCACAAAATGCACAACGCGGTGATGGGCTCGGCCCAGGCCGTCAGCTTCCAGAATCGCGTCTGGGTCGCTCACAAAGTCCCGATAGGCAAAAAACAAAAGTTCGATTGCCTGAATGAGGGCCTCATTTTCGGCAAGATTTTCGCCGGATTCCCCCGTTGCGCGGTCTGAACCTGAAGCCAGGGGAGTTGTTTTTATGTCAGTCATGTTGACATATCTCGATCACATAGTTACTTTGACAATCAAATTTACGACAGAAATGAACCCATCTGGCGTTTTTGCGACGTGAGTGCCAGTATTTTGACCCAAAGACCGGGCGTGCTGCAATTTTTGTAGGCAGCGGCCCGAGATGGGCAAACACTGCTGGCGAAGAAGATCGCGCTTGCGCCAGATCGGTCGGGAAACAATCAGGATCCAGGCTCATGGCGGATATTCCATTTGATAAGCGAGACGGCTTTATCTGGTTCAACGGCGACCTCGTCCCGTGGACGGATGCGAAAGTGCATGTCCTGACCCACGGGCTTCACTATGCCAGCTGCGTCTTTGAAGGCGAGCGGGTCTATGGTGGCGAAATTTTCAAACTGCGTGAACATACCGAACGGCTTTTCAAGTCGGCTGAAATTCTTGGGTTTGAGATTCCCTACAGCATAGAGGAAATCGACGACGCGTGTCGGAAAGCTGTCGCGGCGCAGGGCATTGTGGATGGTTATGTTCGCCCCGTGGCCTGGCGTGGCAGTGAAATGATGGCGGTTTCTGCTCAGAAAAACAAAATTCATGTGGCCGTTGCGTCCTGGGAATGGCCGTCCTATTTCGACCCAGCTCTTCGGTTCAAAGGTATTCGTGCGGATATTGCTCAATATCGCCGACCTTCGCCGGAGACCGCGCCCTGCGATTCCAAGGCTGCAGGTCTCTATATGATTTGCACCGTATCCAAGCACGCGGCGGAGGCCAAAGGTTATGCGGATGCGTTGATGATGGACTATCGCGGTTATGTTGCGGAAATGACGGGTGCAAATGTGTTCTTCGTCAAAGATGGTGTATTGCACACACCAACGCCGGACTGTTTCCTGGATGGGATTACCCGGCGTACGGTGATTGATCTGGCACGCAAGCGTGGCTATGAGATCGTGGAGCGTCATATCAAAGAAGAAGAGCTGGGTGACTTCAGTGAGTGTTTTATTACAGGCACCGCCGTTGAAGTGACTGCAGTCGCGGAAATTGGGCCCTACAGCTACACGCCGTCCACCATCACGCAGACTCTGATGGATGATTATTCGGCAGAGGTGCAACCGAAGGTGAGCGCTGCGTAAGGTTTTTCGCTATTCGGATTTGGCGGACGCCGTCCATCTTTGGGCGGCGTCTTCGTCTGTGCTCCGCGAAGAAACCCAACTCTCGCCCTCTGGGCCCGACTCTTTCTTCCAAAACGGGGCTTTGGTCTTCAGCCAATCCATAAGGAACGCCGCGGCTTCAAATGCTGCTTGACGGTGGGCGGACGCGGTGATGACCAAAACAATTCTGTCACCTGGTTTCAATGGCCCGACCCGGTGAATGACCGTGCTTGCCTGAAGCGGCCAGCGCTTGTGTGCTTCTGTCTCAATCTCGCTCAGGGCTTTTTCCGCCATGCCCGGATAGTGCTCAAGGGTCATTGTCTCTACATCGCGGTCTTCATTGCGTGAGCGCATGTGCCCTACAAAGGTTACCGTGGCGCCGATGTCGGTGCGTCCGGCAACAAGCTTGTCCATCTCGGCGCCAGGATCGAAATCCTCTGTTTGCACGCGAACCATGGCTCAGCCCCCTGTGAAGGGCGGGTAGAAGGCGATTTCGGATGCGCCGCCGATTAACGTGTCGTGATCCACTTCCTGCATGTCGAGTGCGACATGCACCACATTCATGTCCTCAAACGCGGTGGCGTATCCCTCGCCGCGACCAGCAAGATCACCAATGAAGTCTCGAACGGTCAGAGTGTCGGTGCCGTTCAATTCGATTTCTTCTTCGGCCATGCCGATGCGGTCTCGAAACCATGCGAAATAGAGGACTTTCATGTGAACCCTGTCTTATTCAGCGGGTTTTTCGTCATCTTCAATGACGTGACGGAGCCCGCCTCTGAAATAGTCGTAGCCTGTATATAGGGTGAGGCCTGCCGCAATCCAAAGAAGCCAGATGCCGATCTGCTGGGTGCCAGGCAAGATTGCTTCGCCGGCGTCGCCTGCCAGCAAAAAGGCGATCGCGATCATCTGGATGGCTGTTTTCCATTTCGCCAATTGACTGACGGGAACGCTTACACGTACCTGGGCTAGAAACTCCCGGAGGCCGGAGACCAAGATCTCGCGGCTCAGGATAATAATGGCGGCCAGCACAGAGCCCCAGCTGATGGTGTCATTGGCGATCAGCATGAACAGGGCGGCTGAAACCAAGAGCTTATCTGCGATTGGGTCCAGCATACGCCCAAGGTTTGACGTCTGCTCCCAGGCCCTTGCGAAATAGCCGTCGAAATAGTCGGTGATGGCTGCAAGTGTGAAGATGCTGAGAGTTGTCCAATTGGCGGCTGGCCCTTCCAGGTAAAACCCTGCCACCAGCGCCGGCACCATTAGGATGCGTGCATAGGTCAACATGTTGGGCAAGCTCGTCAGAACGGCCGTTCGTCGGTCCAGTTTGCTGCTCTGTGTTTCCGTCATACTCGCACCTTAACACCGGAATACGTCAATCGGGTGTTCCGTGGAAATGATCATAGACTGCTTTGGCAACTTTTTCAGAGATACCCTCAACGGAAGCCAGATCTGTGAGGCCGGCCCGTGAGACGGCTTTGGCGGACCCGAAATGATGGAGCAGGGCACGTTTGCGGGCGGCGCCGACACCCGGCACATTGTCGAGCGGGTTTGATTTGGCCTGTTTGGCGCGTCTGGCGCGATGGGAGCCGATGGCAAATCGATGTGCCTCGTCACGCAGCCTCTGCAGGAAATAGAGCGCCGGGCTTTTCTCCGGCAATGAAAATGGGTCGCGGTTGGCCATAAAAAAGCGTTCGCGGCCGGCGTTCCTGTCCGGTCCTTTGGCGATCGAGACGACCGCCACATTGTCGATACCAAGCTCTGTCATCACTTCCATCGTGACGGAGAGCTGTCCCATGCCGCCGTCAATCAGGATGATGTCCGGCCAGCCATTCGTGCGTTTTTCATCGACGGATTGTTCGGATGTCTCCTCGGCCCCTTCTGCTTCAGCGGCAGCAGCACTTTCTTTCAGCAATCTTGTGAAGCGCCGTGTGAGGACCTGGCGCATCATTCCGTAGTCGTCGCCGGGCTCTATGTCGTCGCCCTTGATGTTGAATTTCCGGTACTGGTTTTTCTGGAAACCCTCTGGACCGGCGACGATCATTCCGCCGACCTGGTTCGTCCCCTGGATATGACTGTTGTCGTAGACTTCGATGCGCTCTGGCGGGGCGTCGAGACCGAATATCTCTGCCAGCTCATTGAGGAGTTTGTGTTGGGTTGCGGATTCTGCCAGGCGGCGGCCCAGGGCATCCATGGCATTGCGGAGCGCATGTTCCACGAGTTCCCGCTTCTCACCACGTTGGGGGACAGACACCATAATACGTCGCTCAGCTCTGATGGAGAGCGCCTCGCCCAGAAGCGAGCGTCCGGGAACATCATCGCTTAAGAAAATTTTCGGCGGCGCGGGCCGCTCATCATAAAACTGCGCCAGGAACGCGTCGAGGACTTCGGCGCAGGTGAATCCCTTTTCGTGCCGCGGGAAATAGGCGCGGTTGCCCCAGTTCTGGCTGCCACGGAAAAAGAAGACTTGTACGCAGGTCTGGCCACTGTCTTCGGCGATGGCAAAGACGTCGGCATCTGTGACCGATTGCGGATTGATGCCCTGGTGGGACTGGATGTTCGTCAGTGCGCGAATGCGGTCCCGATAGATAGCAGCGCCTTCGAAATCAAGTTTGGCGCTGGCTGCTTCCATCAAGTCGGCCAGGTGTTCTTGCGTCCTGCGGCTTTTGCCTTGCAGGAAGTCGCGCGACTCGGCAACCAACTCCGCATACTCCTCTCTACTGATTTCGCCGGTGCAGGGCGCTGAGCAGCGTTTGATTTGATAGAGCAGGCAAGGCCGTGTCCGTGCGTCAAAGACAGGGTCGGTGCATGAGCGCAACAGAAAGGCCCTCTGGAGCGTGTTGAGGGTACGTGTGACGGAGCCAGCGGAGGCGAAAGGGCCGAAATAGTCGCCCTCTCGAGAGCGGCTGCCGCGATGTTTCACTACCTGCGGATAGTCGTGATCCGAGGTAAGTAGGATATAGGGGAAAGACTTGTCGTCGCGCAGCAGGACATTGTAGCGGGGCTTCAGCTGCTTGATCAGATTGGCTTCAAGCAGGAGCGCGTCGGTCTCGGTCGCTGTGGTGATGAACTCCATGGCCTCGGTTGAGGAGATCATGCGGGCGATGCGGTTGGAGTGGCCAGCGAGTTTCGTGTAGCTTGTTACCCGCTTTTTCAGGCTGCGAGCCTTGCCGACATAGAGGACGTCTCCGTTGCTCTTCAGCATTCGGTAGACGCCGGGACTGTCGGGCAGGGTTTTGACCTTTTCGGCGATCAAAGCCGCGCCATGAAGCTCTTCTGCCTCACTGTTCATGGCGTTTTTGGTCATCGCTGTTCCTAGTCCCGTTTATGTAGAGTTTTCGCCTGTTAGATTGGTGTAGTAGTGGCATAGCAGTGTTGAATAGAAGGACGTGTCAGGTGTCGCTTTTATTCCCCAAACTCTGCGTCTTTACTGGACCGATCTGTTTCACCTGTGGCCTGTGGATAAAGTTGTTGAGAATCTCAAGGGATTCGACGCAACTGATTGTCGCACAACGATTATTCGAATTATTGGGTCCAAGTCACCAAATTGTAACCTATTGAAAAAAAACAGAATTTTTGATCGGGCAGGCTGTTTGTGGAGATAGGCCCCAAATTAGGCCTCTAGACCTTATGGTTAATTGGATGGTTGTTGCTGTGTGCACAAATGTCCGCATGCGGTCTATTCGTATATGACAAAAATATGAAAAAATTCAATGGCCTAAAGGTAGTCTTGTTGTTTTACTTAAGCGCTTTTCTCACCTAGCTGGGTGCCCGCCCGCGCTCAATTTCCACACCTACACTTGCCACTTCAGCAATCGCGGCAAGCTTTTCTACCCGAACCCTGGCGCACTCAACTCGGGCGTCCTCCAAACATCTGGAGGCGATGCGCTCCGCCAGGGTTTCGACGAGATTAACGTGTCCCTCGGCCAGCAGGTTTTTGACCTTGTTGACGATTTGCTCATAGCAAACGACATTCTCCAGCGCATCGCCATGGGTTACTTCCCGCACCGTTAGGTCAATATTGAAGCGCATGGGTTGCTGGAAACCGTCTTTTTCATGGGCATAGACCCCAATTTCCCCATCAAGCACCAGATCACGGACAAAGACATGACGAATTGACTGGGACGCATCAGCGATTCTCAGGCGGGTCACATTATCCAAGCTGGCATTCGGGTCTTCGACATTGTTTGAGGTGCGATGGCTCATGGAATTTTGGTCCTTGTTCGCGCTCTATGACGTTATTCAGGTCCGACAGCGTCAGGGGTTTCCCATGCGAGATGCTGACCGCTGTCGAGAGCGATCATTTGGCCCGTCATGGCCGGGCTGGCAAGGATAAATCTCACCGCGGCGCGAATTTCTTCTGTCGAAATCTGCCGCTGTAGCGGCGTTGATGCTACCTGTGCTTGGAAATCGGCATTGGATTGGCGATCATTGGAAAGGGTGGGGCCAGGACCTATCCCATTAACCCTGATCTTTGGGGCCAAGGATTGGGCCAGGGTCTGGGTCAGAGTCCACAGGCCCGCCTTGGAGGTGGTATAGGAGAGAAAACGCGGCGTCAGGCGCCAGACGCGTTGATCGATGATGTTGATGATGTTCCCGGAATTGCTCTCAGGGAGCTGTTTCGCAAAGGCCTGAGCTAGGAACAACGGCGCGCGGAGGTTGGTGTCCATGTGGGAGGACCAGCTGTCCGGCGTCAGGCTCTCCAGGTCGTCATTTGCGAACAAGGAGGCATTGTTGATGAGGGCCGTCAGCGGGCCAATTTCAGCACGCGCCCGTTCCATGAGTGGGGAGAGGGTGTTTACGTCCGCGAGGTCTGCCTGAAGGGCGGTTGCGCGGCCTCTTGCATCAACAATGTCTTGAACAGTCTTGGCCGCTGCTTCAGCAGATCCACGATAATGGACCGCGACCCCCCAACCGTCGGCAGCCAGCCCAAGTGCGATAGCGCGTCCGATGCGTTTCGCCCCGCCGGTAATGAGCACATTTTTCATTGAGGGATTTGTCATCTGGGGAGCTTAAGCGCCGTGCATTGTAGCGGCACGGTCCGCAACAAAGAGGAAATAGAGATAGGCGATATAGCCGATCAGGAAAAACGTGCCTGCTGAGCGTGTGATGGTACCTCTTGACATAGCGAATGGTACCACCAGCAATGCGGCGATCAACATTACCCAGAGGTCGAACCAGAGGAAGGCAGGCGGAACGTCGATCGGAGCCACCATGGACGTGATGCCCATGACTCCTAGAATGTTGAAAAGATTCGACCCAAGGACATTGCCGACCGCGATGTCAGCCTGTCGGCGAAGCGCGGCAATGACCGTCGTGGCGAGTTCGGGCAAGGATGTGCCGAAGGCGATGAGCGACAGACCGATGGCACCGTCTGAGACACCGAAGGCTCTGGCGATCTCTGTCCCGCCATCAACGATGAAGTGAGCGCCGAGAGGAAGGCCTAGCACCCCGGCTGCGAGAAAGAGCGCAATCATTAAGGGGGTTTGAGGGAGGCCGGAGCTTTCGTCGGGCAGTTCGAACTCTTCTTCAACGGAGGAGGCGCCAGATCCATTGGCTGTGTTTACTGCGTGGGTTGCGACATATCCAAGGAACAGAAGCAGGAGCGTAAAGAGGATCAGTCCTTGCCAGAATACAAGCTGACCAAACAGAGCGAGGAATATGAAGATAAGGGTCGCAAATACCATAAAGATGGTATTTCGGCGGACTGATACCTGATCGCAAAGTGTTGGGTAAATCAAAGCGGGAATACCCAGCACGAGAAGCACATTGGCGATATTGGACCCGACAATGTTCCCGATGGCAATGCCGCTCGCGCCGGTAAGTGCTGCTTTGATGGAAACAACCAGCTCCGGTGCAGACGTCCCAAAGGCCACCACAGTTAACCCGATGAGCATTGAGGGTATGCCTAGCTTGAGAGCGAGTGAGACCGCTCCTCGGACCAACAGGTCGCCACAAAACAGCAGAATGACAAAACCGCTGATCAGCGAGAGGTACATCATGCGAAGCCGCTCCGAAAGAAGAAGTCGCGAAGGATCGTGGAATCGATCCAATAGTGTGCTATCGCGGTTAAGCTCCCGTCGGCGGTCATTTATTTTCTTTCTTAACGTCGATCCCCTATCTTCCATATATAGGGGCCTTACGGCTGAAGTAAAACTGCTCAAATTGAGCTGAGGTGTGCGTGGCATGCCCGCAACACGCGATAGTGATGGAGATATAGCTGGTGGAAGCGGGTGCTGGACATATAGAGATCGTTCCCTATCTGAGGGAGATAGTGGTTTTTCTGGTTGCCTCTGTGCTGATCGTGCCTCTGTTCCAATGGATGAGAGCCAGTCCAGTCTTGGGGTATCTGGCAGCAGGGGCCCTGATCGGCCCCTTTGGCCTTGCGGTGATTGCGGACACGGAAGGTGTAGCCCGGCTGGCTGAGCTCGGGGTTGTGTTTCTTCTGTTTACCATTGGCCTCGAATTGCCGTTTGAGCGGCTGCTGGCAATGCGTCGTCTCATCTTTGGATTGGGTGGATTGCAGGTGCTCATCGGCGGGTCTGTCCTTGCGCTCTTTGCAAGCATGTGGGGCAACTCCATTGAAGCATCTGTGGTTATTGGTTTTGCGCTTGCGCTTTCCTCTACTGCTATTGTTACCCAAGTGTTGATTGAACGCAGCGAGTTCGCAACGCCGATGGGACGTCGGACATTCTCTATCCTATTGTTTCAGGACCTCGCGGTTGTGCCTCTTATTATGCTGGTCGCCATTCTTTCGAATGGCGGTGCGGAGGGACCGCTTGATCTCGCCAAATTGATCGGGATCGCGGTTTTGCAGGCAGTTGCGGCGATTGCATTTATCCTGATCGTTGGCAGGTATGCGTTGCGGTACCTGTTTCGCCTAGTTACCTGGGCAAGGTCACCTGAGCTCTTCATGGCGTTAACATTGCTGGTTGTGCTGAGTACGGCCTGGGCGACCGGTCAGTCCGGTCTCTCTATGGCTTTGGGCGCCTTCCTAGCCGGGCTTGTCTTGTCGGAAACTGAATTCCGCCCACAAATCGAAATCGATATTCAGCCGTTTAAAGGCCTCTTGCTCGGCCTGTTTTTTATCAGCGTCGGGATGGGGCTCGATTTCGCGATCATGCAGGCCATGCCCTATGAAATCTTCCTGGGTGTCGTTGGTCTGATCGGCATCAAGGCGATTATGATCTCGTCACTCACCGTTGCGTTTGGTGTGACCGCCAGTCAAGCAGTGCGGACCGGGCTGTTGTTGAGTGCGGGCGGCGAGTTTGCATTTGTGATTATTGGTGGAGCGATGGCTGGCGGCGTTCTTGACCGCGAAGTCGCCCAATACATGCTGATTGTTGCCGGTGTGTCTATGGCCCTAACACCGCTTCTTATGATTGCGGGCAATGGTGTCTCTGCTCTTATTGCCAGACGTTATCACGTCGAGAAAGAAGTTGAAGTGTCTTCGATTGATGATGATCTGAGCGGGCATGTCATCATTGCTGGTTATGGCCGCGTTGGTCGCACGGTGGCTCGGCTCCTTTCTGAACAGATGGTTCCCTTTGTGGCGCTGGACATGAGTGTGGCGCGGGCGCAGGAAGCACGAAAGAATGGCGAGGCGGTATTTTACGGCGATGCGGCGCGTCACGATGTGTTGGAGAGGGTCGGGGCAAACCGGGCGGCAGCTATTGTCATTACACTGAATGATCATGCTGCAAGTACAAAAGGCGTCGCTTCGGTTCGAGCCAAATGGCCGAAGCTCCCCGTGTTTGTGCGTGCTCATGATCTGACGCATTCTCAAGAACTCATGAAGCTTGGCGCTACAGGCATTGTGCCGGAGACGCTGGAAGCATCCTTGCAGCTTGCCTCAGATGTTCTGCATTCACTCGGCACGCCGCACGAAGCGATTGTTCCTCACATGGACCGGGTTCGTGAGGAGGGATATGCGCGGGTGAACCCGGACGCAGACCAGACCTGATGGCTCAACTGTGCCTCAGGACATTTCTTCTGGGACTGTGCGCTTTTTCGATTTTCGCGGTCGTTCATAGAGAACGGTCGGGTAATCTTTGAGCGGATTTACTTGCTCACCTGTATAGGCCCAGTCCGGCATTTCGCTCATTCGGACATGGTAGCGCGGTTCGCGCCCCACGCCCTCGCCAAACAATCCGCGAGGTGTGCTGACCATGTGGGGCGACGCGTCGCGCTCATAGGTAACTGGAGTGCCGCATTCGATACAGAAGCGCCGTGTAACGGCACGTTCGTCATCCCGATAGTGACTGAGTGCTTCGCCGCCGCTCGTAATCCGAAAGCGTTTGCGCCAGGAGCCGACATAGGTGACGGACGATGTGCCCATGATACTCCGCGTCGCTGCGGAGTGGTCGTGATAGGCCCACCTGGCGGGATACTTGATTTCGAACTGTACAATCCCACAGCCACAGGCACCCTTCACCCATTCAGGGTGCGCCAAATAGGCTTTGTCGCTTGTTTGCTCGTTGCTTTTGCGAGGCATGATGCTCTTTCTTCTTGTTTCACGAGATTGTCAGATGCAGGCTTGATGCAAAGGTTCGACAATAGTCAACAATAACAAGAACCAATCAAGGTGAGGGAAGGGGATCCGATGTTTGCTGAATTTATGGATGCTTGGGCGGTTGCGCAGGCAGAGCAGGAAGTTTTTATCGCAGCGTTGCCACAATGGGTACAGCTGTGGATGAATTGGATGCTGCTGGTGCTGGGAGTCGGTGCGCTGGCTTTTTCGATATTTAAAGCCGAAGCCCGCTGGCTGTTGCTGGCAATGGTGTTGACCATCCCGGCGACAATGATCCTCGGTGTCTATGTGGGCTGGAACGGCCTGTGGGGCATCACACATCTCATTTTGTGGACACCCGTCGCGATTTATATGGCACGGCGTTTCCCTCAGATTCAGGTGAAGAGCATTTATGGTGTCTGGTATGTCTTAGCGCTCGCAACCTTGTGGATATCGCTCATCTTCGATGTGAAAGATGTCGGTCAGTATCTGCTGAGCTGAAGCGTCAGGTGGGCTGGCCCTGCTTGAGCAGTTCGTCGATCAGCTCGCGCTGCTGAATGGCGCCGCCAAAGAGCAAAAGGCCGGACGCGTAGCTTGAGCCATAGGTGCGGGCAAGATTGACTGTCTGGCCGATTGCTTCAATAAGCTGCCGGTCGTGCAGCGTGCTTAGCGGATGAATAAAGGTGCTCCAGAGTAGGTCCTTGGCGATCGCATATCGGGCATCCAATGCGCTGTCGAAATTTGCCTGCATGATGCGGGTGAGGTCTTCCGGCGTCAGCGTATCTGCTTTGCGAATGGCGACCAAGATACGCATCCGATTGTTCGCTGCGTCGGTGACGATGACAACCGGCACATCGGCAATGGTGAGCTGCCAATTTCCGTTCTGATTTTGCAGGTCCTCGTCCAAACGTTCGAGAATTATGTGCATGGTCTCAAGGGACATGGTGCCCTCGCGCAGGATTGTCTCTTCTTCAGCAAAGCTGGGCGTCACAAGAATTGTTAGAACGGCTGTGATGAGTGTGAGTGCGCGCAGGGGCTCCCCCCTGTAAGAACAATGTCTACAGGATAGACGTGCTGTGGCCCTCTTCTATGCACAGCTTCGTGAGTTCAGTTTCCTGCGTTTTCCTGCATCCACAGAAGTGAGGCTGTCAAACCTGACAGAGAGAGTGGCACGGTGAGGTCCTGTCCGTACTCGCTTCGATAGGCGAATACAATCTCGGACCCTGCACGCATAGCCTCAACCAACTGGTTGGTTTTTTCTTGAGGGCCAATAAAGTAGTCATTGACCGCGTGTGGCGTTTCAATTTCATTTGGCTGAAGCACTGCGATTCTCTCACCATCGACGGTAATTGTGATGGGTTTGCTCCGGTCCATCATTTCAAAAACGGCAATGAATGAAATACGCAGCGGGGCATCGCGCCGCTCGCGGCTGACGCGTAGTTGATAATCATATCCTGCGGGCGCTTCTGTATCGTGAACATAGGTGTTGGCGGAACAATATCGGGAGCCGTCGTCCCGGGGTTGGCGGCAGGAAACAAGGAAGTCTTTAAAATAACGCCGGTTTTCACAGAATGGTGCAACGGAGCAATCAGCTCCTTGTGCTGGTGCGTCCGGATTGTCGAGTACCGGGTCTGGCGTTCTTGCTGACTCAGGTGCTGAGGCGCGTTTGTAAATAACCGGCCATTTTTCCGGCAGCCTGCCCTGGCATTCGCCCTCATAGGCATATTCCGTCATGGCGAAATCGTACCCTGTCCAGACCCAGGACCCAATTGAGCCGCAATCGCCAACGCCGCGGCCTTTGACGAACTCGGTGAGGCGGCCTGTCTTGGTATCAATATCGGCATTGATGAGCGTGTCCGAGGCGGACCAGCCGAGTTCATCGCTATAGCGGGCGAAACTGAGCGTGTCCCAGGTCGAGATATCGCTTTCATCGTCGCGTCGCTCCAGAAGTATTTTCACCGCCATATTGTAGGCGGCAAGCTGGCAGGGAACGAGATGGAGGCGCGCATTGGCGCTGAGCGTTGCGCCGACCCACATGTCACTTGTGTCGAGATTCTCGGGCAGGAAACAGTCGGGATCATCCAATGCGCGATCAATGATGTCTTGCGGCGGCGGTGCCATGGGTGTTGTGTTGAAATCGGCGAGGGCAGGTGTGGCAAGAAATGTGAGCAGGGCTGCCATCAGGCGTTTCATGGTCGCTTCTCCCAGGGTTCCAATGTTCCGGCAATGGTGCGGGTATCGAAGCCACGATAGGCCCGCAAGGTGGCGCCGCAGATTTCGTCATGGGTGAGCCAGCGGGAGCTGTCGTCTTCTACGACAAATCCCAGAATAACCTGGCGATAGGTCTTGCCTCCATGAGCCTGCATGGCTTCCAGACGCCGATCTGCAAAGCCGTTGGGCTTGCCTGATGCGGAGCCCATAATCTCGATGATCTTGCCGCCGGGGATCACACAGTCCGCGATGCCATCACGGAGTGTGTGTGCTTCCGGGTGAAGCCAGGTGACGGCCAGATCTACCGGACCGCGCGCACGCAATGTGTCGAGGAAGTGGGTCTCGTCCGTATAGTCGAGGGGAAGCTTCATGACTTTGTCGTCAAGGAAACTTTCGCCAAAAGAGAACTTGCTCGCGCTACGTGCGCAGAGCGTTGCGTGCTGGCTTTCGCCAACAATCTGGCGGGCGACCGGGGCCAGCATGCCCGTGGTGCCGATGAGGAGTGCGTGATCTGCCATGCCCTATTTGTAAGGGGTTCGACAGGGAGGAGCCAGTTTTTAGGGGAGCCAGCCTTCAGACAGCCCAGCTTTACGCAACATTGGCCTCGACAACCAGAGCAGCTGACTCGGGGTCCTGGTGCAGCCAGGCGGGGCGATCTGTTTCTGCGTTGAACATGCGCGTTGCGGTGTCAGGAAAGCGTTCCACCATGCCTTCGCCATAATCGAGGGTGGTGAGGGTGATGGCGTAGGCGATGTAGCGGATGCTGTCGTCGCTTGCTTCGCTATAGGGGAGCGCCAGGTTCTCAAATTCGATGAGACGCCCGGTTGAGGTGCGCGCCCTGGACATGGTCCAGCGGCCAAAGGGTGCGTCGCGGCCATGCTCTTCATAAAAATCGCCGATGACAGTTTCGAGCTTCGCACGTGCCTCGTCGTTCATGGGAGTTTCCGCAAACTGGCCGGTAAGGTCTTGGCCGAAAGCGGCAGCAAGTCCGGTGCCGAACAATGTATAGCGGGCGCGGCCATCCGCTTCGTGTTTCAGCATGGCGAGGTTGGGCATGAAGGGGGCTAAGTCCATCAATGGCATGTCGTTCTTTGCTGGAATGGTGGTTTTTGCGTCTGTCCGAGCGCGATACCAGAGATCGGCAAAGCCGACAGTTTTTGGCGATTGCAGAGCCGGATTTTGGTCTTGTGGTCCACCCATCCCCAAAGACTAGGTCACGCACTCATAAATGACTAGCGTGGTTTGGGGATTGCTGATTCACTTCTTCTACAGAGGAGAGCCGCATGACCCACCGTCGCTACGAACTGA
>NZQM01000120.1 GCA_002695905.1 Parvibaculum sp.
GAAGGATCAGCACAGAGCAGGCTCACAGCCGCCACTTTCATGCCGAAATCAAAAAGTGTCTTTGCGTTTTTAAGTCGTATGCAGGATGGCTCAGTATATGTAGCACCTAGACTTAATGAAAATATTTGTGTACCCATCGCACCACTAGATGAGATCGTACATAAATCTGAATTTGTGCCACCTACGTTTGGTGATATGGCACTTGGTGGTGGTGAGTAAACTGTAGTTTCGTTCTCTGACTTTGTAGTCACCGTAGATGTCGTATTTTGCGTTATTGAGCTTTCGTCAACTGCAAGTACAGGAAACACAAAAACTATCCAAAAACAGGCAACTATGCCTAATGCTATTGTGTTGTTAATGCGTCTGTTCATTCACATTACCTAATGTAATTAAAGTATCTGATAAACCATCTTCTTGTATTCTACCTTTTGGCATAATATTGAAAGCCAATGAATACCTTACATTGCCTGATAGATTTTTCTCTAATCTATGATACACCTCGCTAGGAAAAAATATAACATTTTCTGTTTTCGGTTCTATTGACCATTTTCTTGCATTTAAAAGATTGTATTCGCTATGTGTTGTTGTTAAACGTCTATCTTCAAAATTAACAAAAGTTAAATTGCCACAATTTTCTTCAGCTTCTAGATCATAAATACCACTATATAAAGAATTGTTACAGACATCAAAACTTTCTTCTTCACCATCATCTAATCTTACAAAAAATGAAGTTGTTATTTGCCAATCGCATGTATGTTTTAATTCGTTGTTAGCAAACAAATTAAATTCTTTTAATATTGCATCTTTTAGAAATTTAAACCTATCTGATTCTAGAACATAGTTTTTGTTTTGTCCTATATCTAATATTGTTGTATTTTTAATTGTTAAAAAATTGTTTTCATGCAAAAATTTAAGTACAGGTTTTAACTTAGCGCCACTTACTCTCAATCTTTGACGATATACTGGTTTACTGAATATAGGAAAAATCATTGCTGACATTTTAATATTCCTTAATATTCATAACTTGAATCATGCATACCAACTTTTCCTTTAGGCATAAAGTTAAAAGCTAATGAGTAACGAGCAGAGTTCCAATTGTGTTGCACTATTAAATGCATTGTTTTACTAGGAAAAATTAATATACTGCCCGGTTCAGGGTTATACGTAACACCAAGTGAGTTGTATAAAGTTTCTTCTGTAGGATGTACATATATCTGTGATGCTCTAGTTTCAAATTTCAGTTGACAATCTTCTTGTATATAAAAACAAGCGCTATACCAACTGTTGTTATGATCGTGTGCATGTAGTTTTTCATTTTTGTTTACTTTAGTAAACCATGAAGTTGTCATTTGCAAATCACAGTCATATTTCATAATATCTTTTAAAAAACTTTGCACTTCATCTGTAAATGTTTTTTTTAGTCTTACGTAGTTGTCTAATATTTTGTCATTTTTTGTTGAGATAGCATCCCATCCTTCTGTTATCGGCACTTCTTGTAATATTTTTGTAACTGGTTGTATTAAATCTTCACGCATGTGATGACCAATAACTGTAGGAAAAATCAAATCGTAGCCTTTATGACTCATCTAAAGCATCTTCCTTCAATCCATGCTACTAAAGACTTTCTTGTGCCTTTAGTAACTGGTGTAACCCTATGCCTTAAAAACGATGGAAAAACTAATATAGCGCCTTTCTGTTGACAAAATTCTTTTGATCCATCCCATGAAGTTGTATCTAATTCAAGATCACCTCCACTATAGTCCTCATAATCTGTTAACTGAATAATGATTGATATTTTTCTATCATACAAACTATCTTGGTTTGCCCAATGCGTGTCTACATGCCAGTCATAATGATCACCTTTCTCATAAACAGTATATTGTATGTTTGGTGGTGACTCTATTTCAAAACCAAAAGAATGTTTATTTACGGAGTGTGCAAGTTGCCAAAGCATGTTACTTATTTGAGGATCGTTTACAAAAGCAACTCCTGTTGATCTAATTGATTGCACTTTATTTTCAAAACCAACACCTGCATCTTGTAAAGTGTATTTATCACATTTAGCCTTTATCTCATCAACTGTTAATGATGCATTAATGTTTTCTAATGTTCCTGTCCAATATAAATGTTTCATTCTACTTGCCCCTCCTTATCAACAATGCTAAACCAACCTGTTAAGATATACTTGCTATTAGATATAGGTGGATTTCCTCTGTGTGTATGCATAAAATCAGCAGGAAAAATTATAATCTTGCCTTTTTCTGCTTTGATTCTTTTGCTATGGTATAAAAACTCAGTTTCACCACCTTCTTCTACATCATTTAAATAAATCATCCAAACTAATATTCTTCTAGGAAACGAAGGTAGATTGTCGCAATGCCATCCATGAAAGCCACCTGATATTTTTGTTTTTTGAGCTTTAATTCTTATGCTATATAAATAATGCTCTTTTAGAATTGGGTAATTATCAGTATATTCTTCTAAAGCACGAGTCAGGTATTCATTAATAACTTTCGCATCGTCATGATGATATACATCTACAAAATGAAACTCATCTACTCTACTGTTTGCATTTGTGGGAGGATTTGAAGGTAAAACTTGTATAGGATCAGACAAGAGCGCCTGTTCAAATTTATTGACTGCTGCTTCACAAAATTCGTGTGGGAATTCAAAACTAATTTTTTTAATAGCTGACAACTTGTCCTCCCTTATCAAGTTATACTTAGTTTACCACTTATTTATTGGGCATTCATTTTTATTAATTTTAGTTTTTGACGCTACGTGGCATCCACATTCATTGCAGAAATATAAACCAAACCGTTTGGATACATGCTCACACTTAGAACAAATATCTATTCTTTCATTTTGCAGTTCCTCAGTTGCTATAATTCCAAACGGATCAATTAATTTAGCCATTAAACAAAATTATCATCTGCGTATTTAAGTGCAATATCACCTGATTTAATAGTTGTCCAAGTTTGTTGAGGTGCATCAGGTGCGCCCTCTACTGTAGTTGTAACTTGTTCACCACTTTCATAAACCTCTGTAGTTTGATACGCATCTGACCAAGTTTGATAGTCAGCCTTCCATTGGTTGTGTGTAGCTAGTGAAACATATTTAATGACTATTTTGATAACTGAATCACCTTTCTCAGTTTGTTTTACTTGTATATTTTGTGTGGTGTAATCTATATATCCATCAGCATCACCATGTAGACCTACATCTTTATAATGTAAATGTGTACCTGCTGCTGCACCACCTCCATGCGTGACTTCAACTCCTGAAACTAATTCAATTGTAGTGATGCATTGCTCAAGTGTTCCTATATCGGAATATTCAAACTTTGACTCAATTAAATCTTCAGAAGTAAATTGGTCACCCCATAATCTTTTTGCTGTTAATGTTGGCATTTTTTACTCCTGTTATGAAATTTGACCTGTATTACCTGTTAATACGCTACCCGCTGAACCATTAGCTACTCCATTTGAACCCGCTGAACCACCTGATCCACCTGGGCCGCCTGGTGAAGTATTGTCGTGACATTGATTTAACGTACTACCACCATTTCCACCTGCACTTCCTGAAGCACCTAAATTACCACCTGGGCCGCCACTTCCTGACGCACCTCTAAATGTTCTTTGTCCATCACACGGAGAGTTAGGGTTGTTGTTTGTTGTAGTACCACCACAGGTTCCTGATGTTCCACCACCTGAACCTCCTGATGTTGAACCACCTGACGATCCACCTGGACCTGGCCCGCCACCACCTGAACCACCAGCAGCTCCACCGCCGCCTCCTCCTGCGTTACAAGCTCCACCCCCGGCGTTTCCCCCTCCGCCGCCACCGCCACCGTTTCCAGTATAGGTTTTTTGACCTGCTGCACCTGCTGTTCTTGTACCTGCTGTATCAAATATTACAGATAGATTATTGTCACCAGTTTGTGAATGTTCAAAAGCGTTTCCACCATTGTTTGCTGAATCAGCAGAGCCTGAACCTCCACTACCTGATCCACCGTTATTGCCTCCACCGCCGCCGCCTGATGCACCATTTCCACCCGAACCACCACCTGATCCTGGGTTGCCTGTGGTATTTGATCCTGATGCACCAACAATAGAGCCATTGTTTGTAATGTTAATAGTAGTTCCTGAACCCCATCCAGTTCCTGTATACATCGCCGCAGTTCCTGTGCTTGATGATCCAACCGTTACACCACTATTAATTGTAAGTATAACTGGTGTATTTTTGTCACCACCCGCAGATATAGCCGCAGCTCCTATGTCATAATTATTTGTGTTAGATGATATAGTTAAAACTGTAGCCGCCACAGAGCCATAAAAATCACTTAATTGGACTTCACCTGATGTTGGTACATTTGGGTTTGCACCTGCTGGTACTAATCCTGCGCCACCATAATATTCTGATAATGCATGTGGTGCTGATCCACCAAATTCAGGTACTAAGTCTGAAACAATCCCTAAATCATTTCCATCTGCTTGTACTGCCATTATTTTTTCTCCAGTTTTTCTACCTTCGCAGTTAACTCCTTTATTGATTCAATTAATATTGAAGTTAATGCACCATAATTAACACCTAGACTTTTTTCTTTACTTTCTAAAGTAGGTCTAATGTGTTTGACGGCTTCAGGTAAAACTGCTTGTACATCTTCAGCAATAACACCTGCACTTTCTCTACCATCATGATTATATTTAAAACTTACACCACGTAAAGATTTAAGTTTATCAAGTGCATCCTCAATAATATTTACATCATGCTTTAACGCAATACTTGAAGCTGTAGTTGTTGAATAAGCAATAACATCACCATCAACGTGCAGATCACCATCTGCTTCTAGACGCATTTCATTATTACCATTTACATAAAAATCTGTCTGTGTGTCAGCAGTAAATTTAATATAGTCACCTGCATCAGCACCAACTTTATTTGCACCTAACAATAAATCACCTGTCATTGTGCCACCTGCTAATGCTAGTTTCGCATCAAGTTGTGTTTGAACATTGCTTGTTACACCATCAACATAATTAAGTTCAGCTGCTGTAGCTGTAACTCCATCTAGAATATTTAATTCAGCTGCTGTTGATGTTACACCGTCAAGAATATTTAACTCTGCTGCAGTTGCTGTAACACCATCTAAAATGTTAAGTTCTGCACCAGTTGATGTAACTGCTGTACCACCTACTTGCCATTGACTAGCTGTTAGATTTGGTTTAATTGCTGTAGTACCATCCAATAGATCATCAATTGAATCAAGGTTAGTGTTTAGTTTTGTTCCCCAAGTATCAGCAGAAGCTCCCACTTCAGGCTTTGTCAAAGAGAACGTAGTAGTAGTTGTATCTGCCATTTATATCTCCTAAAAAGTTCCTTGCCATACTCGGAATTTGTCAAACTCACCACTAAGGATGTTTTTTCTAACAACTTCTTTTCTCGCTTCTATATCATCCCATTGTACTCCTGCATCCTTGCACCATTGAGCCATGATGTGTAAAGGTATAGAGCCTACAAGACGATTTTCACCAGTAAAACCCACTTTTGCCTGTCTTAAACCACTTGCTCGATCTAGGCTAGGTGCGTTATCAAATGTACGTGCAATCTCAATCTTATCTTCTTTTTGATTGTATTGTACTTGTTCTTTTACTTTCATATCAATTTTAATTAAGGTGTGGGGAGCTTAACTCGGACTCCCCACGTGAGTGTGGGGAGATTAAGGAGGAACTCCCCACAACCAGTATTCTACCTCATTAAGAAGTAGTACAGTCAGCAACTAAACCTGAAGCCTTCTCATTTTTTGAGATCAGCGTAAGTTCAGTCAATACTTGACGTGTTGTATTATCACCAGTCTTAGCTAGTTCAGTATTCTTAGTTGGTCTAAGAACACCACATGCCCACATATCAGACTGCATGATCCACACATCACGACCTCTGTTTTCTCTGCTAGGAACAAAATCAACTGTTCCCCACGGAGTAACATACACGTCTACTGCGTTTACAACTGCGTTAGTACCACCAACTGCTGCACCAATTGTAGAGCGTTGGTTGTTCATACCAGTAAATCCTAGTGCCTTGTTCATTTGGAACGCACTTAGATAAACAGTATCAGGCTTACCACCTTCTTCCCAAATAGACTGCATAACAGTATCGAAGTCTGCTTGAGCGAAAACAGTAGCTGTACCATCTGTACGTGCTGTTGCACCCGGTACTGAACCTGTAGGCTCTGCACCGTTTGTACCAACATTGGCTGTATTAGTTGTGACATAAGCACCACAACCTGCTAGTTCACGAGCAGTTGTCGCATTACCTGCGACATAAGCGTTGTTATCAAACAATGCCTTCTCGATGTCTAGCTTTTGCTCTTTAGCTATCTTCAGCACCTGGTATGCCATCTCAGCAGAACGCCCGGCCTTATCAAGACCTTCGTCTGTATCAGGTATCACGGTTGCGTTCTTGAAGATTTGAGTATAATTCCCCAGCCTGACGGTGGCAGTTCTTGCCTCGGCAGTTGTTGCATCACCTTCAATGTGTGCATTAGCAGCCGATGCTCTTAATGAGTCAGTCTGCCATTCGTGGTAAGTGTTACTTGCTTTTACTTTTTTCAGCGATGAGTAAAAAGGAGTTTCTTCAGGTGAGATGTCATAAATGACGTTCTCTAAGTCCTCACGAATACCTTTTGCATCATAACTGTCAAATGTATTACTTGGTTGTGCCATAATAATTCTCCATTATGAATTTAAAATTAATCCAAGTGCATCATCAATGCTACCTGAATCCCTAAGTTTTGCCTTTTGGCGAGAACGTATTTTAGCTTGACTAGTTGGTTGTTTCTTAGCGCCCGGCTTCATCATGGGTTTCGCTGACTTTAACTTTTGTTTAGCCTTTGATTTACCCTTTAATGTATCCTGATACTTCATAGCATCATGTAACACTTTTATCGCTCTGTGATCTGTAATCTGCGAAATCTCCTCAGTAGTATAACCATAATGAGTAGTTCCGTACTGTACAAGTTGTTCCTTAAGTGCAGTTGCTCGGTTAGAGTCTGCAAACTCAGGAATTTCACGTTGTAATATTTGCATTTGTTCTTGTAGATACGCTTGTTTTGCATTTGCTTCAGCTTCACTTGATTTTTGTGATACTTGTTGCAATTGCGCCATTTGAGCATCATATTGCGCTTTCTGTTCTTCATACTCCATGTTTTGTTTCATGTACCCGATAGGATCGGCATCAAACAATTCTTTTGTAGGTTTCACAGGTGGCGCTGAAATATTACCATTTTGTAGCGATTGATACAACTCAGCTAGTTGCTGACGTTCATTAGTCAAGGCTTCAAAAACTGCTACAGCTTCTTTCTTTTGCGCCGCAGCATCTTGCATACCTTGTTGGACATACTTCTGCCCACTATAGCCTTGCTTTAAGTCATCTAAGGTTACCTGTTCTTCTTGACCATTCACTTTAACAGTATAAAGACTAGGTTCTTCTTGACTTGCATCATCTAGGTGGTTTTCGTCATCCGATTCTGAAGCATAGATTTCTTCATCTTCTACTTCTTCTTCCGATTCAACTTCTTCTTCACTTTCAGAGTCAGCAGTAGCTTCAACTTCTTCAGTTGCTTCTTCTGTTATCTGTTCTTCTTCAATTACAGCTTCAGTTGTTTCTTCTTGTACTGGCTCTAGAATGCTATTTAAAGCACTATCTACGTCAGTTACTTTAGGTTCAGTCGTTTCACTCACGGTGCTGATTCTCCCTTAGTTAGTTTATGATTGTACATTACCTCATCCGTTTCTACGGAGTCGAAATAATCCTCAATCTTTCTAAGCGCACAAATTATATTGTGTGCTTCCTCTCGCTGATCCGTTGTCGAATCTGCATTTACAAACACAGCTACTTGCTGTTCTGTAATCTCTTTTAAAGCTAATTGAAACGTGTCATCAGCTTTTAATGTTCTCATTTTAGCGCTTTTTTCAACTATTGATAAGTTGTTTGCCACTAGAATCTACCTCCTGTAACAGCTTCAGCTGGTGATTGCTGTGGGTATCTTTCTTTTTGTTGTTGACCTTTTATAGTTTCAACATCTACCTTAGTACCGTATTCACCAAGTATCTCAGCCGCCTTAATTAATAAATCCTGATCCATCTTATCACGCTCTCTGTCATCAACTGAAATAGCTTTCTGTGCGTCTATCTGAGCTTTTAACATATCCATTTCAGCCTTCTTATCAGCTTTGTATTGTTCTGCTTGTACCACAGCTTCTGCTTCTGTTAGTTGCTGTTCAGCTTGTGCTTGTTGTTCAGTCTGTTGTTGCATTAGTTGTGCTTCTGTTTCAGGTGTCATTGGATTAAAGTAACGATCTACATTCTTAATACCTGCAATGCCTAACATATCTCCAAGCGTGTTTCTTATACCTGTCATTGTTACTAAACCGTTCTGAGCGCCATACGTTGTCCATATTTGCATTTGCATTGTAAGTGCTTGATTTAAAGCAGCTACTCTTGACTCCTCTCGACCTGTACCTAAACCTACATTA
>NZQM01000121.1 GCA_002695905.1 Parvibaculum sp.
ATGGGGGGCGGTCCCCTAAAATACGCAGACGGAGGTCCAAATAACAACTTTTCTGGAACGGGAGGAATAGGAAATATGCCTGAAGGGGTTAGAACTTTCTTACCTACTGATGGTGGAGGAGGAGGTTCTGATAATGACGGTACGGGGTGGAAATTAGTAAACGGTCAGTGGCAACTTTCTGGACATGATTTTTCAACAGGTCCTGCGCCTCAAAGGGGATACCAAACTAATTTAGAAGGAGTAGATAATAGTATTTATGGTCCAAACGATAATCCTTCAGATAGAATGTATTATACTAAAAGACAAGAGGGTGAAAGCGATAAAGATTATTTGGCTAGGACAGCAATTCATAGAAATAATAGAGGAATAATTCAAAGAGCGGATTTAAAACAAACAGGATCAGAAATAGTACAAGGACTAAAAAATGCACCTCAAACTATTGCTAATGAAGTACAAAAAACAAAAGATACTTGGTCAAACTTAGATGGCTTAGAAAGAATTGAATACGTAGCAGATAGAGCTAAATTTATTCCTATACCAGGCGTTCCACAAGCAGCAACGCTTGCTAGTGTTGGAGTAGATGTTGTTCAAGCAGGTAAACATGCATTCGAAGGAAATTGGGATAAGGCAGGTAATGAGATTGTTTCTGGAGGTGTGGATTTAGCTTTTGGTAAAATTCCAGGTTTTCAAGGAGTAGGTAATACATTAGTTAATACAGCAACAGAAGGTGGAGAACAATTAATAAAAAAGACAATACAAAATTCAACAAAAAATCAACTAGCCCAAAAAACTGGTAATTATATTGTGAATCAAACTAAAAGAAATTTAAAAAGTAAATTTGTAAAAGATCCTATTAAAGATGCGCTTAACTTTGGGGATGAATATCAGCGCGCAGTTCCTACTGTTCCAGCTGGTAATGCATTATTAGCTCAAAACAGATTAGGTGGAGTTAGAAAATATCAAAACGGAGGAGGACAAGGAAACAATCCAGATTTATATACGATGTCTGCTTCTGATGCAGCTTTTATAAATGCAAAAACAGGAGCAAGAGAAGGAGATCAAGCATATCAAAGTGGATCACTTACAATGCCAAATCTTATTAGTTCTGATAGACAAATTCCTAGCAACATTAAAAATTTAAATTTGCCTACACAATCTTCACAACCTAAACCAATTGATTTTAGAAATGTAGCAACCACTAGAGAAACTTTAATGAATGCGCCTGAAAATAACCGTCAAGCAAATGTAAATCAAAAGTTAGATGAAACTTTAGAACAAAGAAAAATAACTCCAGAAGTAGGCATGGGATTTTTAGATACTGCGCAATTAGGTTTAGCAGGATTAGGAATGATTCCTGGGTTTGGTGTTGTTCCCGATTTGCTTAATGCTGGAATTTCAGGAGCAAGAGGAAAGTATGGAGATATGGCTATAAATTTAGCAGCTGCAACACCAGGTATTGGATTAGCAGCAGGCCCAGCAGCAATAGGAAATAAAACCTATAGTGCTTTAAAAACTGCTAAAAATGTTAAAAGTGCAGCACAGGTGCCTAAAATAAAATTTGCAGATAAATTACTTAATGCAAGTAAGAATAAAACAAGTAATTCGCAAATTCAATTTACTAATCAATCTGAATCTGGTCAAAGCAACCCTGCTATTGCACAACTATTATCAAAAAGAACAGGTGGTGTAAGACAATTAGATGGAGGAGTAGCTAAACCATTACCAGGGGGAGCAACAGAATTTGTCGGTAAAAAACATGAACAAGGTGGAATTAAATTAGACCCTATGACAGAAGTTGAGGGCGGAGAAACTATGGATAAAATAAAAGGAAGCGATTATTTCTTTTCTAGTTATTTAAAGCTGGGAGGAAAGTCTTTTGCGCAAAGACATAAAGACATATTAAAACAAGGTGGAAGTCAAGAAGAGTTAGATAGGTTAGCAGCTATACAAGAAAAAGCAGCTGGTAGATCTAAATACAATCTTGGAGGAGAAAGAACAAAGTTCCAAACTGGAGGTCCAGATTTAACTCCAGAAGAACTAGCTAAATTACAAGAGTATATAAAATCATTGGGTCCAAGAGACGATAGTGTAATGGACGATGCAACAAAAATACCAGCTGAGCTTGCAGATATTAATCCTGCTTTATTTAACTTAAAAGGTTTTAGTATTGAAGATTTACAAGATAGTGCTAATACACTTGGGTTAAGTCTTACAGAGGCTGCTAATTTTATGCTTACTCCAAAAGGATATAGTTTTATAAAAGGAGTGTCTGAAAAAGAGGCAAACATAATAATTGGTAATGCTAATTTTGCAACAGAGAATCCTAGTTATAACGCAAATATAGTAGACAAGTCACAAAACGTAGTAGTAGATAAAGACAATCCTAATAACGCGTCTAATAAGAAAACGAAATCTACATTTACAGGTTTATATAATAATGTAACAGATGCAGATATAGCAGATTATTTAGATGAGGCTGCTGCTATTACAGGACTAGATACGTTTGATCCTAGAAATAAAGAACATGTAAAATTATTACAGACTAATTTAATGAATCCTTCAGAAGAGTTAAAAACATCATATCCTACTTATTTTAGTGGTAAAGAAACAGATATATTAGAAGGTGATTTAGGTGTTAACCAACAAGGTATAGATAGTAAATTTGGTATAGACACATTAAATGCATTAAAACAATTTAGTGAATTAGAGTCTAATAATGGGGGTATATATGATGTTCTTCCAGGAGAGTATGAGCCAAATATATATACTTTTAATCCTGAATTAGATTCAAAAATAAATGAAGATCCTAATGATGAATATCAATATTATGAACCAGAAAATGAACCAGTTGTAGAACCTGCATCTGAAGAAAATGAAAAAAATAAAGGAGGTGATTTATTAAGAAAATTAGGTAAAAGTGCTGTCCCAATTCTAGGAGCAGGGTTACAATTATTACCTGCATATATGGCATTTAAAGAAAAGCCTGATTATATGAGTGCTCCTGGGCGTCTACCTACTACACATTTAGACAGAGTAAGATTTAACGCAGAGAGAGAACAAAATGAAGGTAACTATAGAGGAATGGGCAGAATGATAGAACAATCAGGTATGGGTCCTGCAGGTATTGCTGCTAAAATGGCATCATGGGGTAAGAAACAAGCACAAGACGTACAAATAGGAAATGCAGAAGCAAGGGCTAATGCTCAAATACAACAACAAGAATCAGCATTAAATCAAGGCGCTCAAAAACAAAACATTGCAAATAGTATGCAAGTAAATCAGTTTAACAAAGCTGCAGATGCTGCTACTAAAGATCGTAAGTTAATGGCTGCACAAAATGCAGTACAAAGTATAGCAGGTATGGGAGCTGATTATTTACAATATAAAGCACAAGATGATTTGTCAAGAGCAATTGCAGGTCAAACACCTATACTAGATAATTTTTATATACATGAATTAGACTTTCAAAAGGCATATCCAGAGATGGCTAATATGCAAGGTAGTCCAGAATATTCTGGAGCATTTGCATCATATCTTAAAAAAATACAAAATCCGACTAAGGCTAAAAAAAGAGGAGGATACAGAGAATTATATAAAAGAGGGGGTCGTAAAAAATTAAAAAAGTGTTAATATGGCAAACAGATACAGTAGATACGAATTAAAACCATATCAATCAATGTATGTTGATCCAGGCAAAGTAGCCGTGTCAACAATATTAAAGAAAAGATATGATGATAATAAACTTAATTATGATATGCTTAATAGAACCGTAGGATCTATGAACGTATTAGAAGGTGACGAGCAGTTAAAAGATAACATGATTAATAATATAAATGGCCAGTTTGAAGACATTTCTGCAACAGGATCTTTTGAGCTTGCAGGTAATGCAGTGTCTAAAGCTACAACTGACTTTATGACTAATGATGGATTAATAGCTGCTAGAAAATCATATGAAAATTATGATTTAGAAAAGAAAACTAAAGCGCAGTTAAGAGCGCAAGGAGCACAAGTTTTATTTGATCAAGAGTTTGTAAGAGATGATCAAGGTAATTTGGTTAGAGATGAAAATGGACAACCTATGATGAGAGATATTGCTAGTATGCATAAATCTCATTACCAAGATCCAGAAACAGGAGAGATGGTTACAAGTGTATATGAGCCTAAATTTGAACAACAACTTGGGTATGATGAAAAAATGGCTGATCTTGTTGCTAATATATCTACAGATCCTGTGTTTCAAGAAATGGGACAACTGTTAAAAACAGGTACTCACCTTGGAAATAAAAAAGTAACTCGTATTGTAGACGGTTTAATGAGTACATATTTGTCAACTGACGAAGGTATACAACAAATGAGAAAGTTAACTCAATTAGATATAAATCCTGAGACAGGTGAAACTTATACAGCACAAGAAGCGCAAGAAAAAGTTAAAAGTCAAATGATGTCTATTGCAGCTAAACAAGTTGGTAAAGGAAGTTATAGTTATCAAAAAAATCCATATTGGGTACAACAACAAAATCCAAGTCTAGTAGCTACAACTTCTAGTAATGTAATGGAAAATAATAAATTGTTAACTCCTGCTAGTTTATTTGCAAGAGACAGTGAAGGAAATATTCTTGACCATGAAGACGATAGTGTAATGGACAGCGTTCTTGTAACAGGAGCATTGTTTACAGGTGCAGCACCTTTTACTGGAGGGCTTAGTATACTTGCAGCGCCTTTTGCTATGGGAACAGCTGCTTTTGTAGATTGGTTAGTACCAGGTAAAACAATTTTTGATGAAGATGGTAATTATCAATTTAAAGATAGTACTTTTCAATCAGCTGTTAATAGATGTGGTGGAGATCCTGAATGTATGGGGCAAGCTGCTGAAGATATGCAAATGAGATATGATAATTTAGTTCAAGAAGTTGGAGGAGATGTTCAAATGATGTCTCAAGCACAATTATTAGCAGGTAGAGATGAATATATAGCTAGTCTTTTAATGAACAATCCAGAAGCTAGACAACAATTTAACAGCGATAAAGAGTTTATACAGCATATAACCAAAGAAATGGAAAATACTCAAGCTCAGGTATCTAAAGTATATCAAGGAGATATGGAGTACATTAAAGATATGAATGATCCTAAATCAAAACATATTTATTTTACTCGTGGGGTACATGTTAGAAAAGAAGATGGTAGTTTTACTAACAATTTAAATGATGCTGTAGACAGGTTAGCTGATGTTCATGGTGTTTCAGAAGAGGCTATTTTTAATGCAATTAATAATGGGAATTATAATTGGTCTGGTACTATACAACAAGGTAATAGAGCAGGATCTAATTTAATAACTCTTAATGTAACAGATGGAGATGATAGTAAAGCTATTCAAGTTGAAGTGGGTAATATAAATGAAGTTCAAGGTCTTTATAAACCTGCAGAAGAGCTTTATGAAATATCAACAAATGGTTTTCAAGGTCAAATGGAATATTTAGATTACTACGATCCTGTGGATCAATCACAAACAATAGGACAAGTAGAATATAAATATGATGTTTTAAGAAATGAAAAGGGAGAAAAAATAGGACCTCCTGGATATTACCCAGTTGTTACCTATATTAAAAAAGATAGTTCAGGTAAAATAATAGAAAAATATAAACCTGTACAAAAACCAACTTTATTACAAGATTTTTATGATCAAGCTTATCAATCAGCTGTACAAAATAATGTAAGCACAATGCCTACGGGAATATAAAACTAAAAACATATGTCGCAAGAACTAACTCAACAATTTGGATTTTCTCAAGATTTAGAAAAAGAAAAAAATAACAATGTCAATATTGATTCAGACGTTGTAATTTCTAATGAACCTGAAAAAGAACCTGAAGAAGACACTAGAACTAAGAAACAAAAATTAGAAGATGCACCTGTTGCTGAGGGAACGTATGATGCTACCTATCAAGGAATTCCATTATCTTTATATCAACGAGATCCTAGCGTACAATTTATAGGAAATACAGGAGTATTTGATAAAAAAGAAGATTCTTATGCACCATTAAGATTAGAAGATACCTATGACATGAATGAGGTCAGAGGTCAAAGGCAAAAAACAATTGATAAATGGGGAAATGGTATAACAAAAGCTGTAGGTAAAGTTGGTACAAATGTAATTGGGGGTGTTGTTGGAACCGTATACGGATTAGGTAGTTCTATAATAAATTTAGACGCTAGTAAAATATGGGATAATGAAATTATGAACGCTTTAGATAGTGCTAATGAGTGGATGGATGAAAAGCTTCCTAACTATTACACTAACTATGAAAGAGAAATGAGCGTATGGCAAAAATTAGGAACAGCTAATTTTTGGTCAGATCAATTTACAAATGGTTTAAGTTTTGTTGCTGGAGCTGCGTTAACAGAATTAGCATTAACTGCTGCTACTGTTGGAACAGGTGGCGCTGCAGCTGGTGCACAAGCATTGTATACAGTAGGTTTAGGAGCTAGAGCAACACGAGTTTTAAAAGGTTTTAGTAAAGCAGGTAAAATGTTAGATAAAGCGGCAGACGCTACTAAAATAACATCTGCTATTAAAGGAGCAGTTAGATCTGATAGGTTTTGGGAAACAGCAAAATTAGGAAGACAAATTCTTACAGGTGCTGGCTTTGAAGCTGGCGTAGAAGCTAGACAGTCATATGAGCACATGAAAGATACTCTTACTAAAAGCTACTTAAGACAGGTGGAAGAAAAAGAAGGTAAGGCTAGAGATCTTACAATGGATGAAAAGCTTGATATAGAAAATAAAGCTAGAGCTCAAGCTAATGTAGTATTTGCAGGAAATTTAGCATTAGTTGGTGTAAGTAATATGATTATGATAGGAGGGCTATACGGTCCTGGAGCATCTTTAAAACAAGGTTATCAAAGCGCAATGAATAGAATGGGTCTTGGAGCTAGACCTATAGTTAAAGGAGCAGATGGTGCTGCAACAGCTGCGTATAGAACAAGTAGAGCAGGCAAAGTACTAGGTTTAAGCGAAAAAAATGCTTTAAGATTAAGTAAAGCAAGCTCTAGAGTAAAAGCAGTAGCTCTTCCTGCTATGTATGAAGGGTTTGTAGAAGAAGGTGGACAATCAGTGTTATCTGAAACTATGTATGAATATACATTAGCTAAACATGGTATAAAGGGTAAAGAAGGTACAACTGATATATTGGACTCTTTTAACAGAGGTTTAATTAAAACATTTAAAGATCCTAACGGTCAAACAGAAGTTATGTTAGGATTAATGTTAGGTATGTTAGGATTGCCAGGAAAGGCATTTAACAACGGTTCTTGGACTGCAGCAGGTAGTAGATTAGAAGGTGTTAGAATGAAAGAACAATTTCAAGATTTATCTGCAGCTTATTATAATAAACACGGAAAAAGTTTATTAACTAGTTTAAAATCTTATTCAGATTTTTATACAGAGCAACAAGAATTACAATCTTTAATGGACAAACATTTGGCAGATAATAATATAGCTGAATATAAAAATGTACAAAATGATAAATTTTTTGCTTATGTAAAAGCTAAAGTAATGACAGGCCAGTTTGCAGATATAGAATCAGAAGCAAATGGGATTAGAGAAATGTCTGATGCAGAATTTATAGAATACTTTGGTTATAAAGAAAGTGATTTTGCAAATTCAGCGGAAGTACAAGCTAGAAAAGATAAAATGGCTGACTCTGTTATTAGGAGAGCAAATAAAGTACAACAAGCTTTTAAAGATGTAGATGGTATTTTAAAACTAACAGATGATCAAAAATGGACTGATGAAAAAGCTTCTGCGTTAAGAGAAAGAATGACTCATAGATTAGCTTCTATAGATTTATTATCTGAACGAGAGGCTTCTATGATTAATCAAATTGCAGAGTTAACAGGAGGAACAGTTAATGAATCTACAGATACAAAAAATAAAGGGGCTGCAAGAAGTATTACATACATAGATGCAAAGGGTAAAGAACAAACATTTACTGTAGGAGACTTTAGTAAAGAAACTGCAAAACAATATTTAAAAGAAGTACAGGATTTATTAAGCAAAAAAGATTCTGAATTAGTATTACCTCCTGGAGTTACTGATGTAAAACAATATAGAACATTTTTAGAAAAACAAGCAGAGTCTACTAAGCAATTTTTAGGTTTAAGTGATGCATCAGGAGATCAAAGCGCTTCCCCATTTTTAGACGCAAGAGAAGAAGAAGCTTTAATTGCAAGATTAAATGAGCAATTAGCAACTCTTTCAAAAGACGACCCTAAAGCAGAAATGAAAAAAGAAAAGATTATACAATTGTTTAAAGATATTAGACATGTAAGATCTAGAAGAGAGCAGTTTATTAAAGAGTTTAACCGAGCTAGGTTAAACCCAAAACAATCAATGCAAGATATATACGATCAAATAGAAAAATTTGTAGATGATGTTGAGAGTGAGACGGCTAAAAATAATATAGAAAACTTAGAAGCTAGAAAATTATTTGAAGAGTTTGGTACAAAAGCTAAATTTAGAGTTGGGGATAAATGGTATAGATTTGACTCTAGTGGTAACTTATTAGAAGAGGGAACAGAAAATGTAGTAGATTCTTCTATTTTAAAAAACTTAGGGGGCAGAGATGAAAACATAGTTACTGATTCACAAGCTAAAGCTAAAAAACTTTTAGCAGCTATAGATGAATTAAAAGGAGAAAAAGGAGAAAGAGTAGAAAAGTTAGCACAAGATATTGCAGAACTAGAAAATGAAATTTTAGAACTTATAGGGAAACTTCCTAAAGAAGGAGAAAACGTTGAAATAAAAGAAGTTAAAGAAGCTCATGATAAGATTATAGACCAGATAGAAACTGGAGAGAATCTTATAGAAGAACTTAAAAATGAACAACAAGGAATAACTGACCAGATAGATTACTTAACTGAGTTAGTAATGGTTCATTATAATCCAAGAACAAAACAATTTGATTCTGATATAATACAACAGTATAAAGGAGAAAATCAAATGTTAATTTTAAAAGCTTTAGAATTAGGCATACCTATTGAAAGCTCTGATAGAATAGAACGTCTTAGTGAAATTGAATATGAAATAACCAGATTAGAAGAACAGGTAGGAATATTACAACAAGAAGAAGAAAGTGATATTAGAAATGAACAAATAGCAGGGTTACAGGTTGAACAGCAAATATTATTAGAAGAAGCTCAAAATATAACTTCTTTACCTGAAATTACTACAAGAGAAGATAGAGACGCGGCAGCAGCTATTGCTCAAGAATTAAAAACTTCTATTGATGAGTATGCATCAGTTACAAATGAAAACATAAAGACTTTAAATTTAAAACTTGGCGAGTTACAAGATCATAAAAATGTTTTAGAAAAAATGATTTTTGATCGTATGAAAAAGATTAAAAGATCAGGATTAAAAGACAGCAAAGCAAATAATTTTAATGATTTATACAAAGAAACTATTCAAGAGATAGAAGCTTTTGTTCAGGGAATAGAAAACAAAGAGCGTCAAATGAAAGAAACTGGACAGATTCCAGAAGGCTATGAATTTATAGGAGACGCATTAAGAGTAGAGTTACAAATTCTTACAGGAACAGGACAAAAGAATTACAATCTAGATGGGGTTAAATTACGAGGCATGCAACAAGACATGCTTGACGAACAAAACTATCCAAACCAAGGAGGGGGTGTAGTAAACTATGAAGGATTACCAACTTATCAAAAGTTTAAAGTTTACAGACAAAATAATCCAAACTCTTTTGAAAAAATAGGAGAATTCTTTAAAAAGTTAGACAAAGCTGAAAAAGCTTTTTCTGATTCTAAATTATTAAACCAACATCTTAAAGCTACCAATGAAGAAATTGATGAGATTAATGGTATTTTAAATGAATATCAAATACAAAGAGAAGATGGAGATGTAGATCAGCAGTTAGAAAATGCACAATTACTAATTAATGCTGCAGAGTATATGAATGCGGTAGATGAAATCCTGGCTAAATTAGCAGCGATAGAAGCTAAAGTAATTTCTCCTACAAGTACTAGTAGCACGTCTGCAAATAAACCTTCTAATCCAAAAGGTCCAGGTA
>NZQM01000122.1 GCA_002695905.1 Parvibaculum sp.
TCCTTGATCGACCATGAAATCGTCGAGATGAAGCGCGTCCTCTGCGCTGCACCCTCTTTCTTAAAACAGCATGGCGCACCGCAAGAACCAGACGACCTCACAAATCTTCCTTGTCTGCACTATGGCAACCTGGCGACCGGCAACTCCTGGCCGCTCATCAGAGGAGAGACACAAAAGAGTGTCCGCATCAGCGGAACCTTGTGCTCAAACAATGGGGACATTCTGTGCGAAGGCGCGGTTGCGGGACTTGGCATTGCGCTCTTACCCACCTTTATTGTGGGCAGAGAACTTCAGGCAGGTCGGCTTGTAACACTGCTTCCAGAGTGGAAACCCACGACCCTCCAGCTCTGCCTTCTCTACCCTCCCAACAGGCACCTGGCCGCCCGCGTCCGGCTTCTGGTGGAGTTCATCTACGAGCGTTTCGGCGGCGAGCCCTACTGGGATCTTGTGGGATAGGCCGCATACGGAGTTCCAAATGGTCCGCAGAGTGATACAATTGGCCGACTAGGGGGGGGAGTAGTAATGGCGGTTTTCTTAAGAGGTCTTGTCGGATCGGCTGTTGCTATCCTTTTTTACACAGTCTTGCTGTTCGCGCCGACTTGGTATCTGACCGGCAGTTTTGATTGGCCGCGAGGATGGGAATTCATCCTCCTCCTAATTCCCCTCTACGTCATCGCCACTGTCTGGCTCTCCTGGACTGACCCCGCCCTCCTGCGGGACAGAACATCCCTTGCTGGCAAGCAGCCCCTCGCAGACAAATTCGCCACCGCCCTTCTAGTCGTCTTCATTGTCGCTTGGTTTCTCCTCATTCCATGGGACGTCCACAGGCTTCAGCTTTTGCCGGTGCTACCAGACAAGATCGGATATTGGGTCGGCATTGCAGTCTTCCTGAGCGGTTGCTTTCTGGTCTGGCAGACAATGCGGACCAATACCTTTGCAGCGAACATCGTCAAAACCCATGAGCGCGAACAATATGTCGTCGACACGGGCCCATATGCCTACATACGCCATCCCATGTATACGAGCGTCTTTTTGCTGTTCACCGGAATAGGGCTATTCCTGGAATCGTCCACCGCTGCTCTGATTGCGCTCCCGGGCACGATCATATTCTTTCTGCCGCGTATGTTGATTGAGGAAAGAAAGCTAAAGGCTGACCTGGAAGGATATGCAGATTATATGGCCCGCGTCCGCGCCCGTCTCATTCCGGGCATCTTCTAGGTTTCGAAAATCCGCCGCGCTTGTTATGACTGGCCCATGGGAACGGCAAAAAACATTTTTGTTATCAAACACGGCGCTTTTGGCGATGTCATACAGAGCGAAGGCGCCCTGCATGACATTCGCGACCATCATCCCGATGACCAGATCACCGTCCTGACGGAACCGGCTTACGCGAAGATCATGGAACGCTGCCCCTGGATCGACAATGTCCTGCGCGACCCCCGCGAACCCCGCTGGCGGCTCGATAAAATGTGGGCGCTGAGGCGCGCGCTCAAGGCCCTCAACATCGACAGGGTCTACGATCTGCAAAACTCGTCTCGCACCGCCGATTATTACCGCTGGATTTTTCGAGATACAGAATGGTCGGGCACCGCGCCGGGGTGCTCCCACCCTCACACAGCCGAAAATCCCAAATCCATACACAGCCTCCGCCGGATGGAAGGACAGCTGATCGACGCGGGCCTGACCTGCAGACACACCCTGCAGCCCGATGTCAGCTGGATGGCGAACGATGTAGGCCCTCTGCTTGACGAGGCGGGACTGAAACCCGGCTTTGTTCTTTTGGTGCCCGGTTCATCCGCCTCTCTGCCGCACAAGCGCTGGCCATACTATAGTGAGCTCGCTGAACGCCTTATCGAGGATGGCCGACAAGTGGTGACAGTGCCAGGCCCCGATGAGATGGAGCTCTGCGCCAACATTCCCGGCGCAACACTTACCGGCGGTTCATTTCTGGACTGGTTCGATCTGGCAGGTGTTGTGAAAGCAGCCGCCTATATCGTTGGTAACGATACAGGCCCCTCACACCTGGCTGCGCACATGGGGATGCCGGGCCTTGCCCTTTTCGGCTCGCACACCACCGTGGAAAAGACAGGCATCAAAACAGTTCAGTTTGATGCCATTGAGGTGGAAGACCTGCACAAGCTGCCAGTAGAACGGATATTTGAAACAGTGAAAGCCGGATTAACCGCTCACTCAAATTCGGTGTAGGATTTTTCTTCAATCACCTGAGCACCAGTCGCCAGATTGATATCTTTTTTGATGGCCGCACGCTTATCATTGGTGACATAGACGGCTCGGGCCAGCGCCACGAACCGCTCTCCGAAATCCTTGTCCCGCTCACATTCCCGAATATCGTCTTCAATGACCCAGAGCGATTCATTTACTTCTTTAAGTGCCGCCGTGAGTTTTTGCAGCTCCGCCGTGTCCTCAAGAGCCCCATCGCGAGCAGCACTCAGAACCTCCAGCTCATAGCGGACATTCTTCAGTTTGGCTTCGTCGCTCATCCGTTCGGATTTGATGGTGAGGATGGTGATCTTATCGATCAATTCACCCGCCCCGACTTCGATCATGATGGGTTGCGTATCGGCCATAGAATTCTCGCTTAAATCTGGAGACAGTTTCATCTCGGAAAGCCGCTTTATAGAGGAACTTGGAGAACCGGCCCAGCCCTTAATATGACCATTCCGAACATCGGCCAGACGTGCCAAAATACACACAAAGCAACCGGTCCCAGACCCTCTGAGGATATTAAATGTCGAGCGAACCCGCTGCCCTTTCCTGGGCGCGCCGTCTCCAGCAGGAACGCCGCCTGCACATTCGGGCAAGCCAGCCCTGGCTCCGGGTGGAAACAGAGGGCTTTGCCTATATCGTCCGTGACTGGTCCGTTGGCGGCGCTGCGATTGACCACTTTCACACCCCCGGCATGGTTGGCACCCTCGTAACAGGTCTGATCGGGTGGTCCAACGCCGAAACCCTTTCTCCTTTTCAAGCAGATATCGTGCGCCAGGACGATGAAGGACGCACGGCGCTGCGCTGGCTCAATATGGACGTAGAGATTCAGCGCGAGCTGGATCAGATCGCCCGCCATCGCTGATCAATAGATCCAACATACCAATCATGACCGGGAGGATATCGTCATGAGCAGCTACAAAACGCTGAAAATAGAAAAACAGGGCGCGGTCGACTGGGTCACCATGAACCGCCCCGATGCGCTCAATGCAATGAACCCTGCACTTGTCACAGACCTGCTCGACTATTTTGGCGGGCTTTACATGGATCACAGTGTGAGGGTCGTCGTCTTGCGCGGAGCTGGCCGAGCCTTCTGCGCGGGCCTCGATCTGAAGGATCGCTCAAACACGCCAGAAACCGACACGACTTCAAGCCCGCAGGCCGGTCTGGTGGGTCAACGACGGATCAGCGAGATTGTCATGCGCATGCGTCGTGCGCCCCAACCCATCATCTCTTTGGTACATGGACCAGCCTGTGGCGGCGGTTTCGCGCTCGCGCTTGCAAGCGATATTCGCATTGCAGGCGAAAGTGCGCGCATGAACGCAGCCTTCATCCGCATTGGCCTCTCTGCCTGCGATATCGGCGTGAGCTATTTTCTGCCACGCCTTGTAGGCGTGTCCGTCGCCAGCGAACTCATGATGACCGGACGCTTTATCAACGCTTCGCGCGCGGAACGCGTCGGCCTCGTCTCGGAAGTCGTACCGGATGACCAACTCACCGAAGCTGTGCAGCCCTATCTCGACGAAATGCTTACCACCACACCATTGGGGCTCCGCCTCACCAAAGAATGCCTGAATATGAGCGTGGACGCCGGGAGCCTGGAAGCCGCCGTTGCCATGGAAGATCGCAACCAGATCCTCTGCGCCCAGACGGACGATTTTCGCGAGGGGATCAGTGCATTTCTGGGAAAACGGGCGCCGAATTATCAAAATACGTAATCTTCTGAGATCACAATTCTCGAATACTCCCAATTTTCGTGGGGGAACCTACGATTTTTGCTGGACTCTTGAGGGCAATAAAGCGTCGAATCTGCTCGACAAATACGTATGGACGAATAGAATTCGGCCCGCTTACTGACAATTTTGAAAATTGAGGACACGACGCCATGCCATCTTATAAGGCGCCTGTTGAGGACTTCATGTTCCTCTTCCACGAACTTCTTGAAATCGACAAACGCTCCGACTTGCCCGGTTTCGAAGACCTAACCCCCGATATGACAGGAGCCATTCTCGAAGGTGGCGCAAAATTCTGCGAAGAAGTTTTGCAGCCCCTGAACCAGGTCGGCGACGAGCACGGCTGCGTCTTGGAAAATGGTGTTGTTCGCACACCACCAGGTTTCAAAGAAGCGTTTGAAAAATACTGCGAAGACGGTTGGAACCGCCTGGGTGCATCAGAAGAAATGGGCGGCGCTGGCCTCCCCTCTGTGGTCACCTTCGCATTTTCTGAAATGGGATCATCTGCAAACCAGGCCTTCACAATGTATCCCGGCCTGACCAACGCTGCTTATGGCGCGCTATACGCGACCGGCGAGCCCTGGATGAAAGAACACGTTGTGCCGAAGATGGTTGCGGGTGAATGGACCGGCACCATGTGTCTGACCGAGCCGCACTGCGGCACCGACCTCAAGCTCATGCGGACCAATGCGGTTGAGCAGGAAGACGGCACGTATCGCCTGAACGGAACGAAGATCTTCATCTCTGGTGGCGATCACGACATGACCGACAATATCGTCCACATGGTGATTGCGAAAATTCCTGACGAAGACGGAAAGCTCGCCAACGATCTGTCGACCGTGAACTTCTTCATGGTACCAAAATTCATCATCGACCCAGAAACCGGCGAAATGGGCCAGCGTAATGGTGTTTCCACCGGGTCCATCGAAAAGAAGATGGGCATTAAAGGCAACGCAACCTGCGTCCTGAACTTTGATGATGCGGTTGCTTACAAACTCGGTGGTTCACCAAAGAAAGTAAAAAAGGATGCCGATGGCAAAGAAGTAAAATCCAAGTCTTCTGGTATGGCTGGTATGTTCGGCATGATGAATGCAGCCCGCATGGGTGTTGGCATCCAGGGCATCGCTGTTGGCGAAGTCGCCGTGCAGAACGGTGCAGCTTATACACTCGAACGAACCGCTGGTCGCTCCCTGACAGGAGCGAAAAAACCAGATCAGCCAGCTGACCCGATCATCGTCCACCCGGACGTGCGCCGTCTCCTGCTGCAGTCCCGCTCCTTTGTAGAAGGTGCGCGAGCACTCGCCATGTATGTCTCCATGCTCTTCAGCGCTCAGAACAATGCTGCAGACGAAAAAGAGCGGGAAGAAGCAAGCGATCTCAGCCAGCTTCTAACGCCGGTCATCAAGGGCTACTTCACAGACAAAGGCTTTGAAGCAGCCAACGCATCCATGCAGGTCTTTGGCGGGCATGGATATATCCGCGATCACGGCATGGAGCAGTTCGTCCGTGACGCCCGCATCAACCAGGTCTATGAAGGCGCCAACGGCGTGCAGGCACTTGACCTTGTCGGTCGGAAAATGACCGCCAATGGCGGCCGCGCAACAATGGCCTTCTTCGGCAAGATCGAAACCTTCATCAAAGAGAATGAAGGCGACGAAGCCATGAAGCCCTATATCGAGCCACTGAAGGTTGGATATGAGCGCATGGGCAAAGCCGCTGGCTGGCTCATGGAAAATGCACCAAAGAATTTCGACAATGCAGGCGCCGCCTCATACGAAATGATGAACATCTTTGGTGTGGTCTCGCTGGGCTGGATGTGGGCACAGATGGCCAAAGTTTCCCTCGCAAAACTCGCAGCCGGTGAAGGCAATGCGGACTTCTACAACCGGAAACTTGTGCTCGCGAAGTTCTGGCTGGAACGGGAAGTGCCGAACACGGCTGCTTACCTGGAGCGCATTGAGCTCGGGTCCGAAGACATTATGAAACTAGAGGAAGACGCTTTCGTGGCGTAGAACCTTCAGTCTAAAGTCGCGTTGTATCAACGAAAATTAGAAGCCCCGATGTTTCCATCGGGGCTTTTGTTTGTCTTCTGGCAAGAATTAGTCACCCATACTTCGACCGCATGTTTCCTTAGTCTTGCGGGTAAATCGTGGCGACCTTTAACTCTCCCTATTTCGATCAAGTATTAGCCTACTGGCAGTCTGTAGCAAGGGAGGGCGTGCCAAGTGTAAGCGCCTTCGACCTCATACAAATTCCGGCCGCCTTGCCCGACATCACCTTTTGGGAAATGTACCCTGATGGTCGGGTTATCTGCAGGATGGTGGGGACCGCCGTCATGGCGCGCATGAAGTCAGACATTACCGGTGTCGAACTATCCGCTGTCATGCCCTCTTCCACAGAGTTCAATTTGGTGGATGACCTACGAGCATTGTTTTCGCAGCCTTGCGCTCTGTTTCAAGTATTGGTGAACCGGCACGTAACAGGAAAAACTGCCCGCATGGAGACCCTAACGCTCCCGCTTTCCGCCGACAAAGGTGGTAACCCCAAATTGGTAACCGTCAATCACATGCTCGAAACGGTCAAATATGGAGATGACCAACAGTCAGGAACGTTGGAGCTGATGCGCACAATAGAAGACCACAGGTTTATCGATCTCGGCTTCGGTATCCCCACTGTTAAAAATGCACAACAGACAGCGAGTTAGAGCCGTCTTCCCTCTTCCCTGAAGCAGCTACATGTCTCATGCTGCGCGCAGAGGAGAGAGTAATGGCTGACTATGACCCATCCCAGATAGGCGACGAGACAGGCGATGCGGCGTTCACACGGACATCACCTCATGGTGGCTCCTATGAGGCCACCTATGCCGGTGCCACGAGCTTCCTGCGCTGCCAATATACGAGAGACCTGAAAAATTTCGATGTCGCTGTTTCGGGCGTACCCTTTGATCTGGCAACGACCGGCCGCCCCGGCGCCCGACTTGGGCCACGCGCTGTCCGCGAAGCCTCCGTCAATCTCGCATGGGATCAGCCGCAAGGCTGGGGGGTCAATCCACTCGACCAATTGAAAGTAGCTGATTGGGGCGATTGTGTTTTTGATCCCGGCAGACCTGAAACCTGGATCGATCGGTTGGAAGCGCACGCGTCAGAAATCCTGGCAACAGACACAGCCATGCTGACCATCGGCGGGGATCACTTTATCTCCTATCCCATGATCAAGGCCCATGCAGCAAAGCACGGAGCTCTGTCTCTCATCCACTTCGACGCCCATTCCGACACCTGGGAAGACGCGGAGGGTCGGATTGATCATGGCACCATGTTTTATCACGCCAAGGAACAGGGCCTCATCGAGCCGGAGCGATCCATCCAGGTCGGCCTGCGAACCCACAATCCCAAATCTCATGGTTTCAACATTCTGGATGCTGCCGAGACATGCGCGACCGATGCCAACACTGTAGCGGCGAAAATCAAAAAATCTGTCGGCACTAACCCTGTCTACCTCACCTTCGACATTGATTGTCTCGACCCGGCCCACGCGCCAGGAACCGGCACGCCGTGTGTGGGCGGCCTCACCACGCGCCACGCACTTGATATCCTGCGGGGCCTTGAAGGCATCAACCTTGTGGGTATGGATGTGGTGGAAGTAGCGCCCGCCTATGATGTGAGCGAAATAACGGCCCTTGCAGGCGCCACCATTGCCTATCAGCTTCTCGCCCTCTATGCGAGCCGACCATGAACTTCACGTTCCGGCCCATAGTACCGGCAGGCAGGCAACTCATTGACAAGTTGTTCCTGGACGAAGCCTATCGCAGCAAAGGCGGTGGCGCGAAGATCATGCACTTTGCCAATAGCCAAGCGAAAGAGCTCGGCCTGGCCTGCCTCTACCTGGAAGGGACCGAAACCAACACCCGCGCGCGGGGGATCTATGAGCGCCGCGGCTTTGCGCCAACCGGCCACATGCCGATGAGCAAGAGGACGGCCCCCTGACTGACCATAGCCTGGAGCGTCGCCACGCCTTCATTGATCTATCCGACAATGAAATTGCCAACTTCATTACACCCATTTTCGGCAAAGATGCTTTGGAACAATAAACTCTCTTGAGTGGCGGCAAGATCAATTCCAACTATGAGCTGAGCTTGAAGGTAGAGCCATTCAATGCGGTTCTGCGCCTTTATGCGCGCGGACAAAGCACATGCCGGATGGAACGCGACATTCTGCGAACTCTCGAAGATCTGGTCCCCGTCGCGAAAGTACTTCTCGACGGCTCAGAAAACGCCCAATCTTTTCTGGTGCTTTCCTGGATCAACGGAGAGACGCTGGACCACACACTTAATCAGCAAATCCGAGATCCTGAAAAACTTGGGAGCCAGGCAGGAGAGGTCCTTGCCAACATCCACCAGATGGAGTTTCCAGAAGCGGGTTTCTTCGGGCAAGACCTCAAGATTGAAAAACCCTTCCCGCTTGGAAAAGAAAGTTTCCTGTCTTTTGTCATGCCCGCATTAGACGGACGCGCGGGCACACGCTTAGGTGCAGACCGAACCGACTATCTGCGGCAATTCTCGCTATGGGCAGCACCGCTCCTCGATCAGATGCCTAAGCGCGCCTGTCTCGTTCACAGCGACTTCAACCCGCCAAACCTTATGGTTTTTCATGGAAAACTCGTCGGCGTGCTTGATTGGGAATTTTCTCACGCGGGCACGCCGCTTACCGATATCGCCAACATGCTACGGCATCGGCCCTACCAAACGCCTGAGTTCAACGACGCCTTCATCGCCACCTATGAGGCAAAAGCTGGAACCCTCCCGCCCATCTGGCAATCTCTCTCACGTATTCTCGACCTCATGGCGCAAATAGAGATGCTGGATGCCCCAGAGGACCGGCCAGGCGTCTTCAAATGGGCGATCGAACGCATCGACGACACGGTCAGGTTTGTCGAAAAAGACCTGGGCTGAAACCCTCAAATTCACGTTTCGCAAGTTACCAGCACCATGATAGCGTGCCCGCCATCAAAATCAGGTTGCGATAGGCAATCAAGTGTTTCCAGGAAAAGCGCCAGATCAGTCTCGGCGGTTTTCCGCTAAAATTTATGGGCGGAAACACACACAAAAATGACAGGGATAAAAAATGAAAAACCTCTTCGACATCAGCGGCAAAGTCGCCATCGTCACCGGCGGCTCGCGCGGCATTGGTGAAATGATCGCTCAGGGTTACGTCGAAAACGGCGCAAAGGTTTACATCACCGCCCGCAAAGCGGAAGCCTGCGACAACACCGCTGCGCGCTTGAGCGAAATCGGCACCTGCATCTCCATCCCCGGCGACTTGTCCACCGTTGAAGGCGTGACCAAATTCGCAGAAGAAATCGCCAAGCGCGAAGAAAAAGTTGACATCCTCGTCAACAATGCAGGTGCTGCCTGGGGAGAACCCTTGGAAGACTACGCGGAAAGCGGCTGGGATAAAGTCTTTGACATCAACATCAAAGGTCCTTTCTTTCTCATTCAAAAAATGCTGCCACTCCTGAAAAAGGCGTCAACCTACGAAGCGCCCGCGCGGATTATCAACACCGCATCGATCAACGGCATCAACCCGCCCATGCTTGAGACCTATGCCTACTCATCCTCCAAAGCAGGGATGATCATGCTGACCCGCCATCTGGCACAGCGCCTGGCAACCGACGACATTCTGGTGAACTGCATTGCACCCGGTCCCTTCCAGAGCCATATGATGGCGGCAACCCTCGCCACTCTTGGTGATGAGATTGCAGGTGCCAACCCGCGCAAGCGCATCGGCCAGCCTGAAGACATTGCAGGTGTTGCGATCTTCCTGGCCTCACGTGCCAGCGCCTATACGACAGGCGCATGTGTACCGTGCGACGGCGGCGCAAGTCAGGTCGGCGGCGGCATGTAAGCTGTCTGCAGAACCAACAAAAAAAGGGCGGGGCCCAAGACCAAATTGGTCCTCGCTTTTTCTTTGCCTCATGAGAGATTTAGTCAGCTGCAACTGATGCCAACGCGCCGCGCGCATGACCGGCGATGAGCTCAATAAACCGTGGACACAGCGCGTCGGGAAGATCGTGCCCCATCCCCTCAATCAGCTCCAATTGAGCTCCAGGTATAGACTTCGCCGTATCAATGCCGCCTTCAACACGCACGAGATTGTCATCCCTCCCGTGGATAACAAGCGTCGGGATCGTGACCGTTGAAAGACGCTCAACGCGGCTGCCATCGGCAACAATGGCGCAATATTGGCGCATATAGCCTTCCGGATAAAACATCCGGTCATAGGCCTCACCAATCAGCTCTTCGTACTCCGCATCTGTCTTTTTGTAGGCAGGGCTTTCGTACGTGCGCCGACCCTTGATCGAATGCGTGATCACATCCTGGCGGTCCTGGCTGGGTGCCGGTTCATTGAGCGCCTGCTGAGCTTCCGGTGTTGCCCGCGGCACATCCGGATTGCCGGTCGATGACATAATCGATGTCATCGACTGCACCCGGTCTGCGTGGTTGATCGCCATCAGCTGCACAATCATACCGCCCATAGAGACACCCACAATGTGCGCTTTATCGATACCCAGCGCATCCAACACGCCAATACCATCCGCCGCCATATCCGCCATCACGTAAGGGATGTCCGGTTGCTGTCCACCAAGTACAGCCTTGAGGGTCTCTGATGGGTCAGGAGCACCCTCAAACTTTTGCGAGAAGCCCACATCCCGATTGTCGTAGCGAACGACCCGAAACCCTTCCGCGACAAGGCCATCGAGCAGCGGCCTCGGCCAGTTGATCAGCTGCGATGTATAGCCGTTTACAAGAAGGATCACAGGACCATCCTTAGGTCCCATATCTTCGACTTCGATGGCGATGCCATTTGCCTGTACCTGCATAAGGCTTACTCCGCTGCTTGCGCCGCAGGCGTGGCCTGAGCTTTTTTAGCTGCCTGGGTGATCGCATCTGCGATCTGCGGCACTAATTCTTTAGGCATGTCGTGCCCCATCCCCGGAACGGTGATCAGTTCCGCACCAGCAATATGCAGCGCCGTGTCTTTCCCTCCGTCCAGGGGGACAAGCGGGTCATCTTCCCCATGAAGCACAACTGTCGGAGCAGAAACTTTCTTCAGCATCTCGCGTCGGTCACCGCTGGCAACAATGGCAGCAATCTGACGGACGAGACCAGTTGGATGGTAGCTCCGTTCCAGTTGCTCTTTCACCAAGGCACGGCGCTCTTCGTCACTCGCTGGATAGCCTGGGCTTCCGATAACGGAAAATGTGTTGAGCATCCGCTCAAAGACAGCTTCCATGTTGGAAGGGTCTTTCGGCAGCGGGGTGAGCAGGGCCGCTCTCGCCTTTTTCGATGGTTTTGAGAGCGACTTGTGACCCGTTGTCGACATGATGGACGTGAGGCTCAGGACACGGTCGCCATGATGAGCCGCGATCAACTGCGCAATCATGCCACCCATCGAAACGCCGACAATATGCGCCTTCTCAATTCCCAGCGCATCAAGCACACCAACAGCATCTTCGGCCATGTCATCCAACAGATAAGGAACCTTCGGGGTAAACCCGAGCGCATCCGCGAGGATCAGCCGCAACATTTTCGGGTTGCCGAGATGGTCAAACTTTGCCGACAGGCCCACATCCCGATTATCAAACCGCACCACGTGATATCCGCGCTCGACCAATTCATCGACCAGTTCTTGCGGCCAAAGGGTCATCTGTCCACCAAGCCCCATGACCAGGAGAATAGTCTCTCGGTCTTCCGGTCCGAAGCGCTCGACCTCAAACGAATGATTATTTGCTCTAACTTGCATGGACTTACTCCGCTGCGGCATGGGTTGAAGATCGCGACGCAGCCTTGGTGATTGCATCTGCGAACGTTGTAACGAGGCTCAGCGGGAAGTCATGCCCCATACCGGGCACTTCAATGAGTTCTGCCCCGGCAATACTGGCGGCCGTGTCTCTTCCACCCTCAACAGGCACCAGGGGATCATCGACGCCGTGAAGCACAACCGTCGGTGCCGTCACAGCTTTCAGCTTCTCACGACGATCTCCGTTGGAGATGATGGCGGCCATCTGTCTCAGAATGCCCTGAGGATAGAACGACCGATGGAAATCGCGCAGAACCCATTCTCTCAACTGAGCATCGTCAGTGGGATAGCCCGGGCTGCCAATAGTGTTCCACGTATTCATGCCACGCTGAATCACCGCTTCGAGATCATTGGGATCAGGCGCGGGCGCAGCAAGGGCCGCCATTGCTTCTGGCTTTGCCTGAGGTAATTCCGGGTTGCCGGTCGTCGACATGATCGAGGTCAGGCTGAGAGTTTTTTCCGGATGGTTGATCGCCACCAGTTGCGCGATCATACCACCCATAGACGCACCAACAATATGTGCCTTGTCGATGCCGAGGGCATCCAGCAAGCCAACAGCGTCCGCCGCCATATCATCCAGCGAATAGGGCGCATCAGGTGTTTCCCCAGACAGGAGAGCACCAATAAGCGCGCCCATATCCGGCAGAGCCGCTTCCTCGAACTTGCTCGAGAGCCCAATGTCCCGATTGTCGAAACGCACGACATGATAGCCGCGCGACACCAGCTCTTCACAGAGTTCAACCGGCCACATGGTCAGCTGAGCCGAAAGCCCCATAATCAGAAGCACCGTTTCCTGGTCTTCCGGCCCAAACCGCTCATATTCGATATCTAGTCCGTTCGCTGAAATCTGCGCCATGTTGCGCCCCCTGATGGATCGTTTATGTCACTTGGGTGAAAGCTTAGCAGGGGTTGCAAAGCCAGCGCAAAAGCCGGACGTTGGGCCCAAACAGAACCTCACATCATGCGGCCCAGGGAGTCTCTCATGTCAGCCACCAAAACCCCGGATTTTGACCTATTTTGGTCATTTCGCTCGCCCTATTCCTATCTTGCCACCAAACGCCTGGTAGCGATCGAGAAGGCCTATGACGTGAATGTGAATGTGCGGCCGGTCTACCCAATAGCTGTTCGGATGGACGGGTTTTTCAAGACTGTGAACCCCATGTGGCCGCCATACCTCATGAAAGACACGGTACGGATCGCTGAAATGGAGGGGCTGGCCTACAATTGGCCCTCGCCTGACCCAGTCGTCATGGACCTGGCATCCGGCGAGGTCCCCAAGGAACAGCCCTACATTCACCGATTGACCCGCCTTGGTTGCGCCGCAGCCGAAGAGGGAAAAGGCCTCGCCTTCCTTGATGAAGTGAGCAGCATCATCTTTGGCGGCGTGAAAGACTGGCACGAGGGCGATCATCTGAAAGACGCCACAACTCGCGCCGGGCTGGACTTGAGCGAGCTGGAAGCCAAAGTGGCTGCCGACGAAGCACATTTTGATGACATCATCACCGCAAATGAGGCCGCTCAGAAAGCAGCAGGCCATTGGGGCGTGCCTCTCATGGTCTTTGAGGGCGAGCCTTTTTTCGGCCAGGACAGGCTCGACCAACTCATTTGGCGGATGAAGCAAAACGGCTTGCAAGAGCGGGCATAAGGCGCGAAAACCCCTCTTCCAGCAGCTGAAAGTACAAGGATTTCCATGCAACGCGACCTTTCCGCCATGAGCCAGACCGAGTACGACCTGATTGTCGTGGGTGGCGGCATTTCTGGGTCTTCCATTGCATGGGACGCGGCACTCCGGGGCTTGAAGGTTGCCCTACTGGAGAAGGATGACTTTGCCCACGCCACGACAGCCGGGTCGTCCAAACTCATTCATGGTGGCCTGCGCTATCTGGTGAACGGCGAGATCGGTCTGGTGCGCGAGTCCCTGCGGGAGAGGCGTATCTGGGAACAGAACGCGCCCCATCTGGTTGATCCGCTCCCCTTCATCATTCCCACCTATGGACGGGGAATGAAAGGCAGTCTCGTACTCTCCATCGGCCTCACCATGTATGACCTGCTAGCCTATGACCGGAATCGACTGGATGATCCGGATAAAAAACTTCCCGGCTATAAAACCATCTCACGCGACGAAGCACTGCAGCTCATGCCATCGCTCAATCCCGATGGGCTGACCGGCGCCAAAATCTATTATGACTGTCAGATGTTCGCGCCTGAGCGTCTCTGCCTTGAATTCGTTCTGGGTGCGGTGGAGAAAGGGGCCGATGCCGCCAACTACGCCAAGGTCACGGGCTTTGAGAAAGAATCGGGCGGCGCTGCAAACGGCCGCATAACCGGCGTCACCGTCGCGGATGAGCTCACCGGCGAGACCCATACGATCAAAGGTAAGCTCACCATCAACGCTGCCGGCCCTTGGGCAGATATCCTCATGGGACTGACCGAAGATGGCAAACCGTCTCGCCGCCTTATCCGCTCCAAAGGTATTCATCTCATCACCCGTGCACTCTCCGGCAAAAACGCACTCGCTGTTCAGTCCAAGATTGGTGGGCACTTTTTTGTCCTGCCCTGGCGGGGAAAAACGATCCTCGGCACAACCGACACTGTCTTCGACGACGCACCGGACAAAATCGGCGTGACAGAGCAAGACATCGAAGATTTCCTCGCAGTGGTGAATGACGGCCTGCCCACACTCAACCTGACGCGTGATGATGTAGAGAATTTCTATGTCGGCATCCGCCCCCTCGTGGACACGACCCCACAGGATGAAGAAGACGA
>NZQM01000123.1 GCA_002695905.1 Parvibaculum sp.
TTTGCCAATTCCTCACTGCGGAATTTTTATCTATGGAATTCGAATGTCGATGGAGATTATCGACGATAGATCGACATGAAGGCCCCATTCCCAGTCGCTTCTGATTTCGCAAGCATCAGGGAAGAGGGGATCGTCCCTTCTGTAAACAGCCTTTTGCCGGACCCGACGACCACTGGAAATGTCCAGAGTCGAAATTCATCAATCAGGTCGTGCTTCAACAGCGTCTGGATCAGGTTGCCGCTGCCATGGACCTGGAGCAGAGGACCATCCTGCTGCTTGAGGGCGGCGACCTGATCAGCCACATCGCCGGAGAGCACGGTCGTGTTTTGCCACGACGGATCGGTGAGTGTTGTGGACGCCACATATTTTGCGGCAGCGTTCATGCGCGCCGCCGCTGGATCCTCAGGATCAGCGTCCGGCCAGTGCCCGGCAAACATCTCATAGGTCTTGCGGCCAAACAGCATGTCATAAGGCTCGGCCATGGCCTCCCGGCCAACCTGTTCCATGACGCCGTCCCAGCAGGATTGTGCCCAACCACCTTGGGTGAACCCGCCGGAGGGATCTTCCTCCGGCGATGTCGGTCCCTGCATCACACCGTCAAGACTAAGGAAGGTCAGGATCGCAACTTCTCTCATGCGTGTCTCCGTGATGAGATCGTGCTCTGACAGGCTTCTATTTTAGCGCATAAACCTTGTATGCGACACCCTTGGCGGTGAGGCGCCCAATGCCAACGGCCACCACATGGTTGAGCCAGGAATAGGGGCCGTCCATCGCCGCTTCAAAAAGCGGATTGGTGCGGAAATAGTAGGTTGATGGATCAAGGGCTTCAGCTGCCGCCCGATCACCAAGCGCGCTCATTTGTTCTGGTGACATGACAATGCGGCCACCATAGTAAGTATAGATATGGTGTCCATCGTCTGTGGTGAGCGCTGCGCGCACATCAATCTTGATCGACCCGTCTGCGCGGGCGAGCACCCAGTCCCCGCCGGAGGCTGGCATGATGCCTTTGAGCCTTGGGCCTTCAAATGTGCCGCCTTCTACATGAGCGATCATGCGGCTGCCATCAGGCACACCGCCGATCATGAGGTTCGGCTCGCGGAGTTCGGCATCGATCTCAAAAAGAAACTCTGTTTCCACGTCGCTCATAATTTTCTCCTGGGAATGGTGGTGAATGTCGGTGTGACATGACCTTAAGCGGCAGTGTCGCCCCCTACAACCGCCGAGCAAGAACCAAGAGGACGAGACTGCCGGAACCAAACAGAAAGGTTGCTAGGGCGACCGGCATCAGTCCATAAGGCGCAAGGAAGGGCGCAACACTGGCAGCACCAGCGCCAGCCAGGGCGACACAGAAGAAATTCAGAAGCGAGGACGCCCGCGCCCCATGGGTCGGCACAATGTCCATGGCTTTGGTGAAGCCCGCCCCACTCCTGATGCCGTGACCTGCATCGAAGATTGCGACGATAAAGGCCACGGCGAGCCACCCGGGAGCATCCGACAGAAACGCATAGGCGAACAGGACGGCTCCGCCGACAAGTTGCGTTGCCGCGCCGGTCAGGATGAAGCCGTCGGTCTTGAAGTGATGCACAAGCAGGCCCGTCCCGTTGGCACCCAAAATGTACGCGGAGATGATGATGACCTGCGTGAGCAGGAACGCAGTGGTGTCGCCACCTAAATGCGCCGTAATGAGATAAGGCGAACTCAAGACGAAAGTGAGAAGCCCTGCGAAGCCCATCGCCTGACTGCCCACATATGCCAGATACTTTCTGTGAGTAAGAAGCCATCCATATCCGCGCACCACGGGCCAAAGGTCCGTTTCATGACTTTCAGGTCGATCATTCGGGATGGCGAAGCCCACCGCGGGCACGAGCAACAGGCCGACGCCCGCGATAAGCCAGAAGATGGATTGCCAGCCCCAGGCGGCGATCATGAGCGCACCAAGCGCCGGGGCGATCACCGGGATCAACCCAAAGAGGGATGAGAAGATCGACATGGCACGCACGCTGCAGGCTTCATCATAAAGCGAGCGAATGAGGGCGGGCGCAACAGAATTGCCAGACGCTGCCGCGCACCCCTGCAACACCCGTCCTGCGATGAGGACCTCAGGCGTGGTTGCCATGGCACAAAGGAGTGACGCAGGCACAAAGATCCCGAGGCCACCAAGCAGCACGGCCCTGCGCGAATAAAGGTCCGCAAGCGCGCCGAACATGAGCATCGACGTTGCAAACCCGAACGAAAACCCGGCAAGGGTCCATTGGGCTTGCACAACGCTGGCTCCAAGCTGCTCCGGCAGCAGCGGAATTGCCGGCAGGTGAAAGTCAAACGCCGACCCGCCGAGCATGGCCGTCGCCAGGACAATGGTGACGATCCATCCTGTATGGGTCACGGGCTCCCCGCTTTCTCTTTGATGAGTGGCAGCACAGCCAGCGCAGCGATGCTCATAATCAGCATGGCGGCGCCAGCACTCCAGACACCATCATCGAGGAACGGCGCGACCGCGCCAGTGCCAACGGCCGAGAGGCCCATAAGCACCGGCCAGATGCTGGTGTGGGGACTTTCAGGTCTGTTGTCCGGCACCACCATCACAGCAGCGATGAAAAGCGGCACGCCTGCAATGACGATCACCCAGAAATTTGCCTCCCAGCCGAACTGAGAGAAAATCCAGGCACCCAAAATGGGTGCGAAGGCAGGAATGATCGCATCAATACCGCCGATCACGGAGATGGCGTGCACGGCGCGGGCTTCATCGAAGAGCGGTTTGATCATAGGCACCGTGAGCGCGGCGGACGCGCTTGCTGAAAAACCTTGAGCGAACCGCGCGAGCGCCAGGCTTTCAGCCGTGCCGGAAACAGCGCACCAGAGCGATGCAGGCACGAACACGAACAGCGATCCTACCAGCACCCACCGGCGGTTCCACAGGTCACCGGCCGCGCCAAAGAGGATTTGGGAGATTGCGAAACCAGCGCTAAAGGTCACAAGAGTGAACTGCACCGCCTCAATAGAGGTGCCCAAGATTTCCGGCAGGTAGGGGACGGACGGCAAATAGAGATCAGTTGCCGCGAGCGCCAGCATGTTGGCGGCGACGATGGTAACAATAATCGCAAGGCGGGTTGTGGGCGAAACCTGGGGTGATGTGTCCAACTGAGACATGTCGCTAGTCCTGAAACGAAAAAAGCCCGGCAAAACCGGGCTCTGACTGAATAAAGAGAGTGTGGTTTGCTACTTCGGAGGCGCACACGGGCGCACGGACGGCTTGCATGCGCCGACCGCGGTTTCGAGGTACATATTTTGAAAACCACACATGGGGAGGTCTCACCAAGACAAGCGTTTCCAGGAAAAGTGAGCTTCCGGTTTTCCGTCAGGAAACGCGCAAATCAAAAAACAATCAGTTGGCGGCGACTATGACGAGCAGTCCGAACCAAGTCAACCAGCCATCAGATAGACGCCGCGTCCTGACGCAAGGAGCTTTCCAGACGCGTCAAAGACTTTGGTTTCCGCTGTTGAGACCTTTGACCCGAGTTTGATGATGTTGGCCTCAGCCATCATGTCCCCCGGTCCTGCGGGACGGTGATAGTCCACACGAAGGTCCACGGTCGCGATGGAGAGACTGCCTGTCGTCAGCACGGAATAGAGGCCCAGCAGATCAATCACGGATGCGAGGATACCGCCATGGACTGTCGGTGGATTGGGATTGGAAACCAGGTTTTCTTTCCAGGGCAGAGAAACGCACATACGTCCCTCATCAACTTCCGTGACCCGAAGGCCGAGCCAGCGCTGAAAAGGCGACACGTCTATGCGTTGCTGCCATGTTTCGAGTGTTGTTTGGTCCGCCATCAGCCATCCCCTTTTTTGGTGGAGCTTAGACGGGCATGTTGCCCCAGCCAATCTCTCAAATAGCCAATTTCTCAATCAGATTGACAGCTGTGGCGACGCCATCTTCCTTCGCAAGCTCGTGAGCAATTGTCTCAGCATGAGAGGTGAAGGACTTGTCCTTCACAATACCGCGCAGCGCGTGCGTCAACTGATCGGAAGTGATCCTCTTCTGTGGCAATGGCGGAAGGCCCGCGCCCAAATCAGCAACCCGGTGCCCCCAGAAAGGTTGGTCTCCAAAATAGGGCGTAACCAGCTGCGGTTTCCCAGCCCGGAAGGCGGCGGCCGTTGTGCCGGCACCTCCGTGGTGCACAATCGCGCTCATGAGTGGAAAGAGCTTGTCATGAGGCGCGCCATCGATGGCGAACACTGTGTCGGGTAAATCATCGGCTGTAAGGCCACCCCAGCCAGTCGCAATCACGCCCCGGCATTCGGCTTTGGTCAGAGCCTCAACCACCAGTCGTGCTTTAGCTTCTGGGTCTTTGTCTGTCATGCTGCCAAAGCCCACATAGACCGGTGGTAGTCCCGCGTCGAGGAATGCCTGCAGGTCATCTGGTGGTGTCCAGCCCGAGGTGTCATCAAGAAACCAATAGCCGGTGACATGAGCCGTCTCAGGCCAGTCTGTCGGGCGTGGCACCACATGCTCTGAAAAGGCATGCAGCACAGGCAGCATTTTGCCTTTTATCTCCCCGCCCCGGGCAAAGCGTGGCAGTGGCGGCAAGCCAAGCGTACCGGTCCGCCATGCGTTCAGTTGTTTGGAGAACATGGCCCGCTGGGCACGGATCGCGCCATAGGTCCATCGATTAAGACGCCTTCCGAGGATACCGTTGCCCAAACCAGCGATGGCGAAATCGCCTGTGGGTACGACAATGGGCTGCAAAGCCGTCTGGATAACAGGAATGTCCAATGCTTCCCCCAGGTCTGTCGCGACGGGCACTTTGGGGTGATAGAGAATGAGGTCCGCGCCAACGGTTGCCTGGGTGCTGCCATCAATGATCTCTGCAGTGATTTTCTGGCTGATGTCGCGAAAGTTTCGAATGATCGCGAAGAGACTGCCCGAGATCAGGTCGCGCCCCTCTGGTGATTGTAACAACGCCTGAAGATCAAGGCCTCCGGAGACATAATCAAAGCCGAAGCCTTGCACCCACTCTGCAAAATTTTCCGGGCCGCTGATCACCACGTCATGGCCAGCGGCGCGAAGACCAAGCGCCAACGCGACATAGGGTTGCATGTCACCCCGCGTGCCAAGCGTCAGGATCGCAATGCGCATGTGAGCCTCCTCGCACCTGGGGCAAGTGTGCCACCTTGGATGTCAGAAGCCTAGAGGCTATGCGGAGCCTAGAGTCCAAACTCACTCATTAGGACCGGCCGACCTTCGTCGATCGACCGATGGGCGGCGAGCCCCATGGCAACCGCTTTCAGTCCGTCTTCGGCACTGACTTTGGCTGGCGTGCCATTTGTGATTGCTGCCTGAAAGTCCAGATGTTGGAAGTAGCTGGCGCCGTGATGATAGCCCGCCTCAAGCACGGCCTGATCGACGGGGACGTGAATGGTCTGGACGTCTTTCGGGTTGCGCGGTGCCAGTGTGACATTACCGTCGGGAATATGGCATTCGGCTTTTCCGACATGTCCGACAGCGCTCAGCTCCTCCTGATGACGCGAGCCTTCGGCAAACATGCAAAGGTCATGCATCGCCCGTACGCCATTGTCGAAATCCACAATGACAAACGCATTGTCGAGAATGTCAGGCGTTTCACCATCATAGGTTTCGTCAAGATGGTTCACGTCCTGAGACCCGCTTGCGTAAACGCGCACGGGCTCTCCCCGCACCACATAGCGCATCATATCGAAATAGTGACAGCTCTTTTCCACCAGTGTGCCGCCTGTATTGCGGCTGAAACGGTTCCAATCTCCGATTTTCTGAAGGAACGGAAAGCGATGTTCCCGAATGGCAAACATTTTTAGTGTGCCGATGGTGCCGCCATGCACTTCTTCGACGAACCGCGTCACCGGCGGCATATAGCGATATTCCATACCCACCCAGAACACGCCTTTATGGGAGGCTGCGCGCCTCGTGACCTCCTGGGCATCTTCCAGGGTGGTGCAGAGTGGTTTTTCGCATAGGACATGAAGGTCCGTCATCCAGACATCCTCCAGAACGCTTGCGTGGGTGAAATTGGGACTGGCAATAACAAGCGCATCAACCTTGTCAGAAGCCAATAGGTCCCGATGATCCATGAACACATCCACGTCATGGGTGAGCGTTGAGGTCGCCCAATCTCGTGATCCCTCATGTGGGTCTGAGATCGCCGTCACCACAGCATCGTCCGTGATGGCGATGTTCATGATGTGCTCAATGCCCATCATGCCTGTCCCGATGATTCCGTAGCGCAGGGGGTTCACCATGTTGAAAGACCTCTTCTGACCAAATCGTCCCGTGACAGCAGGGTCAGAGTAGATAAACTCAGGCCCATGACTGATTTATCCATTACCCCAGAATTCCGTCCGCTCGGCAAGAGCGGCCTGTCCGTTTTCCCCATCGCTTATGGCATGTGGCGCTTTGCCGGTACCAGCACCAAAGAGGCGCACGCGAAAATTGACGCTGCGCTCGGCACTGGCATGACCCTGTTCGATACCGCCGATATATATGGTGTCGACGGGGATGACGCCTTTGGCGACGCTGAGAAGCTGTTTGGCGAAGTGCTGAAGGAAACACCCGCCTTACGGGACAGGATGGTGATCGCAAGCAAGGGCGGCATCGTTCTGGGCCTACCTTATGACTCAAGTGCCGACTATCTCATCTCTGCCTGTGAGGCGTCCCTTTCACGTATGGAGATTGAGCAGATCGATCTCTATCAGATCCATCGCCCCGATATCCTGGCCCACCCGCAGGAAGTAGCTGGCGCTCTCACCAAGCTGCGGGATCAGGGAAAAATTTCCTATGTGGGTATTTCTAACCACACGCCCGCTCAGTTTGAGGCGCTGCAGACACATCTGGATTTCCCGATTGCAACCAATCAGCCCGAGATTTCCTGCTGGGCTCTCGACCCTTTCTTTGACGGCACGCTCGATCAGTGCATGCAGCACGGTGTGACGCCGCTCGCCTGGTCGCCTGTGGCAGGCGGCCGTCTCGCTTTATCAGAGAATGAAGCACGGAAAGAAGAAGACGGGGATTGTCTCATTGCGACGCAGGGCCTGCTGGACAAAATCGCAGGTGCGGCCGGGGTCACTCGGGAAGCCGTCGCTCTAGCTTGGCTGCTGGCGCATCCGGCGAGGATTATTCCCATCATTGGCACGCAGAACCTTGATCGCATTGCGGCAGCGACAGATGCGTTCAAGGTCTCCTTCGACCGTAAAAGCTGGTACGCAATTTTGCAGGCATCCATGGGGGAGCAATTGCCATGACGGGTCCGATGGAGGTCTCCTGGTTTTCAGCGCTTTGCGATGATGATTATGAATATCTGGGCGTGCCGGAAGAGCGTCTGAAAAGCTCACTAGCCCATTGTAGCGAGATCACGCAAGCGGCAGAGAAGGGTGGCTTTGACAACATCCTTCTGCCAAGCGGCTATCAGCTCGGCATGGACTCGGTTGCTTTTGCAGGGGCCATGTCAGCGCTCACGAGCAAGATCAAACTTCTCCTTGCCATCCGCTGCGGTGAGATGTGGCCGCCCCAGCTTGCCAGGCAAATCGCGACCCTTGATCAGATGCTGGGCGGTCGCCTCACCATCAACATCATCTCAAGTGACATGCCGGGCCAGGTGATGGCATCACCAGAGCGCTATGGACGCACCCTAGAAGTGATGCAGCTTCTGAAAACGCTGCTGGATGGAAATCCGGTCAATCAACAAGGCGAGCACTATCAGCTGGAGCTTGAGCCGCCGCGTATGGGGACTGTCTCGGGAAAATGTCCGCCCTTCTATTTTGGCGGTCTCTCTCCAGCAGCGAGAGCCGTCGCGGCGAAAGCAGCGGACGTCTTTCTCATGTGGCCAGACGAAGAGCCGAATGTCACCGCCATTCTGGACGATATGAAAAAGCGCGCAGCCGAGGCCGGGCGCACGCTTCGCTATGGCTACCGTGTTCATGTCATTGTCCGCGAGACTGAAGCAGAAGCGCTCGACTATACCCGCACTCTCATGAGCAAGCTGGATGACGCAGAAGGCGAGGCCATTCGGAAAAAATCTCTTGATGCAGCCTCTGAAGGCGTACGACGCCAGGCAGAGATGCGAGACCGCGCTGACAATGATGGCTTTGCAGAAGAGTATCTCTGGACAGGAATTGGTCGTGCGCGCTCCGGCTGCGGCGCAGCGATTGTCGGCGACCCGGATCAGGTGTTGAAGAAACTTCAGCGCTATCAGGCCATGGGACTCGATGCCTTTATCCTCTCTGGTTATCCCCATGCCGCGGAGTGTGACCTCTTTGCCCGCTATGTCCTGCCAAATCTCGACCATCAACCGCTTGAGTTTGCTGCATGAAGAACCTTCGAACGTCTCTTCTCATCGTCTGCACCTTGATGATTGCGTCGCCTGCCATGGCCACCTGGTCCATCGTTGCTGTTGACCCGGAAACGGGAGACGTGGGTATTGCCGCGGCAAGCTGTTCCACGGGCGTTCGGTTGATCGCGGGTCTTGTTCCGGGCAAAGGTGCGGTGGCCGCTCAGGCAGCGACGAGTTTTCTGGGGCGCGATGTGGCGATGGAAATGGTCGCCGATGGGGACCGTGCGGACATCATCGTCCGTAAACTAGCTGATGAGGACTTATATGCGAGCCCGATCAGAATTGGATTGCAATGGTTGCAATATGGTGTTGTGACTTTGAAGCCCTCACCGAAGGCTGGGACCCTTACCGGCTATTCCGTACCGAACGATTGGGGTGCTGTTCATGGGGACGATTATTCAGTGCAAGGCAATACGCTCCGTCCGGGTGTCGTGGATGCTGTTGCAACGGCATGGCAGTTGGACACGGTTGGAATCTGCCGGAAGCCGCTGGCGCAAAGACTGTTGCGGGCGCTTGAAGCCGGAAGGGACGCTGGCGGCGATAATCGCTGTCCGATTGAGGCATCCTCTTATGCAGCCTTTCTGTTCGTCGCAAAGCCTGAAGATGACGCAGAAGCTCCCTCTGTTATGCTGGAGGCGCCACGGCATTTTTCCGGTCTTGAAATGACCTGGCAAATCCCGATGGGGTTCACGCCGGATCCAGCCCTGCCAGAACCGGTTGCGTATTTGCGGCAGCTCTATGACGCTGAAATCCCGGAACCGGCTTGTAGGGAGTGAACAGAAGGACGTGGCATGAACATGAAAGATAAGCCCTCACCTGTTCCACACACGCCTCAGATGCAATCATCATCCTTCAGGCTGGGTTTTGAAGACGATGATCTTTTAAGGCGTGACGAATTGCGTCCCGTGCGGTTGCAGCTGGAACTGTTGAAGCCTGACCTTATTCTTGAAGAGTTGCAGGTGCGTTCAACCATTGTTGTCTTTGGGTCCGCACGCGTGCCTGACTCTGACGCGGTGGAGCGTGATTGCGAGGCTGCGCGCCAGCGATTGGACGCGGCCCCGAACGACCCGGCATGCGCGAGAGGACTTAAACGGGCAGAACGAAAGCGAGACCATTGCCGCTATTATGAGGAAGCTCGGAAGTTCGCAGAGATTGTGTCGACGGAAGCGCAGTCAAACACCCACCTTGACTATGTTATTGCGACGGGCGGCGGGCCGGGAATTATGGAAGCCGCGAACCGCGGCGCGGCGGATGCCGGTGCCATGTCAGTCGGGTTCAATATCGCGTTGCCCCACGAGCAATTTCCCAACCCCTACATCTCTCCGGAGCTTTGCTTCCAGTTTCACTATTTTGCGCTTCGGAAAATGCACTTCCTGATGCGCGCCAAGGCGCTTGTCATTTTTCCAGGCGGCTTTGGCACATTGGATGAATTGTTCGAGACCCTCACCCTTATCCAAACCGGCAAGATAGATCCCATGCCGGTGCTATTGTTTGGCGAGTCCTACTGGCGGCGGATCGTCAACTTTGAGGCGATGGCCGAAGAAGGCATGATCGCAGAAGAAGACTTGGGCATCTTCACCTTTGTCGAAAGTGCGGCTGAGGCATGGGCCCATATAGGCGCCTTCTACGGCGAAGGGGACGCGCCGCCACCCCTCATGCGGTCCACTCCTCTATAGCGCAGCACCTAAAAATCTTTTGCTAGGTCAACAAGCCGTCCGCGCAACCAGGAAAGTCCAGGATCGTCGTCTCGTGAGCTGTGCCAGCTTTGATAAAAAGGCGAGCTTGGAAGGTCCAGAGGCACTTTCTTGATTGCAAGCGGAAGGAACCGCGCAAAGCGCTCGGCCATTCGGTTTGGGACCGTTGCCACATGGTGGGTCTCAGCCACGGTGAAGGCCATGGGAATAATGCGCGTGAGCTCAACTGCGAAGCGTCGGCGAATGCCAAGGTTGCGCACAAACCGGTCATAGTTGTGAACATAGGTGTGGCCCGGATCAAGCCGGACATGGCTCGCGGCAGCATAGTCATCAAGCGTGGGGCGCTTCTTTACAGCCAATGGGTGAGACGCGCTCATGATCCAAACAATCCTGTCGTCGAACAGTGTTTCTGATCTGAAGCCGGGCCCGTCCAACGGTGCTGCATCCCAAACCAGATCGACGCTATTGTCCTTCAGCTCTTTCTGCAGAGTGGCACCCGCCGGAGATTGAAGCGACAGGCTGACCCCAGGAGCTTCTTCCTGCAAGGCGGCCAGAACCTGCGGCAGGAAAAGAACTTCGCAATAATCTCCAATCGCAAGGGTGAAGGAACGATCACTGCTTTCTGGGTCAAAGACCGCCTTTTCTGTGAGGCCTACCTGTACCAGGTCAAGGGCGCGACGAATAGGGACAGCCAAGGCCGTTGCCCGCGGTGTTGGCATCATGCCGCGGCCGGTTCGTACAAACAGAGTGTCTCCGGTCAGGTCCCGAAGGCGGGCAAGCGCGTTCGACATAGCAGGCTGGGTCATCCCGACACGTGCCGCCGCTCGGGTCATATGCCTTTCCACCATGATCGCATCAAAAATGGTGAGCAGGTTCAAATCAACGGATCGCAGATTCATAAGACAGACCCTTATTATTCATTGGCTAAATAATATATTATCATCGATTTAAATTGGGAAATATGATGGGCCGTGCTTACGCTCTCACCATTCAGAGGGAGGAAGCCGATGAAATATGACCTAATTCACGTAACACCGCTCAACCCAGTGATTGGAGCGGAAATTCACGGTGTGGACCTGTCCAAGCCTTTGGGCGAGGCGACCTTCAAGGAAATCGAAACAGCGCTGCACGAGCATTTGGTCATTTTTTTTCGTGACCAGAACCTGAGCCCAGACGCCCACATGGCATTTGCTTCTCAGTTTGGCGAGCTGGAGCCTCCCCACCCCTTCTTCCCGAAGATCGACAGCCATCCGCAGATTTCTGTGCTTGAGAACGACGAAGAGCGACCGCCGGAAACCAACTATTGGCACACAGACGTCACCTGGCGGGATAAGCCCCCCATGGGATCTGTTCTCTACGGTGCGGATGTTCCGTCAAGCGGCGGGGACACGCTTTGGGCGAACATGTATGCCGCCTATGACCAGCTTCCCGATGACCTAAAAGCAAAGCTTGAGGGCATGCGGGCTGTGCACTCCATTGAAGTGTTCGACGCGTCTCAAAACTATGATAATGCCAAAGACAAGGCTGCGCTTTCAGAGATCCTGAAAAAATATCCGCCGCAATCTCATCCCATCATCCGCACCCATCCGGTCACCGGTCGCAAGGCACTGTTCGTCAATTCCACCTTCACGCAGCACATTGAAGGCTTAGACGCTGCTGAAAGTGAGACACTTCTTCAGGCTCTCTACGATGTTGTGAAACTGCCAGAAGTGCAGGTTCGCTTTTCGTGGACCAAGGGGGCCGTCGCAGTTTGGGATAATCGAGCAACGCAGCATTACGCAGTGGCGGACTATTGGCCGCAATACCGCCGCATGCACCGCATCACCATCAATGGTGATAAGCCGGTTTAAGTGTCCGTCAGGCGCTTGGGTCAATGACGGCGCCCGTTGCTGGGTCGAGCGTAATGACGGCGAGGCCAGCTTGTTTCCAGGCCGCAATGCCACCGGCCAGATGTTTTGTTTCGCCACCCAGAAGAGCTGCTGCTTTTTCAGCGGCCATCGCTGAACGTTTCCCCGACCCGCACTGAAAAACCACCTTCGACGGATCATCGAGCGGTAGGAAAGCGGGATCGAAAGTCGAAAGCGGCATATTGAGCGCGCCGTGAATACGCTCAACTGCGAACTCTCGGGGCTCACGCACATCAATTAACAGCGCCTTGTGATCTTTAAGCAAGGCGTGGGTTTCATCTGGGCTGAGGTTGGTTAACATCATTCGTCTCCCTGGGGGTGGTGAGCTAAGGCTTGTATTTATATGCGGATTTGATAAATTAGTAATTATGAATATTAATGTAAACCCACAACAGGCGGAAAAAGCAGCCGCCTTGCTGGCATCTATGAGCAATCCGCACCGGTTGCGGGTGCTGTGCCAATTGCATGAAGCAGAACTCACCGTCGGTGAGCTTCAGGAGCGTATCGGCATCAGCCAATCGAACCTGTCCCAACAGTTGGCAAAACTGCGGGAAGCAAATCTTGTGAAGACGCGGCGCGACAGCCAGAAGATATTCTACACGCTCGCCAGTGACGAGGTGGTTCAGGTTATCCACGTACTGCACGATTTATTCTGCAGAGATGCAGACTAAACCAGCGCCCAGCGCAAAAAACACAACCCACTTATCCTCCCCCTTCTGAGGCGGACCTATCCTGATCGCAAATCGATCCTTTGCCTGGCAGCGAAGGGATCACGGGCATTAGGAGGCGCTTATGGATTGGAAGCAGATTGTTGGCACCGTCGCACCAGGTTTGGCGACGGCTCTTGGCGGGCCCATGGCTGGGGTCGCTGTTCGGGGCATTGCCTCCGCTCTTCTGAGCTCAGAGGATGTGAAGCAGGCTGACGTCGAAGAAGCCGTTTTGCAAGCGTCCCCCGCAGACCTCCGGAAACTTAAACAGGCTGAACTGGTCTTTCGCCAGCAGATGAAGGAACTGGAAATTGATCTGGAGGCTTTGCACGCCGCGGATAGGGAAAGTGCACGAGAGCGTCAGGTGGCGACCGGCGATCAGATGCCGGCTTTCATCGCCTTTGCAGCGCTTGGTGGTTTCTTCGGCATTTTGATCGCAATGATTTTTGTTGATTTGCCCTCCGGCTCACATGCGCCGCTCAACGTCATGCTGGGCGCGCTTGGGTCGCTCGTCGTCGCCATCGGAAACTATTACTTCGGATCTTCCGCAGGATCTTCTGCAAAGAACCAGCTGATCGAAAACCTGATTGGCTCCCGTAACTTCGTGTCACCAAGAAATTAGGAGAAAGAACATGGATGAGTTTAATGCCCATGCGCCTGGGCTTGAAAGTCCTGCAAATCGCGCCGAAACAGTTTCACCGTCGGACAGTCTCGACCTGACACACGTCTCCCGAGCGATCTATGTCGGCGGCACCGGTGATCTCGCCGTGACGATGAAACAAGGTGGGAGCGTCACGTTCAAGAATGTGATTGGAGGCACTGTGGTTGCGATCCGCGCCTCCAGAATATTAAGTGCTGGCACAACAGCAACCGACATCGTGGCGCTAAGCTGATGAGAACTGTTTCTCTTTCCCTTCGGCACGCGGGTTCCTCACCCCTAGCAACTAGGCTCGGGCAATATGCGGACGCAGGTCTTTATGCCAGATTTGACAACCAGTTTGGATATGGCGGGATCTACTACGCAGAAAATTCTATCAAGTCATTCACTGATGTTGTCGCAAGCCCTCCCGCAGGGGAGCCCACATCATCAGGCTTGCTGATTGACGGCAGTGACGCCCCGACTCTGGTGCAGGGTAGCGGGCCGGTCCCATGGCTGGGCTATTCAGGAACCGACCACACAGTGGCAGTCACCTGGGATGCCAACGGCGTTACAGGCGATCGGGTGATCTGGGAAGCTCGGAAGGATGCGAACGACCGCATAACGCTGCACTTCGTGTCCGGCATTCTGCGCCTTGAGGCGTTCGTTGGCAGTGTCAGCCAGGGGTTTGTCGCGGTGCCGGGTGTAGATGACGGAGGCATTCACAGCGCCGTCCTTTATTGGGATGAGGTTGGCGGCACACTGACGCTTCAAGTAGATGACATCCCTGTCACGGGACCGGAGCTTTGGACCGGCTTGGATGTTCCGATCATAGATAACTATAATGGCAGTGCTGGTGCTTATGACCAAAGCACGCAAACAATGTCGGTGACGGATACCGGTGGTAACTTGGGCTTTCCGCGATATGGATTTAATATTCTGGTGACGGGTCTATCGTACCAAGTTACTGGTCGGCTTTCAGGTCAACTTGAAGATATTGGTCTTCGTCTCGCCTTCATCGGCTCGACGGCATATATAGGCTATGACGCTGCCAACGGAATTTTTGATGGCATGCAAGAGGCGGAGGGCAGTCAACTCCAAATTCATACACCCGGCTCATTAGGACCCTGGTCAACCCAGATTGCGGAGATGTCGGCCAAGCAAACATCGACCCGGACTGGCGTGATCTTGCCAGACGACATTTTGACAGTCGATATCGGACACAGGCAGGGCGCAAATCAGATCAATGGCCGTGTAATCGAATTTGCAGCAGCAACCGGGGACTTTAGGGAAGTTTGGTGATCGAGCGACCTAGATTTGTCGGGCGGCGCTAGCAGCAACTGTTCGAAAAAAAATGGTGCTGCCGGAGTGAATTGAACACTCGGCCTCTCCCTTACCAAGGGAGTGCTCTACCCCTGAGCTACGGCAGCATCATGTCGGTGGCGCGCCTGCGGCAAAGCCCCGAAATCGCGGGGAAAGTGCCACAGCGCTCCCCGTGGCGCAAGCGTTCAAAATGGGTCCATTAAAGTCTTCACCAGAACGGAAAAAAACGCCTTTCCCCAGAGTTGACGGGACCTTGGAGCCCATGCCACATGAACAGATTGGATATCAGGACTGGCCTTAAGCCTCGGTAAACTGGCGGCGGGAGGTAGGTGGCCAAAATCCGAAGTGACTGCCAGACAGACCAAGGGCGCTGAAATGACGGATAACACAGAGGCCGACAAGGCAGGCTCGCCTAGATCTCCAAAGCCAGCCGAATCGCGGGAAGAACGCCTCAGCGCCGCACTGCGGCAAAATCTCAAACGCCGCAAAGCCCAGGCTCGGAGCCGCAAGTATGATCTGTCAACTGAGGCTCCTAACAACAGCGATGAGAACTCTTAACCAACCCCTCATTCAGCCTTCCCTTTGCCGCATTCCTGAGAGAGGCTCCGCCAGCTGGGTGCACAAGCCAGGGCGCGCCTTCGTTCAGGGGACCCAAGAGCTCTAGGGGAAACGAGACCTTCATGGATACACTTCACATTAAGGGCGGCAAACCGCTCTCAGGGACCATTCCTATTTCCGGTGCGAAGAACGCCGCCCTGCCATTGATGACAGCTGCGCTGCTCACCGATGGAGAAATGCATTTTGAGAATGTGCCTCGGCTTACCGATGTGCAGACCCTCATTCGCCTGCTCACGGAATTGGGGTGCGAAGCTGAACTCAGTAATGGCAGCGCAGAAACCTTCGGCAAGAGCTTGGCGTTGAAAGCTGCCAACATCACCTCAACAACAGCACCGTATGAACTGGTGAGCCAGATGCGGGCGAGCTTTTGGGTTCTGGGGCCGCTGCTTGGCCGTTTTGGCGAAGCTCGGGTCTCTCTCCCAGGCGGCTGTGCTATCGGTGCGCGCCCGGTCGACATATATATAAAGGGTCTTCAGGCGATGGGTGCCGACATTGAGATTGTCGACGGCTATGTCCATGCGACAACCAAAGGGGGACTCAAGGGCGCAAACTTCCGTTCGTCTCTCGTCTCCGTGGGAGCGACCCACACACTCATGATGGCCGCCACACTGGCTGACGGTGAGACAGTGCTGGAAAACGCTGCCCGGGAACCAGAGGTGGGCGACCTCGCCAAGTGCCTCAATTCCATGGGCGCGAAGATTGAGGGCGCTGGAACAGAGACAATCCGGATTGAGGGCGTATCGAAGCTGCGGGGCACAAGACATCCGGTTCTGGCCGATCGCATTGAGGCAGGAACCTTTGCCATCGTCGCCGCCATGATGGGAGGCCCCATCAAACTGACAGGCCTGGTTCCTGAAACCATTGAGGCGGCTCTTTCCGCCCTGCGGGCCGCAGGCGCCGATATCGAAGTGGGCGAGGATTGGGTCACGGTAGAGAGGGAGGGCGCGCGTCTTCGTCCCGTCAATGTGGTGACGGAGGTCTATCCAGGTTTCCCGACAGATTTACAGGCTCAATTTATGAGCCTCATGACCCTGGCAGACGGTCCATCAGAGATTGTTGAGCGCATCTTTGAGAACCGGTTCATGCATGTGCAGGAACTGGCGCGCTTTGGAGCCGATATTTCTCTCCATGGCGACATGGCTCTGGTCCATGGCGTGGAACGCCTCACAGCCGCTCCGGTCATGGCGAGTGATCTGCGTGCGTCTGCTGCCCTGATCATTGCCGCGCTCGCGGCGGAAGGCGAAACCATCGTCAATCGGGTCTATCATTTGGACCGTGGATTTGAACGGATCGAGGAAAAACTGAGCGCCTGCGGCGCTGAAATCTGGCGGGAAAAAGCCTGATCACGCATTCCGCTTTGGGGTGCCATTGTGCGGCGTTTCGGTGTAAGAACCGCCCTATACTAATCTTCACCTGATCAGAAACACTGTTACCACGAGCCATCTTGATGAGCATTCTCAGACTGAAAGCGGAAGACGCTGAAGACCTGCAGGTAATTGCCGCCTACCTTCAGGATGCAGTTGTGCTTGTCAAAGACATTGCTTATTTGCCCGGCACCCGCCGTCTTGCAATGGTTGCCAACAGATTTTGCTGGGAAGATGAACTGGGACCGGTTCCTGCTGTCCGGACGCATAAGCGAGCCCGTACGGGTCTCCATTTCGACAATGTCGAGAAGGTTCGGTCTCGCAATATCGAGCAGGATCGGCAGGAAGGTGTGTTGAACCTTCTGACGATTGCGTTTGAAGAGGGGGCCACCCCATCGGGCAGTGTTGTGCTCACATTCTCCGGAGACGGTGAGATCCGTATTGATGTTGAGGCGCTGGAAGCCCATTTGGCAGACATGGGCAGCAGCTGGGAAACCACCAACGTGCCGTCCCACGATCAGACAACACACCCCGAAAGCTGAAACCATGACCTATCGGTTGAACACGCGCGATGCCGATTTCGAACCGTCCTTCCAGGTCTTTCTCACCTCGAAGCGCGAAGCGTCGGAAGACGTCAACACGACTGTTGCCACCATCATCAAGGATGTGCAGGAGCGTGGCGATGCCGCGGTCATTGATCTGACGTCGAAGTTTGATCGCCAGGACCTGACAACAGAGACATTACGCTTTACCCAGGACGAAATCGACGCTGCGTTGGTTCAGTGTGATGCGGAGACCGTGGACGCGCTGAAACTGGCCGCGGCCCGGATCGAAGCGTTCCATAAGGGACAGCTCCCCGAAGACCGACGTTACACGGATGACGCGGGTGTCGAGCTTGGGGAGAAATGGACAAGCGTGAGCGCAGTCGGACTCTATGTCCCCGGCGGCACGGCTGCCTATCCAAGCTCTGTTTTGATGAATGCAATTCCAGCCAAGGTTGCGGGCGTGGAGCGCATTGTCATCACAGTGCCGACGCCCGACGGCGTGATCAACCCGCTGGTGCTGGCGGCAGCGAAAATCGCAGGCGTTTCGGAGGTTTACCGCATTGGCGGGGCCCAAGCAGTTGCTGCACTTGCCTATGGAACGGAGACCATTACGCCGGTCGACAAGATTGTGGGTCCCGGCAACGCCTATGTCGCCGCGGCCAAACGGCAGGTCTTTGGAACGGTCGGCATCGACATGATTGCCGGACCCTCGGAAATTCTGGTGCTGGCGGATGGCGAGAACAACCCGGATTGGATTGCGGCAGACCTTTTGAGCCAGGCAGAGCACGATGCTGTCGCTCAGAGCATTCTGGTGACCGATGATGCGGCCTTTGCGGATCGTGTTGTCGATGCGGTGGAAGCACAGCTTGGCATTCTTGGCGGGGCGAGATGGCTCGGGCGAGTTGGGAGGCGTTTGGTGCGGTGATCCTGACCGAAAGCCTGGACGCGTCCGTACCGCTGGTGGATCGCATTGCCGCCGAACACTTGGAAATTGCGGTTGCAGACCCGGAACCCCTCGCAAAGAAGATCCGCAATGCAGGTGCTATGTTCTTGGGCCGCTATACGCCTGAAGCCATCGGCGACTATGTGGCGGGCACCAACCATGTGCTGCCGACGGCGCGGTCAGCCCGATTCTCATCCGGTCTCTCGGTGCATGATTTTGTGAAGCGGACATCCATCGTGAAATGTTCGCCAGAGGCACTGGCCGCCATCGGTCCCGCAGCGGTAAAACTCTCGACCGCAGAAGGGCTTGACGCCCACGGTCGGTCAGTGTCAATTCGCCTTAATCGATGATCTTAACCTTGACGAGGCAGGGCTCGCATCCGCTCCCTGTTTTAGCATAGACTATATCCATGGCACATGGATCCGACAGGCAAGGAGCGGCGCAGGTGGCTCATTCGGACGATACGCCCGGCTCTGCCGGGGGCGATCCCTACCGTCTGATCGACATTACGCTCGATGAGACGACGGTGGTGCGCCGGTCTCCTGACATTGAGCATGAGCGCAAGGTCGCGATCTACGATCTGCTGGAGGAAAACTCCTTTCGGCCGAACGGCTCCGATGGCGGACCCTACAAGCTCCATCTGTCGGTGCAGGAGAACCGTCTCGTCTTTGATGTGCGCATCGAGGAGGACAAGGAGCATGGCAAGGTCATGCTGTCGCTGGCGCCCTTCCGCAAGATTGTGAAGGATTATTTCCTGATCTGCGAAAGCTATTACGACGCCATCAAGACAGCCGCCCCTGCGCAGATTGAAGCCATCGATATGGGCCGCCGGGGGCTTCATAATGAAGGCTCTGAGCTTCTGAAGGCCCGGCTTGATGGAAAAATCGAAGTGGATTTCGACACGGCCCGCAGGCTCTTCACTCTCATCTGTGTTCTTCACATTAAGGGCTAAGAGATGGGCCGACGCGGACAACTCACGCGCCCGGGCGCGGTCCTCTTTGCATGTACACTAAACTCTGTCCGCTCGCCTATGGCTGAAGCCCTGATGAAACACCTGCTCGGCACGATCATCTTTGTCGATAGTGCAGGCGTGGAATCAGCAGAGCTTGATCCTTTTGTTCTCGAGGTGCTGAGTGAAGTTGGCTATGAGCGCAAGGAACATCACGCAAAGCGGCTGGATGACCTGCAAGACCATGCGTTTGATTTGATCATTGCGCTGACACCAGAAGCGCGGGAAAAAGCCGAAGACGTTGTAAGGGGTGAGGCGGTGGACGTGGAATATTGGCCCGTGGAAGATCCCACCCTGGAAGGCGGATCACGAGCGCGACGCCTCGACGCCTATCGTCGGCTCCGGGATGATTTGATTGTCCGCATAAAGGACCGATTTGGCTCAGACGTCGCCGAAGCCAGCTGAGAAACCCTGCGAGAAGCCCAAAATCCGCAAAAAAGCAGCGATTTTCGCCTCAATGAGTGCTCAGGTCTTGATTTCCCGGGCGCTCTTGCGCATTCTCCGGCCAAATTAACAAAGGGCGATTATGGCCAAGGAAGAACTTCTCGAATTCCCAGGGACAGTAGTAGAACTGCTGCCCAACGCGACGTTTCGGGTGCAGCTCGAAAACGATCACGAGATCATTGCGCACACAGCCGGCAAGATGCGGAAAAACCGCATTCGTGTGCTGGCGGGTGACAAGGTGCTTGTCGAAATGACACCCTATGATCTCACCAAAGGCCGCATCACCTACCGCTACAAATAATGTAGTGGGTGGGCAGAGCGCCGCTCATGACAAATTCAGACACATGTCCAGATCGCCCAACCTTGGTGCTGGCGAGTGCGAGCCCGCGCCGTCTTGACCTGCTGAGGCAGGTGGGGATTGTGCCGGACGTCGTCGCTCCCGCCGATCTCGATGAGACACCTGGAGCAACTGAGCTCCCTCGCGTTTATGCAGAACGCTTGGCGGCAGAAAAAGCGCTAGCGGTCGCCGCCAATCATCAGGATGCATTTGTCCTCGCCGCCGACACCGTGGTCGCCTGCGGACGCAGAATTTTGCCCAAGACAGAGACCGAAGATGAAGCGCGTACCTGCTTGCACCTGCTCTCAGGCCGTGCCCACAGAGTTTATACGGGCATTTCGCTTGTCAAAGGCGGTAGGCAGATTACCAAGTCGGTCATGACCCGCGTCCAGGTCGCGCGGCTGAGCGACGTAGAGCTGGACGCCTACCTCGCGTCTGGCGAATGGCGGGGCAAGGCAGGCGGCTATGCCATTCAGGGGCGCGCCGCAGCGTTTATCAGGGGTCTGAATGGATCCTATTCTAATGTTGTAGGTCTGCCGCTCCACGAGACGGTTAACCTCCTTAAAGGAAGCGGGTTCCCGCTCTACCAAGCACCAGAATCTTGAGCTAGGATTGCAGTGTTCGGGGGAACACCACGGCCGCGCCACTTTGGCGCAAAGGGCCATCATGCCAGGGGGGCAGGTCGGAGTCGATGACCGAAGAAGTCTTGATCAATGTAGGGCTGGGCGAAATCCGGGTTGCCGTTCTGGAAGAGGGCAAGCCCGTCGAGTTCGTGCTCGAACGCACAAGCGAAGACGACCTGAAAGAGAAAACCGGCCGCGCCGGACATTCTCTCCTGGGCAATATCTTTTATGGCCGCGTACAGCGGGTGCTGCCGGGCATGCAGGCAGCCTTTGTGGATGTGGGCCTGCAACGGGCAGGCTTCCTGGGCGCGCGCGAAGCCAAGTGTCTCTGTGAACTGACGGGGTTGGATGAAGGCACGCTGCCGCCCATCTCGTCTTGCGTGACTGAAGGCCAGAGCATTCTGGTCCAGGCGACCAAAGACCCGATCGGGGAAAAAGGTGTGCGGCTGTCGGCCAACGTCACTCTACCAGGGCGACTATTGGTGATGGTGCCGAACCAGTCTGGCGTTGTCATGTCCAGGCGGATCGAAGATGAAGACGAACGCGAGCGCCTCTCGATTGTCGTCTCACGCATTGCTGAAAAGCTGAACGCGCTGGGTGTGACCGGTGAGCCCGCAGGTTTCATCGTCCGCACCGCCGCCATTGGTATGGACGAAGCAGCGCTTGAAGAAGATGCGCGCCGTCTTGCAGCCGATTGGGCGGAGGTGCGCGCGGCAGAGAAGAATGCAAGCCCGCCAGATGTGCTCTTCCATGATCTTGATCCCGTCGCCAAAACCATGCGCGACTTTGTGAGCATGGACACGGCCCGCGTGGAGCTCGATGATGCCAAGGCCTATGAAGAAGCCGTGCGCTATTGCAACCGCGCCATGCCCCACATGGCAGAGCGGGTGAGTCTCGTGAATGGTCCGGGCTCTGTCTTTGATGAGCATGACATTGACGGGGTGATTGAGCAGGCCCTCGACCCGCGTTTTGAACTGCCGTCCGGCGGTTGGATCACCATTGAGACAACAGAAGCCCTCACCGCCATTGATGTGAATTCCGGGCGCTACACGGCATCGACGGGTCTCGAAGAAACCAGCGTGCGCACCAATATCGAGGCGGCAGAAGCCATTGTCGATCAGGTGCGCTTGCGCGGCACAGGCGGGCTCATCGTCATCGATTTCATTCATATGAACGATCCGGCGAACATTGAGAAAGTGCTCGATACTTTGAACAAGGGTTTTGAGAAAGACCGTGTGCCGACGCAAGTCTCCACCATGTCGGAATTCGGCCTTGTGGAAATGACCCGCAAGCGTGTGCGCGAACCGCTGGAGAAATTGCTGACTGAGCCGATCTATGGCGACGGGCGTGCCCGGGTAAAAACCCGCGCGACAGTGGCCAACGAACTCCTGCGCGCCATTGACCGGGTGGCTGCCCGCTATCCGGGTGCAGAAATTTCCGCCCGCGCAGCCCCCGGCGTCATCTCCTGGCTGGAGGGAAGCCATGGGCGTCTCGTCCGTGAGCTTGAGACCCGCGTCGCGGGCACGGTCTATCTTGAGCCCATGCCGGGCTTTGACCGCGAACAGATCGATGTGGGGCCTGCCAGGTAATGGCCCCGGCTCCTAAAGACGCCCTGGATGAAAGTCAGCCAAAGCAGGAGGAAGAAAGTGCGGCGAGCGAAACGGTAACGCCCTTTCGCGGAGCCAGACCCTGTCCTATTTGCAAGAAGAAGGCGACCCGAGAGTTCCACCCCTTTTGCTCCAAACATTGCGCAAATGTGGATCTCAATCGCTGGCTGAACGGTTCCTACGCCATTCCCGCTGCCGAAGAGCCCGAAGAATGGTCAGAAGGGGATTTGCCGCCGGAAGAGCGGTAAATTTGACCCGCTTAAGCGCTGGACAGGGCGGGGCACTTCGCCTATAAACCGCGGACTTCTGCGGTCAATGTCTGCCCGGGCTCTTGCCATGTCCCCCAAATAGTGGGAACCGGTTTTGGGTCTAAGGACTTGTCCAACAAAGAAGGCCCAGGTAGCTCAGTTGGTAGAGCATGCGACTGAAAATCGCAGTGTCGGTGGTTCGATCCCGCCCCTGGGCACCACTTCTGCTTTCGATCCATTTTGGTCGCAGGGAATTTGACACCGTTGAAATCAGCAGTCTTTAAGTTGACTGCCAGATCATGATGGCAGTTTTCCGAATAATGGGTACATCGTTGTCTGATCGGTCATCTTTATGATGTCATCAGATTTGATTGCGTTGGCCACACGGCGTGGCCCGCCGGACGGCGTCATTACTGTCAGGTCTTCGTTCAGCATTATTGCATCGTGTATGTCATCACTGTGTGCCGGTGTCTCGCGATAGGCCATTTCATAGAAATCTGACATCAGCATGGCGTCGCCCACGTCTTTGATGACGCGAGGAATGTCGTCATATAGTTGGTCAAGCGCTCGTTTTCTGTCTGCCTCATCAAACAAATACAAAGCGCCGTCTTCATGCTGTGGGTTGTAAGCCAGCATATTCAGGCCTGATCGACCAAAGTGTGCTTGCATCGAGCTGTTTTTGTGAAGGATGTCATTGTAGGCCTGCCTCGCGCGATGGTTGTTTGCGAAGTGTAGAAGCCAGTACCTCCACCCATTCGGGTTGTGTACCGAAAATGGGCTTACGAATTTTGCGTTTGTCTTTAAAGCTGAATGCGCGGCTTTCTCTACCTCACCAAGCCATTCCCCTTTGTTTGATGTTTGGTTCCGCAGATTATCAATCTCAGCGCTAATGCCCAGCGCCCCGTACGGCACGGTGTTTTTCTCAACGTCTCGCGAGATAAACGAAAACAGCTCTTGAATACCAAAAGTCAGAAAAATTTCAGAGCTGCCAGGCGCCGACATGATGTGTCGTATGGTTTCGCCAGTGACATCAGAATATCCGCACTGGTCAAGATTGAATATTCTGTTTGTAAGTCGCATCGATTGGATTTTCGCAAGTGCTTTTGGGTAAAGCGTCTCAAAAGCTTCGGAGAAAAAACTCACACTAATATGCAAGCCTGCATCTTCCTCCCCAATCGCGGCAACTATGGGGGCGGCGTTTTCCTTCAGGACTTCTATCGCTGACGCACTTTCATCATTGAGTATCAAAACACACTCAATGACCAGAGGCTGAAGGCCGCTCGCAGCTCTTAAGGTGTTTATCTCGCGGTACGCACTCTGCAATCCAGTTAAGAACAGAAGCGGCGAGCCATACGATCCGCATTCATAAACTCCACCCCCACAAAACCCATCAACGATGGCTAGCCTGAATTTGGATTGCTGAGGAAGCTTGCACCGAATAAGAAGATATTGTCGAAAGTACTCCTCTAGGATTTTTAACTTACGTCGCGAGTGTTCATCCAGCGGCACTCCGGATATCCAGTCATAAACGTTTTTCTTTACCATTTAGACCTGCGCTGTTTGCTCTTAGATTGGGTGCTTCCGTTTCTCGGGAACTAGAGAGTGAGGGATGTAGATGTTGAGGGCATTTCGTCCCACGTTCGGCCTCTGTAAACGCGACCGTTCGCTTTCTTTGAGCGTTTCTTGTTGTCTTTGCCCCAGGTTCCCCATTGCTTGAAGAAAAAGGCTGTACCATGGGCGGCGCACTGCTGGTGGATGTTGTCGATCCAATCCTCTTTGATTGGCCGGGCATCTTTCCCACTCTCGCCGCCAACGATCGCCCAATGAATGCCTGTCAAATCGACTTTGCCAACTGGACCAATGAGCGGTTCAAACGATATGAAGCGAATGGCAGCGGGTACTTCTCGTAGGCAGTCTATTCTTGCCGCAGCGCCCGCATCTTCAACACTGGTGCCCAGCCACACATTGGCTAACTTCTTGAAGGGTGTTTTGGTGAGTACCGAATGCATCCTCTCGGGGCGTTTCGTCAAGACCTGATAATTGTGGTGAGGCGTTTCGCTCATCACTTGCCAGACTTGAGAAATGAATTCGTCAGAGACATCTTCGTGGAAAAGATCGCTCATCGAATTGACAAAGATCTTACGTGGCTTACGCCATTTGTAGGGTATGCCGAGAGAGGTTTGGTCTTCTCGTGCGATACCTTTCCATACCGTCCTCTTTCCGGATTTTCTCGTCAGTCCATCATACTTCTGGATGCCCATTGCCTCCAATCTCCTCGCCATATTCATCGCGTAACAGTTGGTGCAACCTGCAGATACAATCGAACATCCAGCAACAGGATTCCAAGTTGCATCGGTCCACTCGATTGCAGTTTCAGACATCTCCACTCCCACTTAAATTCCAAGATCCTAAGGCAACCTCTGGGATTCTAGGGTGTTCGAGCGCTCACGACCATTTTTGTTTGTCTAAAAGGCAGAATTGGCAGTCGCTACTTGTGAAAGGAAAATAATCCCAATCTAATTGTTTGGCAAGACCTGCCTTTCACAATGCGATGAAGTAAATTAGGGGTGGTGGAATATGTGCGACGGGGCTGCGCTGAACTTTGTTGAAAGGCGGTTCTCTTCGGCGCCTAGTCTGCCCAAACCCCTACCTTTGTGGTAAAGAATTGACCCTATGAGCTATGCTGTCGGTCCTGGCGATCTGGTTTTATGCGTGAACGCGGCTCCGAACCATATGACGGGGCAGCCCGTGCCGCTTGTTGCCGGGGAGACGTACCGGGTTTTTGACGTCTTGGAATTTGCGTGCCCCTGCGGGCGATCCGATGCTTTGCTGGATGTCGGCGTTGATTTCGCATGGTGCCAGTCACGCTTCCGGCTTCTTCCTAAGCCCAAAATCGAACAGAAGCCCCGTCGCGTCTCAGCGCCGAAAGAAACAGAAAAAGTGTGACCGGCGCCGTCCAACCAGGTCACCCCATTGTAACGACGCACATAGCCATAATGATTAAAACCTACTAGGCTCCCCGCCAACTGAGGTGAGGGGCGCCTGCGTGACAGACAAGATTTTTGACTACATCATCGTGGGCGCGGGCTCCGCGGGTTGCGTGCTCGCCAATCGATTGAGCGAGAGCGGCAGGCACACCGTCCTTCTGATCGAAGCCGGCGGCAGCGACAGAAACATTCTGATCCAGATGCCAACGGCGCTCTCCTATCCCATGGCGTCCAAGACCTATAATTGGGGTTACAATTCGGAGCCCGAACCCGCGGTCAACAATCGCCAGATCACAAGCCCCCGCGGCAAGGGCCTCGGCGGCACCTCCACCATCAATGGCATGGTCTATGTCCGCGGCCACGCCTGCGATTTCGACGAGTGGGAAGAAGAGGGCGCGACCGGCTGGGGCTATGCGGATTGTCTGCCCTATTTCAAACGCGCGGAAGAGTGGCAGGGCGGTGAAGACACCTATCGCGGCGGCGATGGTCCGCTTGGCGTGACCGGCGGCAACAACATGACCGGCAATCTGCTCTATCAGGCTTTCATTGATGCGGGCGTCGAGGCAGGCTATCCGCAGACCGATGACTATAATGGTTTGCGACAGGAGGGCTTCGGCCCCATGCACATGACCGTGCGAGACGGCGTGCGGGAGTCAACGTCGAGAGCCTATCTCAGGCCCGCGATGAAACGTCGGAACTTGACGGTTCTGTCCAAAACCCTTGTCGATAAAGTCATTATTGAAGGCAAACGCGCCGCGGGTGTCATAACAGTGCGCAATGGAAAGACCCAAACCATCCGGGCGGGCAAGGAAGTTCTGCTCGCAAGCGGATCTTTTGCCTCGCCCATGATCCTGCAGCGCTCCGGCATCGGCCCCGCTGAGGTTTTAGCAAAAGCTGGCGTGGCGCCGGTACATCTGTCGCAAGGCGTCGGGCAAAACCTTCAGGACCATACAGAGATCTATTTTCAGTTTCACTGCACCCAGCCCGTGAGCCTTAACAACAAGCTCGGTCTCTTTTCAAAATTCGTGATCGGCGCGCGCTGGTTCTTCTTTAAGAACGGTCTCGGTGCCACCAATCATTTTGAATCCTGCGCCTTCATCCGCTCTGAAGCCGGGCGCAAATCACCGGACATTCAATATCACTTCCTGCCCGCCGCCATGCGCTATGACGGCACGCCATCTGTAGACGGTCATGGCTTCCAGGTGCATGTAGGGCCGAACAAGCCTAAAAGCCGGGGGCAGGTTGCCATTAAGTCAGCGGACCCGACCGATGAACCAAGCCTGGTCTTTAATTATCTAGGCCATGAAGAAGATGTTGCCGCGTGGCGGCGCTGCATCCGCCTCACACGCGAAATCATTGCGCAACCGGCGATGGATGCTTTTCGCGGGCCGGAGATCCAGCCAGGGTTGGACGTCGCCACTGACGATGAGATCGATATCTGGGTGCGCGAAAATCTGGAGAGTGCCTATCATCCTTGTGGCACAACTAGGATGGGACAGCCGGAAGATCCAGGCACTGTCGTCGATACGGAATGTCGCGTCATGGGCGTTGCGGGCTTGCGCGTCGTGGATGCCTCCATCTTCCCAACGGTGCCAAACGGCAATATCAACGCGCCCACCATCATGGTCGCGGAGAAAGCAGCTGACCTGATCCTGGGAAAAGCGAGCCTGCCGCGGAGCGACGCGCCTGTTTGGATTTCAGACAATTGGAAAAACAGCCAGCGTGAGCGCGCACCACTGCGGTAGGCCTCATTCTTCTCAGACTACGCTCCGACCTTCCAGATGTGTTTGGCTAGACTTTTTTGCATGCAACATCGCAGGCGCCTGCCGGTTGCCGACAAAAACCAGCATCACCAACGCCTGTGGTACCTACCGCGAGAACCGGCGTAATTGTGCATTCAGGCCATAAGCAGGGGCTTATTTGGCGCTATGTAAGCTCTCTGGTCATGGCGTCCTCAAGCCAAAAGGCCCAGGTCGACAGGCAGCGACAACATGCGTTGCCGTTCAACACACAAGTGACTCTGGTCACAAATGGAATTGAGGAAAAAATGAACAGATTTGCTCTGATTGCACTTTTCGCCTTGGCAACACCTGCTTTGGCTATCCCGGCTTTTGCCTCCCAGACTTTTGCGGAAGACCTCAGAAAGGGTACCGTGCTCGGCAGCACCATGGAAGAGGTCCAGACAGCTCTAACCGAGATGGGTTATGAGGTTCGCAAGGCCGAAATGGAAGACGGCAAGATCGAAGTCTACTTCGTCAAGGACGGAGAAATGGGCGAAGTCTATGTGAGCCCTGAGACGGGACAGATCATTAAATTCCACTTGAAATGAGCTGACCCATGTCGGCTCCTTCAGATCCTTCTGTTTCCCATACCGGCGCACGCATCCGCGAGGTGCCTGTATGGGATCCTCTGGTTCGGCTGATCCACTGGTCTCTTGCTCTCACCATCCTTCTGAACGGCGCGATAACCGAGGAAGAAAGCAAGATGCACGAGTGGGTCGGCTATGTCGCCCTAGGGCTGGTCGGGGTCCGCCTTTTGTGGGCGCTCATCGGTCCGCCGCAGGCGCGCTTTTCAGCCTTTCCGCCCAGTCCGACCCAGGCGCTTCGCCATCTCCGCTCAGTTCTGAGTGGAGACCGAGCCGTGCATCTGTCTCATAATCCACTAGGCGCGCTCATGGTCTACAATCTCTGGCTGACGGTGATCGCGCTCGGCGTAACCGGATATATGATGACCACCATCCGCTTCTTTGGTATCGAATGGGTAGAAGACGCGCACGAACTGGCCTTCAATTGGCTGCTTCTGTCGATTGTGCTGCATATAGCAGGTGTGGCGTTCGACAGTTGGCGGACCGGTATTAGTCTGGTCCGCTCCATAATAAATGGACGTAAACGCCTTCCTCAAGGAACAAAAATTGAATGACGCAATCAAACCAATTTTTTTTGAACGCGACGGGAAAACGCACAATGATGCTCGTCGGCATCATTCTCATGCAGGTGCTCTCTGCTCTGTTCTTTATCGGCGATGTCATTGCCGATATTCGCGACGGCGAGTACCTTGACAATGTTCACCTCGGGCTTGAGGCCTTTGCGTCCGTTGCGCTCATCGCTGGCGTCTTATTCCTGATGCTGGAACTGCGTCGACTATTGACCCGCATGGGGGACATGGATGCCGGGTTGAAAATCGCGCGCGGTCAGATGGTCGAAGTTATGAACCGCTTTTTCGATGAGTGGAATCTGACCCAAGCAGAGCGCGATGTTGCCCTCATGATCCTCAAAGGTCTCGACAATGAGTCGATCGCGCAGGTCAGAAACACCGCCGCCGGCACCGTTCGGGCCCAGGCGACCAGCATTTATTCGAAATCTGACACTCAGGGGCGCTCACAGTTCGTCAGCCTTTTTGTAGAAGAGTTGATGTCGGGTGATTTTAGTTCGGATGCTACGGACGAGTGCCCCTAAAAGCACCACGTATCATCGCTCCAGCTGCTGCGCCCCGAACTTCTTCATCGCCTGGATGACCGGACGCATCGCTTTCGCTTTATCTGTAGCCACATAATGATAGCGAACGGGCTTCGCCTGATAGGGGAGGTCCAAAAATCATGACCAAAAA
>NZQM01000124.1 GCA_002695905.1 Parvibaculum sp.
GGGTACGACTGGGAAGACTTGTTTGTCGAGGCTATTGAAGACCTTGCTGACGAAGAGCCTGACGCTGAAATTGATTATCTCTAAACCACAACGATATGGAAAGCATTTACATCTACCTAACGCCTTATGACAGGAACCATGACGACATGGGTTTCTACATCTATCCCTTTGCTTATCGCACTTATGGCGACTACCTCGATGTTTTGCAAGAGGACCACTTGGAGCCTGCCCTTGAGCAAGGTGTAGAAGAGTGGGAGTTTGCCGATAGTGACGGCATCAATAGCTACTGCACAGACGCAGTAGGAATCAATAAAGACAACTGGGAACTGCTTAAAGAGTTGTTTGCTTTTGCAGATGACATTGGACTTAGCCCTATGCAAATCATTGAAGTGTCAGACCACTTTGGTTCGGCTACTGGGGCCAGCTATTTGGAAGAGGCATTTATGGGCAAGTACGACAGCATGCTTGATTATGCGTATAGCATTATTGATGACCAAGGCGGCCCTGTCGAGGAGCAGGCGGAAAACTATTTTAACTTTGACGCTTTCGGAAACGAACTAAAAGTTGACTTTTTGTACAGCTACTACCTTGACGATTGGGAAGACCGATTTGACAGCGAGGAGGAGGCAGAGCAGGCTTACGAGGAGAAGTACGACGAACGAGACAAAGATGTGGCAGAGTGGTTTATCTACGATGTTGTGGGCGATTTGCAATCAGCAGTAGGCGACAACATGACTGACTACTTTGATTACAAAAAGTTTGCCCGTGACCTTGAGTACGAGTACACAGAAATTGAAGGCTGCATCTGGTGGTCACATTAAACAAAAGACATGAGCATTTACACCCTTATTGATTCAATTACGAGTACGCCAGACGGTAGCACGCATCCTAAAATTACATTGCCGCGAAGGGGTGTAATTCAGAACAACATGACGTCTACTTTGACGTTTACCTGTGATGCGCCAGCCGCTTTCGTTACTTTGAATACAGGCACGTCAAATGGTAATTTGATGGATAGCCTGTCACGCACAGAGTTGCGGCAACGCTACACAAGTACAGCGAGCGCAGCAGACGCAGCGTTGTTGGTCGGTGGTGCAGACTCTTTGTACAATATGAATTTTGCTATTGCCGCTGTAGGCTACTTAGCTAAAGACCAAGTGTTGGCAAACGCAGGCACTGTTACAGGCACATTGGACGCGGCTGTTGTCAAGACAGCTACGTTTACCGTCACTGACAGCAGCGATGCCGCACGAACACCACAAGACAACGGGGGGGACGCAAAGACGTTGACATACACTGTTGCGGATGTAAGCGGTACTATGACTTTGACTTCTATTAAAATCAATAACCTATTGCGCGATTACAGCGCAGGAGACAAATTGCTTTTTGCCGTTGAAGGGCAGGGAGGGGCGGTTACAGTTTCCGTCGTTATTGATGCAGCCGACTTGACATCACACAATGAGTTGACTACTCTTTACGTCAACACGGGCGGCACAAACACAGCCAAATACCAACAAAGCACTTTGGCCTCTGTTAGCCTGACGGCTACAGAAACACACACCTACAACTTTTCACTTACGTCAGTTATTACTGCTGAACTGCTTGTGAAACTGTTGTCAGGAGAGACAAGCAATTTTGAGATTAGCACCTTTAAGAGTGCAAACAGTTCCAGTGAAAAAACATTTATCGTTCTTAATTAATACACATGTTCAAAAAACAAAAGTTTGAAGAGGCTGCACCAGCAGCCGCACCCGACCAGCACGCAGCGTTGGTTGAGGCACTGACCGCTATGGGTCTTAGTGCAGAGCAAGCCGAAGCCGTACATACTATGGCAATGGATTTGATTGAAGCCGCCCCAGCCGAAGCAGCACCCTCGGAGGAGGTAGTCGAAGTCGAGGCTTCACGTCAACGGAAGCGCATGAGCCGTGGCCGTAGGTCAGGACGCGCACGCATGAGCCATAAGCGCAAGCACCGTTACAGCCGCGAAGACCGCGTGCGTTCACGTCGGTCACGTCGTTCTGAGATGAGCGAAGAGCGCGGCACACGCAGCGAACGCCCAGCACGTCCAACCCGTGGTCAGCGTCCTACGCGCAGCCGTCGAGGATTGTCTGCCGAGCGTAACACTATTGCCCGTCAGCGTCGTCAGATTGCAGAGATGCGCAAAGAGTTGGCAGCCGTCAACAACGCGCCTGCTGCACGGAAGTTGTCAAACAACCCACTAAAAGAAAAGGCCAACAACGCCCTGCCTGTAGCACCGTTCAACGGTTCTCCAAAAGAGCGTGCATTTGAAATGATGAAAAACATGTTTACAAAATGAGTAAGTATCGTTCACTGAATCGCACGGCACAGCGTCGAGCATTCAACAACAACCCAGTGATTACCGACAACACCTACGCAGGTGAGTTGGCAACACCATTTTTGACCCCAGCGGTCAAAGCCGCTGACACCCTTGCCAAAGGCTATGTGCGTCAGATTGACGGCATTCGTAACAAGGCAGTCCTTTCTGTGACTTCTATTGCTGACGACGTTATCCAAGCAGGCGGAGCAAGCGCGTGTGGTTTTGACGATGGCAACAGCGTGACTTTGACTGAAAGTGTTTTGACTTTGAGCGATTTGAAAGTCAACGAAAAGTTGTGTCGTGCGCAAATCCTTCCCACATTCATGGGTCAGGTCGGAGCGCGTAACGCACAAGATTGGGCCTCTCCTGAGTTCCGCAACTTTGTAATTGCTACTGTTGCAGGTAAGACTGCTGCCAGTGTCGAGAACTTGGTGTGGGTAGGAGGTGCTGTTGGTGGTGCTGGATTCCTTTCTAACGATGGAGCATTCGACCGTGAAGGTTTGGCTGCTGGTGCTTTGGCTGTTGGAGCCTCTGGCACTGTCGGACAGGCGATTGCATCAATTACCTCTTTGAATGTAATTCAAGAAATGGGTAAGGTCTACGACAAGGCTGCAAATGACCGTTCTGCTTTGCTTTCTAAGCCTGACTTTGCTTTGTACGTCAACCCCAAAACTGCTGCTTTGTACCGTCAGGCACTTGCTACAGCAGGAGGGTCTGCACTGTCTGCCCTTGGCGATTCGGTGGGTCAGGGTATCAATGGTCAGTCTACTAACCAAGCGATTGACAACCTCAACTACTTGGGAGTTCCAATTTTGACTTGCCCAGGTATGCCTGCTGACTGCATTGTCGCAGCACAACGGGAAAACCTTGTGGTTGGTTCTAACTTGAACACAGACTACACCAGCACACAGTACATTCCTTTCTACCAGTACGACGGCTCAGACAACGTGGGTGTAACCATGCGGTTTGGACTCGGCATGCAGGTAGGCGTAGCGCAAGACGTAATTGTCGGCACTACTGCGGCTATCCTTCCAGAGTAATTAACCTTAAAACTGAACACCATGTCTTGTAATATTTCAAGCGGGAGAAGCGTCAGTTGTAAGGACGCTACGGGCGGCATCAAGGGTATTTACATTCACAACTACTCGGACACTTCTGCATTTGCAGGTTACGCGGCCACGGCTGCCAACGTCATTACTGACCTTGGTGCAATAGGCGGTGGGGCTAACACCTACGAAGTATATAAGTTTGCGGTAAGGCGTGAAATGGCTTCACTAACAGTAGACACACAGTCGGATGTAACGACGGGTACTACGTTTTTTGAGCAGGTGTTTACTTGTACTTTCACCAAACTAACTCAAGTTGACGCAGACAATTTGTCTGAGTTGGCAGCAGGGAGGCCACAAATTATTGTGGAGGACAACCAAGGCAACCTAATCATGTTGGGTCACACCAACGGGATGGACGTTACTGCGGGAACCTTTGAGACAGGTAAGGCATTTAGCGATTTGAACGGCATGACCTTGACGTTTACAGGACGGGAAATAGAACCATTCTTTACCCTCGATGGTACAGACTCAGATGGCCAGCCTCCGTTCACAGAGTTTGACTACATCAATATCAATGCCTAATGAGTTGCACAATTACTTCAGGACGCGCAAGCGACAACTGTAAAGATGCTGTCGGAGGTATCAAAGGAGTTTACATTATTAACTACTCTGATATTTTGGCAGCGTCAACAACAACTGTTGGGACAAATGCAACCAAGCATGTGATTTCGGCCACAGGAAGTTTGACAGCGTATTACTTTGAGACACGCAGAGAAGCGGCAGGATTGACTATTAACGTCAACGCTGACCCTTCTACTGGCACACGTTTCTTTGAGCAAAACCTGTCACTGACTTTTAACAAGTTGACACAAACGCAAGCCAACCAGATTAAAATGCTGGCTTACGGTTCTCCAAACATTATCGTAGAAGACAACCAAGGCAATTTGTTTTTGCTCGGTGGTTCAAACGGTATGGATGTCACAGTAGGCCAGATGACAACAGGTCAAAACTTTGGTGATGCAAATGGATTCAATGTAGAAATGGTCGGTAAAGAACCAGTGGCCTTCTACACAATGGTCGGTAGCGGGTCAGGGGGCGACGACGCTCCTTTTACTGCCTTTCCCAACATTACTATTGGATAACGATTGAAGATTAGACAGAAGAGAAAGGGGGCCGTGTGTCCCCTTTTTCATTTCCTTATATTGATAGATACATGATACAGTTGCAAAAGGCAGTGTCGCAATATGTCACTGCACACTTAGGAGAAAACGGTGTTAGTGAAACAGACAGCATTACCTATAGCTTTGTCAATCAAATGACTGGTGTGCGCACAGAATATGCAGGCACAATTGGTTCCGCAAAGCCAAATAACGGTAGGGCAGTAAAGTCCTTTGCTATAGACTTGTCAAGGCGGGACATTGGTATGTATCTTTTGGAAATCAGTATTTTGACAAAGTTGCAAACCACGTTGTTGTGCTACATTAGGCCAGTAACAAACCCACCTGTTGAACAGAACTACCTCGAAAACACGACGGTAGACACCGACATAGTTTACCAAGGATGAGCAAAAAATTTGAGTTTGGCGTTTACGATTACTCCCCTACTGGCATCCCAGTATTTGAAGAGAGTACATCAAACGAGTGGGTCACTATGGGAGAGGACAACCTTTACCCATATTACCTTGAGTCTCTTATGCTTGGCAGCGGCATGCACAATGCCATCGTTAAAGGCGTAGCGGACATGATTTACGGGCATGGTTTCGACAGCCCGACCAAGGATAGCCATATTGACCAATGGCTGCGTCTAAACGTCTTATTTGGCGACGGCACATGTTTGAAGCGTGCGGCCTTGGACTTGAAGTTGTACGGTCAATGCTACCTTAATCCTATTTGGAGTCAAGACAGAACGACAATTGCAGAGGTACACCATATCCCTGCTGCCTCCATTCGTGCAGGCAAGGCCAATGACCAAGACGAAGTAGAGGTTTACTATCACAGCGCGGACTGGTCTCAGCCCAACAAGTATGTGCCACAAGCCATCCCAGCCTTCAGCACACAAGACCGCACAGCGGCAAGTCAAATTGTACAAATTAAACTGTACAACCCTACCTCATTTTTTTACGGGCTACCCGACTACATTGGTGGTGTCTCGTGGGTAGAGTGTGACAAGCGTATCGCAGAGTTCCATGCTGCTAACTTGCAGTCTGGTTTGTTCCCATCTATGCTTATTTCGTTTAACAACGGAGTGCCAACAGAGGAGGAGCGCAGGCGCATGGAGCAACTTATATACGACAAGTTTGGAGGTAGCACTAACGCGGGCAAGTTCCTTATGACTTTTAACGACAGTGCAGAAAACGCACCTACGTTTGAAAGCCTATCGCCTACCGACCCACAAAAGACTTACGCCTTTATGAGCAGTGAGATTACAACGCGCGTGCTGACTTCGCATCGCGTTACGTCTCCTTTGCTATTTGGACTGAGGACAGAAGGCGGAGGTTTTGGCAACAACGCAGACGAAATGAAAGAGTCTTACGAGTTGTTCCACAACACAGTCATTCGTCCAATGCAAGAGACCATGATTCGTGGGCTACGTCCTATGCTTAGTGCCATGAATATTACGCTCGACTTGTACTTCAGCAAGTTGCAACCTGCGTCCTTCCTGTTTACTGAAGAGATGGATACCAGCGTAGACCAAGCGACCAAAGATGCCTCTTACAACGGTGCGCAAATTCAAAGCGCGGTGGAGGTGTTGGTTAAAGTGCAAGAGGGTATTTTGACAGAGGAGCAAGCTAAGGTTTTCCTTGTACAGATGTTGCAGTTTACGCCAGTGGTTGCAGATGCTTTGTTTACCGAAGGCATTAGCGCGATTGAAAAAGTTGTGGAGGAGGAAGAGCAGGCAGAAATTGCTGAGGACTCAGACGCGATAGAGCAGCAACTAAGTGCTTACAAGATTAGCCTTGAAGATGGCGACTCTTGGTTGTCACACCTTGCCGACAAAAATGCTCCTGTGCCTATGGACAAGTTTGTATTGCTCAAGACAGAGCAAGTGGGTGACCCTAACGAAGACAGACGTTTGCACAGTGACAAGTACAATTTTAACTTAGAAGACTACAGCAACATTGATTTGCAAAGCGAGTGGGGCGATGTCATTAGTCCTGCTGGCAATGTGTTTGCCGTTAGGTATAGCTATTTCAAAGCAGCCAAGTCCACACCAAAAGGAGAGAGCCGCGATTTTTGTATTGAAATGATGGACTTGTCGGACAGTGGTGTGGAGTATCGTTATGAGGACATTGCTTTAGGGCAACAGGGTAGCATGAGCGATGCAGGAGAAAACGGACAATTTGCTGAGTCAGGTTTGAATAGATACGACATCTTTGAATTTGCTGGCGGCAAGAACTGTTATCATGGATGGCAGCGAAACATTTACATTTTTGCACCAGAGGGAGAGGCAGCCGTAAGAGACCGCCTGCCTGATTTTTACGAAGACTGGGACGCAACCATGCGGAGCGTAGGTAACAACCCCTATGTAGTCCAAAAGGGTGACGAAGCAGTCGCAATGATTGATAAGCAATAACATGGCAACTTTATACGTCAGTGCCGCGAGGCTCAAGCGAGACACCCCACTGGGGTCCAGTGTAGATGAAAACATTTTGCATCCACAGATTACCATTGCACAGGATAGACACATCCTGCCTGCCTTGGGTACTAAGTTGGACAACAAAATCAAAGACCTTATTGCCAGCGGTATTGACGACGCGGGAAATGCCGTGTACAAAAAACTGTTGGACGATTACATCTGTCCTGCACTGACTCAGTTTGCATTTGTAGAGGTGTGCTACGTGCTTCGATTGAGGTTTAGCAACAACAGCATAACCGTCCCTGACAGCGAGCAGGGAGCAAGCGCATCTATCCAAGACCTTAAGTTGGTTTTGGAACGGTCACAAGACATTGCTATGTTCTACCGTCAGCGTTTGATTGACTATTTGTGCGACAATGTAAGCGACTACCCAGAGTACAACACGAATAGCGGTAGCGACCTTGACCCCAGCACACGCAACTATTTCCAAAACATGAATGTTTATGAGCGCAAAGTCCCCGACAACCAACAAATTGCCTTCCTCGAAGCCATCAATTACAGGGGTTAATCGCCAACAACAGAAGGCAGCAAACACCGTTAGATTAACACAATACTTGCGTAGATGGCATTCCAAAAACTAACTGACAAAACCGCTCTTACAACGGCAGCGAGTGATGACCTGATGCACATCGTAGATGTCTCCGACACTACAGGTAGTGCAGAAGGGACAAGCAAAAAAATTACAGTCTCTGACCTTGGTAACGCTTTAGGCAGTACACAATGGTTTACGTTGCAAGGCGCGTTCTTTCAAAACAGTGCAATTTTTTCTTACTGGCCTGCCTCTGGTGCTACGCTGTCTGAGTCGCCGTACGTCGCCTATTCTAACCTTTGTCCCTTGCCTGTTGCTATGCGATTGGTTGACGTGACTTTATGGGTGACAAGTGGTGGGACACGGAATGAAACAGTAAACATTTACAACTTTACCACGTCGGGGGCAGGGGCTTTGTTGGGTAGTGTTACAGCCTCTGTTTCGTCAGGTCAGGCAACAAGGTTTGTTTACGACACGAGCACCTTTGATTTTCCTGCTTTGGGCGAATTTGCTGTTGGCTGGACACCTAGTGCTACGCCTAACGGATGTTCTTTTTCTGCACGATTCAAACTACTCTAACATGCCTATTGAAGATTTCTTGACGGAAGACGAAGTGCGAGAGTTGCCAAACCATGAGCATCTTATTGCTGTGATTGACAGGCTACTTATTCGCATCGAACAACTTGAAGCTACTATAGCACGCAAATGACAGGTGAAATTATCAGTGTCGCAGTAAGTGCAGCAGCGGGAATTTTGGGGACGTGGGTAAAACTAAACACAGATATGACCAAGATGACTGCCCGCATAGATGCGCTTGAAAAAAACCAAGACCATGTAAGCACAGCCTTGCGTGAACTTATGGAAGGGGTCAATGAGATTAAAATTCTGTTGGCTAAAAACCGTGTAGAATGATTCAGAGATACTACGTCGTGGTCTATCGCAGGGTGTACGAGTTTGACCGCAAAGACTACATAGACATGTTAGAGGCTGGGGCCAGCGGTGAAGACGTGGTGCAGCAGCTACGGACATACGGAGGTAGGCTATCAAATCTACCTCGTGTGAGTTTTGGTGGACGCATGACAGACAGACGCATAGACCCTTTGACGTGGAAGGCAAGGGATTACGATTGGGAGTTGCGGCAAGTAGACAAACTGTTGTGAGGGACATTAACCGAATCATATTGCACTGTTCTGCAACGGTGCAGGGAGCGCACTTTGATGTCAATACCATTAGGTCGTGGCACAAAGAGCGTAACTTTTCAGACATTGGTTACCACTACGTCATTTATCTCGACGGTGCTGTACACCAAGGAAGGCCGATAGAAAAGATTGGAGCGCACACAAGGGGACACAACCATGACTCTATAGGCGTGTGCTATGTCGGTGGATTAGATGCAAACACGAACGAGCCAAAAGACACCATGACCCCAGCGCAAGACATCGCGTTTATCCGATTGGTCAAGGCGTTGCGTTTGGTATTTGGTCCTCTGAAAATTTCAGGACACAATCAGTACACAAAGAAAAAAGCATGTCCATGTTTTGACGTGCGAGACAAATATGAATTTTTACTTAAACCATAAATCATGGAGTTCCTACTTAAATTTTGGAGTGAGATTGCTTTGGCTATTCTGGTGGCAGCGGGGTCAATCACAGCGTTGACTGAAACACAAGCCGACGACAACATTGTTAATATCCTCAAGCGCATTTTGCAAGCCGTAGTATTTGGAAAGAACAGACGCAGGAAGTAAATTTGATAGGTCGCACAAGTACCTCTGCGGCTTTGATTTTCTTTTTAACCTTAGGAAAAGGGTGGCCTAACGAGGCTGCCCTTTTTTGTGTCTAACAGTTTAGTGTTAATAACATTAGTTTGTTTATTTAATACTTTGTGCTATCTTGCGAACAGTTAGAAACACAAAATCAAACACACTATGACTTCATTTCAAATCCACCGCCAAATGCGTACAATGCTTGACCAAGGCATTGATACACTAAAGGCGGTCACAACGACGGTTGAACAATTAGACCGTCACGGCTACATTCTAAAGCGCGGAATGCACGGATGCCTTCGGGAAGAACAACACACGGTAAGCGAGAAAGATTATAGCTAAGAGCAACAGGGAGGGGGCAACCCCTCCTATAAAATCAAACACATGTACTTTTATTTATTAAAGGCAACGGGCGAATACGAGCAGTTGCCAGACGGAGAGTTGGAAACACTGCAAAAGGCAGTAGGCGGTTACATCGAGTATGTACCTACAAAGCATCCAGCCCCAGCAATTAGCAGCCTTGTCGTAAACGAAGAGGGTTTGCTACAGCGATTGCCTTACAACTTTACTGCCTCTCTGTTTACAGGCAGAGACATCGTAGGCGATGTTGTCCTTAAAAGCGAAACGCCTTTGGACAACCCAACCAACACTTACCCTAAATACCAAATCAAAAAGTAATGGACTACTTAGACAGAGACGTTAGGAATTACACGCACGCAGAGGTTAAGGCTATTGTGCAAATGGAACGAGCAGAGGCTGCATACCAAGCCAAGAAAGAATTTTACGAAACCATGCTACAAGCAATTAAAGCAGAACAAAAATGAGTGAAGAGACAAAGATTCAGAACCTGACACCACAAGGTAGTTTTGAGTTCAAGGGCAAGACCATGTTTAAGTTTGACGTTATTCTTGAAAACGGCATGGTTGGAGAGGTAAACGCAATGAGTCAGAACAAATGGACCGAAGGTGACAGCGTTGTAGTGATTGACCAAAAAGCAACGAAGTGGGGCAACAGGTTGAAATTAGACAGGCCCAGCAGTCAGTATGGGACAGACTCGGACAGACAAAAATGGGATGCAAACAAGCCGAGCGCACCACAGTCAGACAACATTCAGGATGCTATTATTACCCAGTGGGCTATCAGGGAAGCACAGACGTTTTTTGTAAACACCTCAAGCGACCCAAGTAAGGTGAGCCTGCGCATGATAGCAGGGACCGCTTTGCAGTTTAAGCAGATGGCAAAAGACCTCGACAAGTATTACGAGGACAGCAAGCAACAGCCTGAAGCAACCTCTGACGATTTGCCTTTCTAATGGGGTACACTACCTCAACCTGTATCAAAGACGTAGCAATGACCTACGTTGGCGATGCTCAGGTCTCACCAAGCGATGTAAGGTGGGCAATGGAGTTGGCTGTACAGGCGTTACAGGGTGCGGCCAACGTGCAAGACTGGGAGTCCTATTGCAACAAAGTAGCAGAGGGGACAATCCATATTTTAGGAACTGAGAAAATGATTATAGATGAACTTGACATTTGAGGCTTTTATCAAACTGCACTATGGCAGTCAGGACAACATGGACAACGCATTGAGTTTAGGAAGTAAGACGGTGAACCGCTGGTACAACCACGACCCACGTAAATTTCTGTACCACATGCCAGAGGTTGTAACACAAACCAAGGTTGCGCCTTCGACATTTTTACAAATGATAAACCAACGAGAGTATGACATTAGACTTGTTAGACATGGACACGGAGGAGATAAAGGAAATGAGAAAGGAATTTCTGATACGGCACAATTACCTGTCGCAGAGGGGCAAAAGAAATGAGGCCAACAGGTACAGCCACTGGATTTGTAAATTTGGAGAAGAGTTAAATTATAGATGCAAGACGACAAAGTATATACCGAGGTAAGGCAGTTTCAGGGATTGTGGTTGCCAGTAGAAATTCTACAAATGGAACTATCGCCAACGGCTAAGTTGTTGTGGGCTGACATCCATAGCTTCACAGGTCGTGATGCGTCTTTCTTTAAGAGCAACCAAAGGATTAGCGAAGACTATGGAATTAGCCAAAGGACAGCAAGCAGAGCCTTAAAAGAATTGGAGTTGGCAAATCTCATTGACACAAAGACGGACGGCAGGAAGCGTTGGTGTCGAAGCAGGGTAGACAAATTGTCTATCCAGCCAAGACAAAATGGCGAGGCAGCCAAGACAAATAGTCTACATAGTAAACAAGAGAGTAAACAGAAAAGAGAACAGATTAGCAAGAGAGCCAAACCTACTAACAGAAATGATGTTCACATCTATTTTAACGAGGTAGGCAGTACGATGGATGAAGCCGATAAATTCGTGGACTACTACGAAGCTAATGGGTGGTCACAAGGAAGAGGAAAACAAATCAAGGACTGGAAAGCAGCCGCAAGAAACTGGACACGCAATGCAAACAAATGGAAATCAAAACCTCGGGGGTTTGACTCGGGCAACTTCTCGCATAACGGAGCAATCGACTTCGTTAATAATGGGTGAGATAATGGGGGTGACACCCACGGACGCATGGGTGCTGGGTACGAACATTCGTGCAGCCATGAATATTGACGCTACCCACCAGAAAGGCATTCGCCTTTGGATATTGACAGAGGTAGGCAGGCTGTGTAAAATCGTAGACGCAAACAAGACACTAAGCACAGACGAAGAGTTAAAGATGTGTTGCCGTTCTATAGTCGAAGATTTCCCAGCCTTAAAGATTGAGGAGGTTCGCACTTGTTTTGACATGATTATCCAAGGCAAGTTTGGCAAATTGTACGAACGACTCAAGACAGCGGACATCCTTGAATGTTTGCGCAAGTACGAAGGTGAGGTACGCGCACCGATACTGGAAAGACAAATCCACAATCGCAAGCACGACAAACTGCACTGGGATGCAAAACACATCGACACTGTAAAAAAAGTCGTCGACACTTTGGAAGTCAGAGAGCCTAAGAAGCCGAAAGACAGCGGTTTAGGTCAGCGAGTTAAGCGGAAACTTGGGACAGATTGATTATATTGTAGAGTGTGAGCAGGTCTAAAGAAATAAAGAAACTGGACAAAGTGTTTAGTAAGTACGTTCGCAAATTCCATGAGGACAAGTACGGCCTTTGCACTTGCATAACGTGTGGCGTTCAAAAACCACCTAAAGAAATGCACGCGGGTCATTTTATGAGTCGAGGCTGCTACAGCACAAGATGGTTACACCAGCCTGACGAGGGCATGGTCAATGTATTGCCACAATGTCCAAGATGTAATTTGTACGATAGCAACCAGAACTACAAATACGGCTTGGCTTTGGATGCGAAGTACGGCAAAGGGACAGCAGAGAAAATCTACAACCTCAGCAAACAGACAAGCAAGTACAGCATAGTGGACATTGTAGCTATGAGAAAGAACTACGAAAAACTGTTGTCCGAGTTGTGACCTGCACCCAACGCTTTTTCCAAAAGGAATACGACAGGCTGCAAGACATCTGCCGTATGTACGTCGGCACGGAATTGGGCGACGACTTAATGCAGGACTTGTGCATCATGGTCTTAGGCGACAAGCCCGATAAGTTTGATGACATCTGCCAGAGGGGAGAACTTTGGTACTACTTGGTCAGGACAATTAAGATAAACGCATTTAGCAAAACCACACCGTTCTATACCAAGTACAAAAAGCACCACGACTACATAGATAAGAATTGGTACGGGATAGAACACAAGTTGCCAGACACACACGAGACATACGACGACAACACAGACCAATGGACGCAGGAAAGGTTAGGCACAATACAACTGGTACTTAAAGACATCCCGTGGTTTGAGGCTGAACTTTTCAAAATCTACTACCTTCACGAACACACATTACAAAGTTTAAGCGATGCAACAGGAATCAACAAAAACACAATCAACAAAGGAATCAGCCGAGCCAAAAGGAAAGTCAGGCGACACCTCAAAGAAAAAGGCGAAGCCTACGAAAAAGAAGGCCACAAAAAAGAGCCGTGGTTTGGGTGACACCGTAGCCAAGGTGACAAAGGCCACGGGTGTAGACAAGGTAGTCAAAGCTATTGCTGGTGACGACTGTGGGTGTAACGAGAGACAGGAGGCTTTGAACAAAGCGTTTCCGTACATCCAACCTATGTCCGAAGAGAGCAAGACTTTGTGGGAAACAGTTATTCGCCCAGCCGACGAACGCGGCAGGATGACAGCACCAGACCAACATGCGTTTATTAAAGTGTACGCACAAGTCTATCAAACGCAACTGAAGTTTACATCGTGCGGAGGGTGCTTGGTTCAAAAGATTAACAAACTGCGCAAAGCATACGAGGCAGCATGCGACTAATGTTTGCAGCACAGTTGGACGGTTACCAAAGGCGCAAGGATAGAACCGTGGGCCTGCGATTTGTTACGCAGGAGTTGACGACCAACGACGTAGCACAGATAGACAGTCAGTTGGATAGGTTTGGAATCATGTACTTCCGAGGGGAAGAGACCATGAATAAGGATGAAGTTGAAGAGTTGGACAACATAGAGTTGGACCTATACGACGACAGGAAGACACAAAGCCAACGGTTGCGCAACGTGTTGTACCGAGTATGGGAGACACAAGGCGACGGAGACTTCAAAGACTTTTACAAGGTAGAGACAGAGAAAATCATTAACCATTACAAAACAAAATTGCCAGATGAGTAAGCAAAGCATCGACGCATTTCTTGAGCAGGTACGCACAGGAGAACTAAAGAACAAAACACAAAGAGCCTACGTCGCCCTAAGCGGTAAAGCGGTAAGCCTTCAAGACTTGCGCAAGCAGACAGGCATAGCACACCAGACACTGACCAGTTCACTGTCAAGATTGATGGACATGGGATTGGTGAAGCAGAAGCCTAACGGGGAGTTCCTACACGCAGAGACAAACGAGAGAGGTTTTCTGTCTATGCAGAGAGAGCAACAGAGATACCTACGTTGGCTTAAAGTGGGAAGGGACAACAAATGGATTAGGGTAGATGGACACGCCAACCACCCTAAGCCTAAGAAGGTGGTGCTAAGTCAGCAAATGAGTATCTTGGACGTATTGTAAACAACAACGAGAAACAATGTATGTAGATATTTGGTACGACCGAGTAAGCCGCACTTGGTACGCCTCGCTTATGAACGCTGAGGGCTTACAAGTGGGTGACTCCGTTCACGGCTACACGATAGACGACGCAGTAAAAGCGGCTGAAATTGAGGGATGGGATAAGTACGAAATCTACAAGGACGTGCAGGTCAACGGATTCAAAAAGCCAATTTGATGCCATTTAAAAAAGGACAAAGCGGAAACCCTAAGGGTAGACCCAAGGGGGCAGGGGACAAGGTGACGGCTGAGGCACGCGCCCTGTTTATCCAAATCATGGAAGGAGAGGTAGGCCACATACAAGACTCTTTGGATGGCTTGCGGCAAGAGAGCGCGGACAAGTACCTAAAGGCTTTGTCTGGTCTGTTCCCTTACTTCATGCCTAAGCAACAGGAGTTGGCAGTCAGCATGGACATCCAGCCCACAGAACCAAGTTGGTTTGACGAAGTGCTGGAACGCACAGACCAGAAAGAAACAGAATTGGGCAAAAAGGATTGAGGCAGCCAAAAACTTACTACGACCTTAAAGGGTGCAAGAATCGACTATCTATTCACCAAGGGGGTAGTAGGTCGGGCAAGACTTTTAGTTGCTTACAGGTCATCGCAGAGTGGTGTGCAAGCAACCCTAACAGCGGTTGGGTCATTAGCATTGTGCGCAAGACGTTTCCATCCCTTCGTGGTTCGGTCCTTCGTGACTTCATCCAGATACTCACAACGCAAGGCTGGTACACAGAGAAGCACCACAACAAAACGGAGCAGACTTACAACCTGTTCGGCAACATGATTGAGTTTATCTCAGTAGACAGCCCTGACCGAATTAGAGGCCGTAAGAGAAATTTGTGCTACGTCAACGAAATTAACGAATTGACCCGCGATGAGGTTTACCAGTTGCTCATGCGTACAACCCACAAATTCGTGTGCGACTTCAACCCGTCGATGGAGTACAGTTTTATCTACGACGAATTGATACCACGGAGCGATGCAAGTTTCTTTCGCAGCACATACAAGGACAACCCATTCCTAAACGCGGAGACAATAGCCGAGATTGAAAGGCTAAAGGAAACAGACGAAAACTACTGGAGGGTGTTTGGTTTGGGCCTGAAGGGGATAAGTAGAGAAACCATCTTTGTGACACACAACTACAAGCAAAGGCCAGAGCAGGCAAAGTTGCTGGCCTACGGACTGGACTGGGGATATGCCACAGACCCAACTACGCTTATGGCCGTGTACCTCTTAGGCGACAACGCAGGTGACATCTACATAGAAGAGATGCTTTACGAGACAGGGCTAACAAACCAAGACATTGCAGTGTACATGCGTGACCTTGACATACCAAGGCACATGGAAATTATTGCGGACTCAGCAGAGCCAAAGAGCATCGAGGAGTTAAGGAGAGAAGGGTTTAATGTCAAGCCTGCTAAGAAAGGGCCAGACAGCATTAGGCAGGGCATCGACATTATGCGTAGACGCAAGTTGTTTGTGCAGGCAGAAAGCGTCAACACTCACAAAGAGTTTAGGAACTACAAATGGAAGACCGATAAAGACGGTCGCATGTTAGGACAACCAGTGAGCATGTACGACCATGCGGTGGACGCTGTGCGCTATGTTTGTCTTAACAAACTGAGCAAGAAACAAGGCAACTACTACCTATCATGAAACTGAAAATCAGCATCCCAGACAGTTACAAAGACATTACAGTCGAGCAGTTCAAACGCTTGCAGGCTGGCATGGATGTAGCAGAGACAGAGACAGAGAAGATGTACGCTATTCTCTTTGTGCTTGCAGGGCTAACCCGTGAACAGGTAGGGGTCATGGAGAAAGAATCATTTGACAAGATTATGAGTTGCTTGTCATGGGTAATGGAGACACCAGACAGAGGAGAACACGCTTTGATTGACAGGTTCACAATGGCAGGTGTGGAATATGGGTTTATTCCCAACTTCACCAAGCTAACAGTAGGGGAGTTTGTAGACCTCGAACACTGGACAGGTGAGGGGGTCTTTGACAATTTGGAGGAGGTGTTGGCTATCCTATATCGACCCGTAGTTAAGAGCAGCAGACACCTCTACGAGATAGAGCCATACGAAGGAACAGAGGGGCAAGGGGTCAAGATGCTACAATGCCCTATGGACGTAGCAGTAGGGGCAATGGTTTTTTTTTACAATATCGGTCTGAGATTGGCGAGAGATACGCAGCGGTCTTTACAGGAGGAGGGGAGGGTACAACTGATGCCGTGGCAAGCAAATGGGGTTGGTACCAAGTAATCTATAACATGGCACATGGGGACGTGCTGCGCATCGATTCTGTTACGCGTATATTGATAACTGAGGCATTGACGTTCCTTGCCTACGAATTAGACGTTTCACTTTCTCAGAGCGTATCATTAAATGCAGACACTTAAAGACATCGACGCGGCATTCCGCAACATTGTCAACCAACACCAGACCCTTCAGACCTTCTACACGCACAACGTTAAAGAGATTGACATTGACAAGCTAACGGTTGACCAGTACCCTTTTCTTTATGCTGAGTGTACAACCGCAAACATTGACGGAGGGGTGACAGAGTTTACCTACGACATCATTATCGGAGACCTTGTAATTGAAGCGCAAACAGAGACGTTGACAGACGTATATGCTGAGACCATGCTTATCCTGTCTGACGTTATTGCGATGTTTGAACTTGCCATGAGTACAGCAAACAACAACGTAACAGATGACAGGTGGGCATTTGAGATGCCGATTTCTACGCAGCCCTATAGCAGCAGGTTCGACAACCTACTAACAGGTTGGTCTTGTCAATTTGTGCTTCGTGTTCCTAATGCCGTTAACCTTTGTGATGCCTTGTACAACTAATGGCTATTGCGCTAACGATAAAGAATGCCATTGGGGGCAAGGAAAATGTACCGCTGCCGACTGTGCAGAAGGTTCTGGACAATTACGGAAAGGCTGTAACAGCAAAGGCGCGTGCTGTCCTTGCGGAGAAAAACAAGAATGCGACGGGCAACCTAAGTGCGGACACGAGGCACGAGGTGCTTGTCGATGCAGAGGGTGACATCATTTTAGATTACCCGTTTCGTTCTGCTCCCTATGCCATGTTTGTAGAGAAAGGAGTGCGAGGCTCTATAGACGACAGCAAAGCACCTAACAGCCCTTTTAAGTTTGGCTCAGGCACAGGACCAGCAGGAGGGTTAAAGCCAAGCATAAGGCAGTGGATTTTAGACAAGCCCGTCAACCAGTGGCGTGACCTAAAGTCAGGACGGTTTATGAGTTACGATAGCATGGCACGCATGATTAGCCGCAAGGTTTTTTTGCATGGACTTGCGCCTACAAACTTCCTTGGGCCTTCTTTAGAGATGTTGTACAAGAGATACAAGGGCAAACTGGAAGATGCGTTTAGCGAAGACATTAGTGATTACTATCAAAAAACCCTTGATGACCAAGAGGCCAACTTAGTTATGAATTTCAAACTTCTGTAATGAGTTTCACAGCAATACAAAAACCTGACCAAGTAGTAGGCGTGTACAATCCCGTCTATGTCTTGACTCAGCTAACGGGGACAGATTACGATGACACATTTAACTTTCGATATCTGTTTCGGATTACTGCCTACAGCACCTCGGGAGCAGCAACGGTAGCACCTATTATCCGCAAGTTTCCAAACAACGCAGGGTGTGGAGCAGTAGACATTTCCAAGGTGTTGCAGTCGTACATAGAGGTTGCCAAGCCTATTCTAAATGTGGGAACAGTTGTTGCAAGCAACATAGGCAACAGCGCACACAGGTTTAAGTTGGAGGTAGGTTACGAGTCCAGCGCCACTGCTGACGGTGCTGTCACGCAAACATTTGTAGCGGCATCCGACCAAGATTTCTACGGAATACGAGGAGCGTTTTCTGATAGGTACACGACTACTTCGCGCAACGGGGTGCAGGACTACGTGTACGCAAACGATGGAACACAAGACGGAAAGTTTTTGAGTGCAGGTCTAAGGCGAGAGGGTAGGTTAGAAATGACTGCAAGCGTAACAGACTCAGGGCATGTGTCTTACAACGCTATGTCTGGGTCATCACCTGTAACAAATCAATATACACACGTCAGATATTTTATGAAGTATAGCAGCGGAACTTCAAGCGTAGAGGTCAATGCTTTGACCCAGCCTATTACTGCGCCCGTCAATATTACAGCATTGACAGGTGTGGTCAATTTGTATTGCATGCCTGTAGACGTAGGGGGGTGGAGTTTTGTTCCAGATGCGGCTGACCCTACGATAGTTGAAGGCTGGCAATACTACGTTGTTTCGTTGGGTACAGCGAGCGCAAGGTATTCAGAACAACTAAGGGTTTACAGAAAAACAGATTGTCAAACAGGTAGGGGGACGCGATTCATGTTTCTTAATAGCCTTGGGGGGTGGGACTTTTTTAGGACTGAAGGCTACACAAAACAGTCAAATGCTTACACGCGAGACACGGTAAACAGGGTGCGAGAAAACTATTTCACGGCAAGCAATACGTTTGAACTTACAGCCTCTCAGAATTTGCATGGCACGATAAAGCCTGTCAGCGCAATACGTGACAAGTATGTAGCAAACACAGGGGCCATAACAGATGCAGAAGGTCAGTTGGTGCAAGAGTTGTTGCGTAGCCCACAGGTTTACGCTTACAAATTTGAGCCCCACACAGACCAGTTAGATGTAGAATACTACCCTGTGAATATCACAAACAGCCAAGTCAGCATGGTCTATCAAAAACAAGAGAAGATTGTACAGTACGCTATTGAGTTTGAGTACGCCAACCCCATCACACCGACCTACTAATGCTTGAGATTGCTGTCAAACCACAGAAACCGCTTGTAGCAGGAGAGCCTAACTGGACTTTTTTGGACACCACAGACGTAGGTTTAGAGATGTCTTTTGGTCGTGAAATTCTTGACGACGTAACAGCGCAGACGGGGGACCACAGTTTGTCTTTTGACCTTCCTTTTTCGACAGTAAACGACCGCTTTTTCCAGCACAGCAATGTCATGGACACCTCTGTTACTCCCCAGTTTAATTGGTTGAACAACACAGAGTGCGTAATTAGTGACAACAGCATACCTGTCCTTGAAGGTATTTTGAACTTGGAAAGCGTAGACCTGCAAGGCAGGAAGTACAGTTGCGTGGTGTACGGAAACCAAGCCAACATTTTCCAAGAACTAAAAGGGCGAACGTGGAGAGACATATTTACGCAGGCTGACGGGACAGTAACGCAAGACTTGAATTTTGCACCAAGTGCGGCCAACGTAGTAGCCAGCTACTCCATGGGTATTGACATTACGAGTGGCAACGTAGGCAACGGAACCATTACATTTCCTCTTATAGACAAAGGTGTTTACCAAGAGTCTACGGATAGAACTACGCCCTACACTGCACTTGGTCAACAGTATAATGCTATTACCGCAGACTTAGCCTCACAGGTTAAACTGCTTGCCAGTTCACAGTTGCCTGCTATCAAAGTCGAGTATCTCATTGACCAATTAGCAGATTACTTAGGCTACACTGTAAGCAACGAAGGTTTCATGGACACGTCTGGAACGAGTGCCTATGGCGTAGACAAGTTGTACATGGTCGTTGCTGGCAAGGACTTTAAGAAACTACCTCTTAGTCCAACCAAAATCCAAAAGGCCGCAGACCAAATTATTATTGGTGGAAGTGCGGGAGAAAATTTTGTGCTGTTCGATAATGAAAGTTCCCCGTTTTACGACCCCGAACAATTATGGTCGAACGGTTATTTTACAGCCCCCTATGGAGGCACTTTCACCTTTCGATTAAATCTAAATTTAAGTCACGATTTTTCAAATATTTCGCCAGTAGTGCCATCGTGGGCTGTGAGTTATACAAACAACGGTGCGCAACAAAACCCAATCCAATACTCAAGCGGAACGCCTTACAGTAGTTATCCTTTGACAGCGACTTTTGACATGTCCGTGCAACTAAGCGCAGGAGACATATTTGCACCTACGTTCCAAACTATTGATATTGTTTCGGGCTTTGCGTTTACAGTGCTTGCAGGCAGTACCATTGAAATCATTGCTGCTACAGATACAGATGCTACAGTAGACATGGTTGGGTCTTTGGGTACTGAGACTGTTGACAAATGGCTCAAGGCTATTCTTACCCAATTCAACTTAGTAATAGAAACAGATGACACAAACAAAGTCATAACTTTTTGGGGTCGTGACCAATTCTATGCTGACAATCCTGTGACAATAGACTGGACCAAAAATATTGACACAGCATCGCCCTTTGTTGTAAAGCCGTACACAGATGTCTTATCACGAACGACAACTTACACAAATGCAGAAGGGGAAGACAGCACGAACCTGTATTCTATCAATCAAAAAAAGAAAGTCTATGGAACGTATGAGCGCACGACAACGGTAGACCTTGCGCAAGGCGACAGGGTGGTTGGGGATTATTTCGTTCCATATAGAGCCAAGCGCATACCATACAATTACCAGAACCTTGTGCCTGTTTACGACAGCAATGTTCTTAACGCAACCATGATGCGAATGTGGGCAGACCTAAACGGCATGGATGGGAATTTGCAAGACGTAGACAACGGGCCTATGCTGTTTTTTTATGGCGGATTTGCGCCCAGTCCATACGTTGACTTAACGCTACACGACAGCGGCACATTAGCCGCCACAGCGGCAGGGTTTCCTATTGCCAAGTCTGTTTCAGAAACAAGCCAAAACTATACGCTTAATTGGAACAGTAGCAGCACGGCAGACGCATACACAAGCAATACCAGTGACGGACTTTTTGCTCGTTTTCACAGGGTGCAATACAACGAAAGGCATAGCACCGAGGCAAGGATAGTGACATGCAGTGCTTTGCTACAGCCTGAAGATGTAGCCAACCTACGATACAATGAAATTATTTTTATCGCAGGCAGCTACTACCTGCTTGTGTCTATTGACAACTATGCAGTAGGCGAAGAGAAATTGTGCAACCTTACTTTACGCAAGTATTTGGGAGGAAACGCTTTAGTAGACCAAACACCTGTAGACGGATGCCTGTTGCTAGTCTCAGGATTTACGGCTGGGTTTGAAGTTTTGTGGACTGACTTGTCAGGTAATCCACAAGATGAAGGCAGTGCTGTCTGTTGTGAAGAGTTAGGAGGGGGACAGTGGTTTTGGAATGAAGCCAACAAAACGTGCTACACGCAAGAGGTCGACATTGGTGACGGGGATGAAGGTGGTGTAGACGAAGGCGGAGGCGACGAGGGCAGTTCTGGCGGCTCAGGTGGTGGTACACATGGTCCAGAGGACGACTTTCCACAAGGTCTATTCTTGCCAGATAGTAACGCGGACGAACACAAAAGGGTGCAAAGTCGCACAGGAGCGCGTAGCACAGAAGTCAAGTTTATGTTGACGACACAGACGACAGGCAACACCCCTGCCATCGCGCACACAAAATTAGGCAACAAGCGTATAACAATGCTGCCTGACATGATTGTAGGGATGACAGTAGAATTTGTCGCTAAGGTTACCACGGCTGGCAGTAGCTATGGGCAAATGTTGTTTGGTAAGTCCGATGCTACGGTTCGAACTACAGCGAACGTACCTGCTAAACCAGCAACAGACAATACGATTTTTGATAACGGGGACATCCCAAGCGCGTCGATTGAGGTAAAGACTATAGTGCTGTCTGGCGTTCCTAAGTTTTTTGTAGAGTGTACAGGACACAATTTGCTCGACTTAGATTGGACTATTAACGTAGTGGCACGCGCTCAGGACATTAGAGAGGTGACTAACAATGTGGAACGACCTATCATGCAGTTCCAAGATGGCAACAATCAAATTTTTATGAATACTGACGTAGTGCAGTTCAACAACGTAATTACATGAGAGAGTACATGAACGATGTAGGGCGGGGTATTCCTGCCATGATTGAAATTAGCAAGCACTATAGGCACAAGGGTAGCCCTTTGTACAGCCGCTGGTATGGGTACTTTGACATGCAAACCTCCTTGTGGGACAAGGTTAAAATGCTCGTGAATAATGGCAAGTGATATTACAGTTAACCTAACGGTTAAAACAGAAGACGCTGCAAGGCAGTTGGAAGACTTTGCAGAAGACTTAAACGACGTTGGCAAGACTGCAAGCAGGAGCGCAAAAGACGCAAGCAAAGATTGGGGAGGGGTAGCAGACTTGTTTTCAGGGCTGTTGCCTCGCAACATTCAAGGACTGCTGCGTTCTTTTAAGTCTACAGAGCGTGGAGTTAAACGTGTGTCACGCAGTTTTAAGGCTCTTAAAGCGGCATGGGCGAGCATTGGTATTGGTCTTATTATTCTTGCGCTTGAAGCATTGATTGAAAACTGGGATGCAGTAGCGGAGGCACTGGGCTTTGTAGATGCTGAAGCGGAGAAAAATGCTAAGTTGACAGCAGAACAAGATGAAGCGGTTAGGCAGTTGACCACAAGTACGTCAGGGTACATTGCTGTTTTAGAAAACGAAGCCGCAACAGAAGCGCAAAGGGCCGAGGCTTTGGCTGCTTTGAACAAAGAGTTTAACAACATTATCGACCTTGAGGCAGATGCAGCAACGCAAATTGAACAGGCAAATGCAGCACTAAAGGTCAAAGAAGACTTGGAGCGTGCGCGTATAAAGCAACAGCAAACGCTTGCAGATTTTCAGCAAAAAGATTTAGCCGCACAAGACCAAACGGTTAATGGTCTCTATGAGCAAAAAACTTTTTGGGAATCGTTGCAGGAAACGCAGGTACGCGTAAATGCAGAACAGGCGCAAGCGGATGCAGCAAACCAAGAGGCAACCGCTGAGTTGGCAGCAGCACAGGCAGCGTACAATGCTCTTGTAGGTGAGAGCGCAGAGCGCGCAAAGGAGCGTGCGGAAGCGGAGAGAGCAGCAGAGCAGGCCAGTAAAAGGGCTATCGCGGATGCTGAGAAGAGAGAGAAACAAAGGCTACAGTTCTTGGAAGACTTAAAAATCTTTGAACAGGAGTTAGGCAAAGAGGGTGAGGAGTTGGAGACGATGCGCCTGAAGCGTCAGCAAAAGGCAGAGATGGATAGGGCCAAGTCTGCTCAATTAAGCAACGAAGATTTAGAGCGTCTACAGGCAAAGCATAACGAGCAGTTGACGGAATTGCAAGACGGCTATAACGAGACACGAGCAGACAAAGAGAAAGACGCTTTGGAGCGCATCGAGTCTGCAACACTGTCACAAGATGAACGACAGCGCAAACAAGTCAATGACCAATACGACGAACTAATTAAGTTGGCTGAGGAGTACGGGGTAGACACGGTTGCTTTGGAAAAGGCAAGGCAAGACGACCTCGCTGCAATACCTAACAAGGAACTGGACCAGCAGACTCGACTGCAAGAGGAGTTGCGCAAGATGTTTATGACTGACGCAGAGGTGTCTTTGATGGATGCACAACAGGCTTTTGAAGAACGCATGTTGGTTGCTAAGGGCAACGAAGAACTTGAACTATTAGCTTTGAAGGCGTTTGAAGCAGACAAAGCAGCAATAGCGAAAGAAGGTGCAGACGCTCAGATGAAGGAAGACGAACGGGTCTTGCAGAGTAAAATCAATTTGGTCGACAATCTTAATAGCGTGATTGGGCAGTACCAAGATTTGGTAGAAGAGACGACACAGGCAGAAGTCAACGCAGCACGCGAAAGGGACGCAACAGACAAAGAGATACAGCGTATTGAAGAGCAGGGAGCAGAGAGGGCGAAGCGTTTGGCTATTACTCAGGTTCTTATTTCGCAGGCTACCGCGATTGCAGACGGTATTGCAGCAGCGGTAAAAGCAGGTAAGGATGCAGGACCAGCCGCACCGTTTGTTATTGCAGGATATATCGCAGGCATTGTAGGTAGCATCGTAGCAGCCTTTGCACAAGTCAAAGGTTTGATGAATCAGGCACAGGCTTCAGGAGCGACAAGTGTTGCCAGCAGCCCAGTACAGGTGACACCTTTGATTCCACAGCAAAACCAGAATGAATTTACCAGCGGAAACGAGGACCGTAATTTCAAGGCGTTTGTTGTGCAGTCAGAACTGCAAGGACAAACAGAACGCTTAGGACGCATTGAACAAAGAGCCTCGTTGTAAACACCTTATATTGAAGAGTATGTACAAGTATCTATACAACGTGTATATAGCAGATGATTTGAAGTCTGAGGGAATTAAAATTTCCCGAATTAACTATGTACACAACACAAATGAATTAGTCGTAGGTGTTCCTACACGCGATGTAGACTTGGCCGAAGCGGTAATTATCGACACCCTCGACGAACAAGGAGTTTATGCAGAAGTAGTAGACAGAGTTATAGACGTAAACCTTACCGATATTTATTTGTCAGTAGAATGAGTCGCAAACTTATCGAGTTATTGATTGACGAAGACAGTCACGCCTTTGGTGTAGAGGCTATTTCGTTGGTTCGTGAACCTGCTATTCAAGTAAACTGGGTAGCCTTCAACAAGCAAGGCAACCAGAACAAAATGGTTCACCTTGCACAGATGGACGAAGAGCAGCGCACATTGATTGCACCTGCCCTTATTCCAGACCTTAAAATTGTGAGGTACGACGAAGCCGCTGACGAAGAGTACGATGTGTATTTCTCTCAGGACACAGTTAAGTTGGCAAGCGAGTTGTTTTTGAAAAACAACAGAGCCAACGCACACACCTTTGAACATGCCGAGCCTGTCGAGGGTGTAAGCGTAGTGGAGTCATGGATTATCCAAGACCCGTCAGTAGACAAGGCCAAACTGTATGGCTTTACTGACTTGCCTAAAGGCACATGGATGGTACGGGCCAAGGTAGACAACCCAGAAATTTGGGAGAAGATTAAAGCGGGAGAGGCAAAGGGACTAAGCATCGAAGGCTACTTTTTGGATAAGGTCCAGAAGATGCAAGCCGCCAAGAAGCCAAAAAAAAAGGGCATGCTTGAAGCCATCTTTGACGCTGTAGTTCTAAACAAAAAGAACTTCTACGCAGAGGCTACGTTGACCAACGGCAAATCTGTGGTAACAGAGCATGAGAAGTTGACGGTAGGCGCACCAGTCTACACACTGGACGAAGAGGGACAGCCTATCGAATTGTCAAACGGTAGCTATACCACTGAGGGCGGAATTGACTTGGAGGTGTACGACGGTGTTCTTTTGGAATACGACGGTGAAGCCCAAGCGGTAGAGGACAGCGAAGTGCCAGCAGAAGACCCAGTAACTGCGTTGGATGCCATGAAAGTAGATTTCTACAAGGCTTTGTTGAAAACAAGGTATGCCAAAAAGTTTGGAAAAGGTGCGAATAATGTTACATTGTCTGAGATGAGACAAACAGCACTAAGCGCAAAGCGTGACGCACAAAACCTTGTAGACGACTCATTTGATACATGGGGCGAAACAGGTGAGGCATTGTCATACGCTATTGGCGATGTAGCCCTTGAGGTATTTCCAGAACTGGATTCGCAAGTGTACGACTGCCTCATGGATGCAGCGGACGCAGCAGAGAAAGGAGACGTGGAAGCAATACGAGACCATTTGGCTAAGGCTTACGACTACGCAGAGAGCGCAGTACAAACTTACATTGACGTGCTGCTTACAGCCGTTGGCACACTAGAACAATACAGCTAAACCACAACGATATGAATACTGACGAAGCACTTTACGAGTTTCAAATGAAACTAAACGAGGCAGAAAAGGCGTTTCAGACCGCTATTAAAATTGCTGTAAAAGAAATTGGTTCTGACCGCGATACACGTCATTTATTCGACGCAATGAATGACGTAAACAACGATTCAATTTACGACTTGCGAAGCGAAGTTGAAGACATTAGGTCGGACGTGGCAAGCTATTATTTTGAGCGTGATGGATTCATTGCGTACTAAACCACAACGATATGGCATACGGAGGCAAGATTACTGACCGCGAAATCGAACAGGCATTTGTTGAGCAAGCATTGATGGACTACGGCTATGAAATGACACGGCCTTATTTCGAGACATCGCGAGGCGAATATGTCGGGCGGTTTTACGTTATCAACCCTGACGGCATTGACCCCTACAAGTTGGCCGACGCATTAGTTGACAACGGGATGGAAGATTACACCGTGAGGGATTCGTATGGCAGCACCGAATGGGAAATTGAAGTGGTCATTGAAACTTTTTAATTAAACAACGATATGAATTACAACAAACTTGAAGACGTAGTCGTCAGCTACTTGGACGATGCAGACCGAATGGGCATTAACACCAGCGGAGCATTTGATGAGGCGGTTGAAATGGTTTTGGATGCAATCGACGACACCTATGACGAGCGTGAGTTTCAAGAGGTGTTGCGTGAAATTCGCATTGACATCTTTGGAGACGCACGAGGTGAGGCAAAGTCATTGCTTGACAATATGCTTTACGAGTTGCTTGACGTAGTGTCATTCGGCTAAACCACAACGATATGGACATTACACAAAGAGAATTAGACCAATTTGTCGAGCAAGTAGAACGCTTGGGCTACGAGGTTGACAACGCCAACATTACTTCATACGGCCTTGCTGAGGTTGTCATTTACAACAATGGCAATGGACACCCAAAGGAATGGCACTACGACATTACCGATATTGTTCGTGATATGGGTTTCAACGACATTGACATTTTGAACGTAAGTAGTGACTATTTGAGCGCAGAACTTTACGGCTAAAACCACAACGATATGATTCCTGACAAACTTATAGACGACCTCGAGCGTATTGGTGTATATGTCATCGACGTGTTTGACGACTATGTGGAGGTGAGCGCAGAGAGTAACGAACACCTTGAATACTACCCCCCTTTCCAAAACGACCCCTACGTCTCACGGGAGTTGCAGGACTTGATGGACGACTATGATTGCTATTTAGAATGGTACAACGCTGGCATTGCCCACATTACTTTGGACTACTAAACCACAACGATATGTACGATTACGACGAATACTTGGACATTCTCCAAGACTACTACAAAGAGGCCGAGAAGTACGGTGGATTTGTGTTGGAAGTAGTAAGCACGATTATTGATTCATTTGTGGAAGACGACTTCCGCACGTTTGAAGATGTGCTAGACGCGGCATACGAAGATGCAATGGACATGCCCAATGGCAAGCAACGCATGTTGTTGACCGCACTGATTGATGAAATGATTACCTACGAAGGATAAAATTAAGATATGAATAAAGGAAATTACGGCGGCTACCTCTTGCGTGTCAATGCAGACATTGAAGATGTCATTGATGTGTTGTACACCGCAGGCGGACGTATGGTTAACGACAAACCTTTTTGGTTGTACGACATCTACGAAATGCAAGGTGTTCATCAATACGAGGTCATTATTGAAGTCGAGGATAGATACATTGACCATGCCGCAGACGCGTTAGAACTGGAAGGAATGGGTGTTATGACAGACGTGTAACAATTCATTTATCTAAACCA
>NZQM01000125.1 GCA_002695905.1 Parvibaculum sp.
AAACAAAGAATTTGTAGTTAATGAAACTGTAGATCTATCTAAGGTCAATGCAGATCTATCAACCTTAAAAGAAACTCTTGGCGTACAGGAAAGTTTAATCAAATACCTAGAGATGCGTATGAATGAGCTTGCAACTAAACTGGATAATCCACTGCTTAACTAATGCGTAAAGTAAAGGATGCTCTGCTTGGCACATGTGCTGAGTGTGAGAAAGAGATCTGGCGTAATGATAAAGGCTGGGTCATGGAAGAATATGATGGTTTTCGTAAAAGGTTTTTATGCCATGATGCTCGGCAAGAAACTACATGCTTTACTGACCATATAAGATGTGACTACATCATAGACTAATCGAGGTCCAGATCAGAATCGAACTGATGTAAATGGATTTGCAATCCATCGGATAACCATTCTCCCACTGGACCATAGTAGTACCTCTAAAGTACTTCTTATACATTCCCACTTTGGCACTTTCAATAATAATCGAGGTACTACTCTAGTACTAGTTGAGGTACTTCTTACGAGTATTTGAGTTGTAGCAACGAATCAAAAAGGACTGCAAATCTACAGAGATCCTTAAAAAGTAACAAATTTTAATATCCTACCCAAAATAAATTTCCCTAAAAAACCCCATAAATACTAACGAAAAATACACCAAAGGTACTGTACCAGGTACTAGTATTGACACATTCCCACTTAGGTATTACGTTAAGGACTGTAGCAATTAAGCTACATTTTAACAGAGGAATAATACAATGATTGAAGCTCAAAAAATACACAAGGCTGGTGTCTTATACTATCGTGTAAGAGATCCAAGAACTAACAAAACCCAATCGTGGTCAACTGTCAAACATGGTACAGGATTAGCTAAACTACTATCTACGCAAGCTGCCAATGACATTAATAAAAACATTGACCAGGCAGTTATAGAAACTGAAAGCCCTACTGTTGGTAAATCAATACAAGATCTGATTGCTAGTCGTGAAGGTAAGGTAGAAGATTCAACTTACCGACAGATGAAGATAGTCTTAGCTCGATGGGAAAAAACTTAGCTGTGGAATATGAAAATCAAACAAGTCAATGTGGTTGACATGGAAGCTGCTGAGAAAGAACTAAAAGCATTTAACTATAGTGATGATGCTATTGATCGGTCAGTTACCAGGTTAAAAGAAGCAGCTAAGAAATCTGAAAAGACACATAACTTTAAGAACAGGATTGCTTTGTATGAGTTTGAGAAAAGCATAGAAACAAAGCACCGTGTGATTGAACGACCAATACCAGATCAAGCTGATGTTAAACTATTGCTTAACCAGGCTGACGGCTACTTAGCTATGTACACTCTTATTGCTATAACTACTGGACTTAGACCGTCAGAGATCCGTGGTTTGAAATGGGAAAATGTTAAGTATTCATTAAATCAAATCTGGGTTAGAACTAAGGCTGATGAAAACAATGTAGTTAGCAATCGTTTAAAAAATAAGAATGCTAAACGAGAAGTGCCGTTAGTGCCACAGCTAGCTGATGCATTGTTTGCTTGGCAAGAAGCTAACAAAGGCAAGCACAATCCTAAAGACTTAGTCTTACATACAAGATTATGCAACCCACTACCTCACAATCAAATATCTCAAAGTTTAGATAAGTTAAAAGCTAAGCTAGGTATTACAGGCTGGGTTGGTTTGCATTCGTTTAGACACTTCTATGCTAGTATGTTGTTGAAACGACAAGTGCAGCTAGGTTTAGACTTTAAACAAATACCTACTATCTTAGGACACAAAGACTTTGGCTTTACTGCTTCTGTTTACGGACACTCACTTGATACTGTTGAGGATAAGCAGCAGATCTCACAAAGTTTGGCTGCTGCTTTTTCACAGCAGATTTCACTCTAATTTGGCTGTTTTGAGGGTATGCTGTAGTATCAGCTGCCCTCTTTTCGTTAATCCTCGTGGCTCTCAGAGCTTCTTTTTTTGAGCAAGTTTGGCAAAATACACGTTCTATACCTCGATAGTCGTATTGCCAGGTAAACTTTGTATGACGTTTAAATGGATTAAATCTATGGTGACACAAGTCACATTGTAGATGGACCTTTAGGTTCTCCACTTACTTTTCTAAATACGGATCTTCAAACAATCGATCAATGATTGCACCACGGATTGTTGTTGGCGTGCCGTCTACTCTACGCAGTACACTTGATCTCATTTTAGCCAATGCATCACCAGGATTAGCATAGCATTGTAATCTAAAGGTCAGATCATCTGACAGTTCTTTCAACATCTCGTGCATGTCAGTGCCATACTTTAGTTTAGGAAATAATTTTACTACTCGTAGATCCCATTTATCATCATACTGTGCGTTAAGGTAACAGCTGATGTTGTTATAAATAAACTTAATGGTAATACCTTTACGTCTATTGTCAGTTATCTCAAACATATCTGGTTCACTATTGCTCATTGATAACAACCGATCTTGAGTGGTTAGGTAGATACGTTATGTACTTACGTTTTTCTAATTGCCTGATGACGTTATGCACCTGGCTACGAGCCTTCCAATTCATGTGCAAAGCTATTTCTTCATAGCTTGGTGAATAGCTATTGTTAGCTATAAACTTCTTAATAAATTCTAAAACTTTAACTTGGTTTGGTGTCATTTTATTGGTTGTACCTTTTGCTTCTTCTCTTGATCTTCAAGCTTTTGTAAAATCTCTCCCATCAATGAGTAGTTAATAATGTCTAGCCAGTTATCTTTTATGTATGTGTGTCCTGACCTACTTAGTTTTTCTAATATAATTAGTTTGCAGATAGTTGAGCCTACGACCTTGATACCAAGTAAAGCTGCGTACAGAGCTGCGGTCTTTTTAAATCTTGGTACAAAATCACCATACTGATTGTGCCGTTGTTTAAATATTTTTTCTGCTTCTTTTAATATTTCCATTGTTTCTTTCTTGCCTAACCCACACTGAGAATCGTTAATGGGGGGAGTGTGAGTTAGACTATCCTTGATCAATTAAAAAGGAATCTTGTCATCTAGTTCTTCTAGATCATTTTTTTGGTAGCCACCTGATGGTGCTGTTGACTCCATCTTTGCCTGTACTGATACAGACAAGTGTGTGTTGCCACTTTTATCTTCTTGTTTCCAAGCAGAAGCTCTAAAGTTTTGATCTCCATTCACCGTTGCTGGTCCTGTATAGGCTGGTGGATTAGATTTATATTTAGATGGATCTGCTGGGTACAACTTAATTGTTGCTACTTTTTCATTTGCCATTTGCTATTTTTCCTTCTGACAGTTCTTGTGTTTTTAAAGAATAAACCTCGTGAACTTTATGAAAGATCTCAGGGTTCTTAGTTTCCATGGATTTTACCCACTTAGATTGCTGCGTTATAACTGCCTTTAATTTAGCAACCTGACTAGCACCACTCATTAACTTAATAAGCTCTGCTTGCCGTTCTTCATCCGATACGGATAAATCTTCAGGTACATCTTCACCAGCGTAGATGTAATGACCTAACCCAAACATAGCCATGGCTTTGACCAGGCATCTCATTTTGGTGTTAGATATTTGTGTAGCTGTTGGATTTACTACTGCTTGGTTCTTATGGTCCATGACAGCTAGCCACATCGTATGAGTAGTATTGTTGACGGTCATCTCACAAGACACGGCAGCTGTGCCATTCTTGTAATACAAGACATCATAACCTTCCCACTCTTTAAATCTATATGTTGCGTCTGGGTAGTTTTGCATCATCATACCCCATGCCCATGCCCAAGACAGATAAGTTAAGTTACCTTTTTTCTCGGTGTGTTCGTTGCAATCAATCTTACTAAGATTATCCCAAACGATTTCTTTTTTCTTCGTAGTCATACTATCCTTCCATTGCTTTGTTAAAATCAATCTTTGCTTGTTCTACAAATTCATCACCAATATCCCAATAGTATGGATGCTCCCAATCAGGGCTTACCAAACTTAATAGTTTATTGATGTTGCCATCTGCTTGTATGAGTAAGTTCTCACGCAGTTTAGCTTTGGACTTATAGAACTTGAGGTGATCTTTCATTGCAGCTTCAGTTAGTAAGTCTGAGTTGCTAGGATCAAATATCGTATATTCGTTTTCATTGGCATACACCAGGAACGGTCTTTTGCCTGTAGCTGCCCAATACAATGCAATTTGTCGAGCTGCATCTATCTTTGGTTCTTTAATAGATTGCGTACTAAAACCATAAGTGCCATCCTTTTTAAGTTTGCCACGTCTTGGTGGTAAGGTCTTGATCTCTACTACACAAAATTCATTTTCTAGGTCAGTTCGACCTAACAGGTCAATCTCTGTGCCGACATTGTAATACCGATTAGCTTCTGACTCGACTACACCTTGTAGTGCCAGGCTTTTAATACCTTTATGTAATTGGTGAGCCATCTTGTGAGCAATAGTTTTATGGTATGCATGTTGAGCTTCTTCTTTGTCATCAAACATAGGCTCGTAAGCAGCTAAATCTTCATCAACAACTCGTAAGTAATCTTTAAAAGTTATTTTAGTGTTTTCTATTTTTTCTGAATTGTAAGTCCAGATGATGTCAGCATACATTAACGCTATTGCACCACCGACAGCTACACCAAGTCTTGGCTTGGCAGTAAATTTAAATTTGCGTCTATCTTCTTGCGTGCAACAAAAGTATTTCCATGCCCAATTACCTTCTGGCAAGTTCAGCTGTGAAGCTGAGTGATGATCGAAGTTCCATGTGCCAAATAATTCTGCATTTGGTGAGTCAATCAATTGTTTAAAGTCTGTACTAATTTGTGCGTCCATTTTTCTATCTTTGTTGATATAAAAAAATAAACAAAAAAGCTACTTTGTAAATAAAAAAATAACCGACTTTGAGAAAAAAATATTAGTAATAAATATTAGTTGTTTTTTATGTATAGAACATACATAGAAAATAGTTGAGAATCGGTAGGTTTATTTTTGATCTACTGGTGGCAATAAGGATCTGCCTTTTTGCATTGTTATTATCTTTTTAGATGGCACACTTATAATTGCTTTAGTTTCACAATTATAAAACCGAATCATTTTACCTTCACTGTCTAAATAACCATCTGCATAACCAATCAATTTACTACCATCCTTTAATGTATATAAGGTCCAGGCGTTAAGTTGTTTAGTATAGGCAAAGGGTACAGATTTCTTAGTAATGACATAAGTATATTCATTATATTCATAACCCTCTTTACAGATTACATAAAATTCTGAGTTATAGTGCCATTCTTTAGGACACTTAACCATCCAGTTTTGTCTTAAATTGCGTATAAAAAGACCTTCAGTACAGCCAGTAGCTGGTATAAAACGATCAGCTGGCGTTTCATAAAAGCTACGCCAATCTAAATCATACGCCAAAGCAATTTCTTTAGCCTTAACAACTGACAAAGCTCTATGTCCATTAACAACTTTGCTAAAGGCTTCACGACTGTAGCCAAGTTTTTGACACAAGTCTGTCTGTGATATTGTATAACGGTGTAGCACATTCTTAACAATCATGTTGCCGTCAAATGGTGTGCCAGTATCTGAAGTCATAGTTGTTTAAGTATCCCTAATGGAAAAACTATCATGTTTACGAAATGTAGTAAACCGTTCTATTTACAGACAGTAAAAGCTACACTAGCCTTGATTCCACTATGCTTTTAGAGGATTATCGGACACTAAATAACATGAGCTATAAGGAGTTAGCTACCTTTTTAGGCTTAAAATCTCCCACTTCGGCTATGCGTTATTGTATTGGCACACGCTATCCCAAGCTCAACATACTGATTCGGATACAAGACAAAACTAAACAGGCAGTAACTGCTAATGACTTTGTTGCCAAGTACAGGGAGCTGCATGAGCAAGAAGTTCAACCTTAATCAATTTAGATTGGTCAAAGTTAAATGGCATGATCCATGTGACTTTGAAACAGGTTGGAATGATCTGAAGAAGGTCCAGGCTGCAAAGACTGAGCCTGTCGTGTCAGTTGGTTGGTTAATTACTGATGAAGCTGACCGCATAGTTTTAAGTGCTGACTTTTGCAGTGATGGCACAACAGGCAGAGCCATAGCTATCACTAGAGCATGCTGTGAAAACATAACCACATTAAAAGTAGGTAAGAACTAATGCCATTAAATCCAGAGGATGAGTATGGTTGGTAATGTGACAAATCTGCACAAGCAAGGCAAGTGTAAGCATTGTGGTATTGCATTGTTTAGTTACGACAGTGTCAGACGATATGTTTGTGGTGGCTGTGAACCAAAGCACGACATGACTGGTCGGTTTGCACGGCAGATCAATGACTATGTGCCATACATTCCTGAGATCAGTGATGAACGAGCTTTGATGTTATTAGAAAATCAAATCGATGATCTAAAGCGTGAAGTATTATTTTGGAAAGCTAAAGCTAATGATAGTTGAACTGGAGTGGTACGAATATAAAATGGCAGCACAGGTCGGACTAGATCGTAAGGTGCAATCAATTTTAAATGGGCATAAGGATCGATATGGTAGCGTCTGGACACCCATATCAGATGTTGGCTGGTCAGTGGTATCGGCAGTGGCAGAGTGTGCTGTAGCTAAAGCTCTCGGCATGTATTGGGATGGTTCAATCAACACGTTTAGCCGACCTGATCTTGGTGACTACGAGATCAAAGCACAGCTGCATCATACGATTGATCCAAACAAACATAGCAACTTCTTAGTTATCAAACCTAACAGTCCAGATCACTTGGTGCATATATTGGTCCTGGTACATTCTAACACGAAGTATGAGGTGGTTGGGTTTCGTAGAGCTGGTGATAGCAAAATGGAACGCTATGCAGCTCAAGTAGGTAATCGACCAATGTTTTATCGAGTGCCAGCTGATGAACTCGACAACATATCATTGCTGCAATGAATCCATTAGATCGGTTTATTCGTGAGGACATCACCCCCCAGGCTAAGATAGTTTATATTTATCTGGAGAGCTTGTACTATCGATACGGTAAGTGCTTGCCACGTCAAGCTACCATTGCGTCAGATTTGCACATCTCTAGGCGTACTGTTATCCGATGTATTAAAGAACTAAGGGATAAGGAATTCATTGTATCTAAACGGTTAGCGTCAACGTGTCGTTACTTCCCAGTCAATGATGTGACAAAAAGTGTATATATTAATAAACAATATATATCTAAACTAGATATATCTAGACCAGATATATCTAGACATGATTTACGAGGGGGTAAGGTAAAATCTCTCATCCAATCCACTGCTAAACATAGCAATGTGCATTACAGGTCTGCTGTGAAGCAGACCGCTGCTAAGAAAGCACGAGTGCCTAAAGCTCAGAAGGACAAGCTCTACAACTTTTTAAAAAACCTATCATCTGATCGTAAGAAACAGTTTTGGGATGATGTAATGAAAGGAGATAAGAAATGGCTCAAACAGTTTCCACAGCTTGGTTAGTTGATGCCTTCGAAGAAGCAATAGCTACGGATCGTAAACTCCCAGCTGCATATAAGAAAGGTTACAATGGTATGAAGTTTGACATCAAGCACGATGTCACTGAACACAATGCCTGGGATAAGAAACCAACACGCAGTGCTGCATCGTCAAAAGAAATAGCACGGTATGATTTCTTGCTCTATCACATCACACCATTGCTTGATACTACAGAACGTAAACTAGTTTGGTCCAGAGGTATGGGTATGCCATATGTACACATTGGAAAGAAACTTGGCATGCATCGACACAAGGTTAAACAAATGTACTTAGAAGTTCTAATTTATATTAAGTATCTGGTAGCTTATGACAAATATTTGTTAGACAAGTATGACAAAATCAAATAGTTATTTAACTATCATTTGCAAATCATTGTATTTGATATTCCTTTCTTTGTTAAGATAGCCCATCATGGTAGGTAGACCACTTCATAAAAAAGAGTGTGGAGCTTATGCTCGTTCCACTCGATTACCTTGTAAAGCTAAAGCACTTGCTAATGGTAAGTGTAAGTTACATGGTGGGTTATCGACAGGACCAAAGACACCTGAAGGCAAACTAAAAGCATTAATGAATTTAAAACATGTCAAAGACAAACTTAAAACAGAAGATCCCAACCATTCTAGAGAAGCTGCAACAGGGCATTCCACTATCCAAGATATGTAGTGATAAGGATTATCCAGCAGTCACAACTGTGTATTCTTGGATGAAGGATGACGATGATATTCGTAAAGAGATAGCTGATGCTAGACAACTTGGAGCATGGACTTACCTCGATAGTATGATGGAGTTACTGCAACAAGAGTGTGAACCACAAGCAGTACAATGGAACAGAGAACGTCTACATCATGCACGTTGGATGAGTAGTAAACTATTAGCTGGTACATTCGGTGATAAGATACAAGCAGATGTTAAGGCTGATACCAAGATGACTATTGCTTGGAGTAGTGAGGTAATACCAGAGATCAAGTGATATCTCCCATATATTATACAGAGATGTATGAGTACGCACGCACGTCATGGAGTTCGATAGATTGGAATGATACTAAAGTGCAACGATGTATGGCAGCTCGAGGTACTAGGTCAGGTACTTTTTAAAATTATTTGTTGGTAATCCTAGGACACGATAAGGACTGCCGATCTTTTTTTTATTATCACGCTAGGTAAAGCCTTATTTTTTTTGGCATGTGTTTTGGAAACACCGACCCCCCCACACCCCCAGATATTGGGCTGGGGTTGTAGCGTATATAGAATAGGAAATTAATAGAACCACGCATATGGATGAAGATTTAAAAGATCTGCTAGCAATGATCGTTTACGATGAAACTAGCAAAAGTTTAATAATTAGCGTTACAGGCTTTCGTAATAATATTCACGGCAAAGATGTGTCTGATTGGATTTGCAACAACTTAAATATTGATCTGCTAGATATAGATGGCAAACAACCAACGGTCCATTAATGCAGATAACTATTCCGTATAGTCCACGACCATTACAACAAGACATACATACACAACTAAGTAAACATAGATGGGCTGTACTCAGCATTCACAGGCGTGCTGGTAAATCCGTATTGTGCATCAATGAACTAATTAAAAGGGCGTTAACTAACGACAAATGGAATCCACGGTACGCATACATCGGACCAACTTATAAACAAACTAAGTCAATTATTTTTGACTACTTAAAATTCTATGCTGGTGTCATACCTGGATCAAAGTTTAATGAACAAGAACTTAGTTGCACTCTGCCTAACGGAGCAAAGATCTCCCTCTTAGGTTCTGAAAATCCTGATAGCCTTCGTGGTAATTACTACGATGGTATTATCTGTGACGAATATGCTCAGATCAATCCACGATTGTTTCCTGAGATTATTCGACCAGCTCTGTCAGATCGTAAAGGCTTTTGTTATTTTGTGGGTACACCACAAGGCATGAGTAATGATTTTTATAATAAGTACCAACACGGTTTGAAAGATAAGACCTGGTACACCAAGATTGCTAAAGCATCGGAAACAGGCATTGTTGACCAAGAAGAATTAGATGCAGCTTTAGAACTCATGGGTAAAAATAAATACCGACAAGAGTTCGAGTGTGATTGGGTAGCAGCTCTAGAAGGTGCTATCTATGGAGATATAGTAGAAAAGATTGAAAACAAAGGTCAAGTTGGTCGAGTGCCATATGATCCGACTTATCCTGTTAGTACGGCATGGGATATAGGCATCTCTGATAAAACCGTTATCTTGTTTTTTCAGCAAGTAGGTCGAGCTGTACAGATTATAGATTATTATGAAAACAGTAATGAGGGTCTACCCCATTACATTAATGTGATTAACGGTAAGGATTACGTTTACAAGAACCATTACGGACCACACGATCTAGAACAACGTGAGTTTACTAATGGTAAGTCCAGGCGTGAAATAGCCTACGAGTTAGGTTTACGTTTTAAGATTGTACCTAAATTAAGTATAGAGGATGGTATTCATTATACGCAACTCTTGCTAAACCGTTGCTGGCTAGACGTTGATACTTGCAAGAAACTTATAGATGCTTTGCGGAACTATCACCGTAAGTTTAACGACACCTTACAAGTTTTTAATATGAAACCAGTCCACGACTGGAGCAGTCACGCATGTGACAGCCTACGCTGTTTAGCTGTCGGCTTAGAAGAATTACGAGATGATAAAGAAATAACCCAGCGTATAGCTGACAATAATTACAACCCATTAGGAATGAACCATGAGCAGAATTTTTAAACCAAAAGTAAGTATGCCACCAGTGCCACCAGCACCAAAGCCTGTAGCTTACAATCCACCAAGCAGTGGTGATCCAGATGAAACAATTACTAACACTCCAACAGAATCTGAAATAGCAGCAGCTGATCCAACAGGAGCTATCAATGAAGATGCCGAAGAAGCTGCACTAGCATCAGTTAACAAAAAGAAAAAAGGCAGAAAGTCAAC
>NZQM01000126.1 GCA_002695905.1 Parvibaculum sp.
GTGTAGTTCACTAGGAGCTGTGGCGTGTTGCCGCCTGTTGGGCCATAGCAGGTATTTGCCGGTGTTGCCCCCAGCTTATTGGCAAGCGTCTGAGGCAGGTTCGCATATTGATTGATCGGGAGTTCACGGCTGCCGGGACTGTCGATCACAAAGCGGGTGCAGGTGATGGTGTCGAGCATGCCAGTCAACTCGGCAATCGTCGTATCTGCTAGCGCGAGCTTCGCGGCGTCCGCCATCAGCGAGGCAGGGTCTTTGACCTTATCCAGATCTTTTTCTTTTTGAACTACCTGCCCACATCCAACCAGGATGGGCGTACGCGGATCCACCATCCGATAACTCCCGTCTGTTTTGCTCTTACGACCAATTGCCCGTGAAGATAACCATAGGCCTTGCGCTGTCCAGTGTGCCGATATGACGTCGCGTTTTGCGCCGCTCACGCGCAGTCACAGAAATGTCAGGCGGGTTCAATTGGATTTCGGATGAACGCACGTATCTACTGGTTAATCTCAACAAGAGCTGCGCCATGACCGATCAAGATACATCCCCAACACCAATCAAAGTCACACTCTACCGCTGGGCCGGGCAATGGGGACCCTTCAAGGTGAAGATCCCCTGTGGTGAATGCGCGCTCACCGTCGACATTATAGAAGACACCATGGCGAGCGAGCTGAACGGCGTGCCCGTTAAACTTGATGTTCGTGAGTGGCTGTCGGAATGGTGGAAGCCACTTCGCAAAGGTGCCTGGCATGCACCGATCGTCTTGGTTGACGGAGAGCTCGTGTCAGAAGGCGAAGCGCTGAACCGTGGCGTATTGGCGGAGAAGGTCATGAACATTGCAACCGAGAGGTTTCCAGTTGAGGGGAACCAACTCTTCGGCAAGGAGAGCTGTCCTCATTGCACGCGGGCGAAAAAATACCTCGATGACGCAGGTATCGAGTACACCTACCATGACGTGGTGAAAAACCCAGGCCGCATGTATGAAATGTTTCCCCGTGTGAAAGCTTACATCGGTGAGAAAACGCCGGTCACCGTTCCACAAATCTGGCTGGATGGTGACTATATAGGTGGCGCTGATCAACTTTCGGATAAGCTCGGCATCAATGTAGAGCCACAGGTGAACAGGGCGCGTTCTTCGCTCTCTCCCTCTCGCTGGTTTGGGCGCCGTTCAAAAGCCGCTGCAGCCTAGATGGGGTTTTTCTCGCGGTAGTCGAAAGCACTCAAAAGAAAGCGTGCACCAAGAATAAGCGCATCCGCATTCACGCTGTGATCCAAGCCGGGCATGATTTGTCCCGCGGCAACAACACCAGCTTCTTGTAACGCCTCCAGCGCGGGCGCTTGTGCGCTCGCCGGGACCATAGGGTCTGCATCTCCGTTGATGAGCATCACCGGAGGCTTGCAGGTTATCTCATCTAGCAACCGATCCCGCCCGACAAGGCCACCTGCATATCCCAACAAGGCAGCTGGCGCGACGGCCTGTCTGAGGCCTGCATGCAGCGTCATGAGAGTGCCTTGCGAAAAGCCTACCAGCACCAGTCTGTCCGGCACCAACCCAACGGCTGCAAGCTCCTGATCAATAATGGGTTGAAGATCGTCAGCGGCACTCTCCACTTCAGGAAAGAGAAGCGGATGGCCAGGAGGCAGTCGGGGTATCCACTGAAAACCACCCGGTGCATCCGGACAAGGTGTCGGCGCAGTGGGTGCAGCGAATGCGACATCCGGCATGGACTTCGCCCAATAGTCAGCGAAGGACATGAGGTCAGCTCCGTTTGACCCGAGGCCATGCAAAAACACGACAAGCCATTTTGCATCGCCGCTCAGCGCTTCTCGTCGAAGGGGATCGCTCATCCAAAATACCTTTTGAGGCGGAAGACACTCTCTTCGAGCACTTCTGGTTGTTTCGAGAAACAGAAGCGAACCATGTTTCGCGGAATACCGATGCCGCCATCCCGTGGTTTGTAGAACGGGCTGACTGGGATCGCGCTCACACCCGCGTTTGCGGTTATCTCCTTGCAGAAGTCCAGATCAGTCCCGTTGTAGCCCAGGCCTGCTATATCGGTTGTCACGAAATAGGTTCCGTCAGAGCGCACGACATCAAATCCGACAGCCGCCAACCCCTTGGACAGAAGGTCACGCTTCTGCTCCAGATCCGTGGCCAGGTTTTGGAAATAAGCACCCCCCTGCCCGAGCCCCCATGCGACGGCTAATTGGAACGCTGGCGGCGTGGTGAAGGTCACAAACTGGTGCGCCTTGTTGACGAGCGTCAATAGGTCTGGCGCAGCGGTCACGTATCCGATTTTCCAGCCCGTCAGAGAAAAGGTCTTTCCGGCTGAGGCAATCCGCACACAACGGTCCCGCATGCCAGGCAGCGCCATCATCGTTTCATGCGCGGCACCAGAATAGACCAGGTGCTCATAGACTTCATCAAGGATCACATAGGCATCATGTTTTTGCGCGAGATCTGCAATGCCTTGGAGTTCCGCTTTGGTGAAAACCTTACCCGTCGGGTTCATGGGCGTGTTCACCACAATGAGCTTGGTCTTGTCTGAGAACGCCGCTGCAAGAACCTCCAGGTCGAGGTCCCAATAAGGAGCGTCGAGTCCTACGGTCACGGCGCGCGCACCCGTCGCTTCGACCATAGGCAGATAGGAGTCATAGAAGGGCTCAATGAGGATCGCTTCGTCGCCTGCGTTTAAGAGCGCCAAAAAGCAATCGGCCAATGCCTCGGTTGCGCCAGATGTCACTAGTGTCTCAGACTGCCAGTCGACATTCAGCCCATAGAAACGCCTGTCATGATCGGCGACTGCTTTCCGGAGCTCTGGCATCCCCAGCGACGGCGGATATTGGTTGGGCCCGGTCATGATCGCCTGCGCGGCGCGCTCGCGAAGCTCTGCCGGTCCCTCGTCATCCGGGAACCCTTGGCCCAGATTGATGGCCCCATGTTCCATTGCCATTGCAGACATGGTGCTGAAGATGGTCGTCCCGAGCCCTGAGAAGACTGTGTTTCCTGGTCGCATGGCTCCCCCGAAAAGCGCAGATTTGGTTGCCGCGGAGCATTTCAGAGGTTCGGGGATCGAGCAACGACCAGCTGCACAAAGTTCAATTGGGTACTTTTTGTGCTTTTGCCTATTTTTTGCGCTCAATATCTGCCCAGAAAATGAGCGACATATACCAATTGCTCGCATAAGCCTTTGATATAAATACCTTATTTGAAGCTCAAAGCATTGGCATAGCTTGTGCTAACCATGTATTACCGCGGGCGCGGCGGTGGCGCGTCACTTTGCAAGCTTTACAAGGTCGCACCGGAAAACAGCGAAAAACATGGCTCAACCGGTCGGTCAGGAAACAAAAACGATGAAAAAAATCGAGGCAATCATCAAGCCGTTCAAGCTCGACGAAGTGAAGGAAGCGCTTCAGGAAGTCGGGCTGCAGGGCATCACAGTGACCGAAGCTAAGGGCTTTGGACGCCAGAAAGGCCACACAGAACTCTACCGGGGCGCTGAATATGTGGTCGATTTTCTGCCAAAAGTGAAAATCGAGGTGGTACTCGACGACGAAACCGTGGAAAAAGCGGTTGAGGCTATACAGAATGCGGCCCGAACAGGACGCATCGGCGACGGGAAGATCTTTATTTCGTCCGTCGAAGAGGCCATCCGCATCCGTACCGGGGAAACCGGCGACGAAGCAATTTAATACCACACGCCCCTTCCTGGGGTTTGTGCAAATCCAAACCGGTAGGCAAAAGCCTGCCATCACCTACAAGACACAGCAGGGAAAGAGAACACCATGGCCGATGCCGCCGCTGTCCTACAGACAATCAAAGAGAAAGACGTGAAATATGTGGACCTTCGGTTCACCGACCCACGCGGAAAAATGCAGCATGTGACCTTCGACATCGCGATGATCGAAGACGAAGACTTCTTCAACGATGGACAGATGTTTGACGGATCTTCAATCGCTGGTTGGAAAGCGATCAATGAGTCCGACATGGTGCTGATGCCAGACTGTGCCACAGCAACCATCGACCCATTCTACGCTCAGACAACACTCGCTATCTTCTGTGACATCGTTGAGCCGAACACAGGTGAGCTTTACGACCGCGACCCTCGTGGTACAGCGAAGCGTGCTGAGGCGTACCTGAAGAGCACCGGCATCGGTGACACGGTCTATTTTGGCCCTGAAGCAGAATTCTTCGTCTTTGACGACGTTCGCTTCTCTTCCACGCCATACAATACGGGTTTCGTGCTCGACAGTGTCGAACTGCCAGACAATATGGGCACCGAGTATGAAATGGGAAACATGGGTCACCGTCCTCGGACGAAGGGTGGTTACTTCCCAGTAAACCCTATTGACAGCGCGCAGGACCTACGGTCTGAAATGCTCTCCACGATGGCTGAAATGGGCGTCGAAGTTGAGAAGCATCACCATGAAGTGGCTGCCGCTCAGCACGAATTGGGCATGAAGTTCCAGACCCTCACCACCGTTTCTGACCACCTGCAGATCTACAAATACGCGATCCACAATGTGGCGCACGCATTTGGCAAGTCTGCCACATTCATGCCGAAGCCTGTCTTTGGCGATAATGGCACGGGCATGCACTGTCACCAGTCAATCTGGAAAGACGGCAAGCCAACATTTGCTGGGAACGGCTATGCGGACCTTTCAGAAACATGCCTCCACTACATTGGCGGAATTCTGAAACATGCGAAGTCGCTCAACGCCTTCACCAACGCTTCGACCAACTCCTACAAGCGTTTGGTTCCAGGCTACGAGGCGCCGGTTCTGCTCGCCTATTCGGCGCGCAATCGCTCTGCTTCCTGTCGTATTCCTTATGGTACGTCGCCTGCGTCCAAGCGGATTGAGATCCGCTTCCCTGATCCAACCGCCAACCCATACCTCGCCTTCTCTGCGATGATGATGGCTGGCCTTGATGGCATCCAGAACAAGATCCATCCTGGCGAGCCAATGGATAAGGACCTGTACGCGCTTCCGCCGGAAGAGCTGGCTGACATTCCAACGGTTGCAGGCTCCCTTCGTGAAGCAATCGAATGCCTGGATGCAGACCGCGACTATCTGACCAAAGGTGATGTTTTCACCAACGAGCAGATCGACGGCTATATCGAGCTGAAGATGGAAGAGATTGAGCGTTTCGAAATGACACCGCATCCAGTTGAGTTCGACATGTACTACTCCGTCTAAACGCGGACACATATGTTTGGAAAAGGCTGGTGGAAACACCGGCCTTTTTCTTTGACCAAACCACCTTATTTAATTATTTTATTAAATAAAGTGCGAAAGCGCCTCATCAGACGAGAGGCTCCTGACATGAAGCTCTATAATGCCAACGCAGGAAACCCAAAACGGGTTCGGATATTTATCTCTGAAAAAGGGATAGATATTCCTCGGGTCGACCTTGAGGCCGGAACCGAAACGCGCACAGAGGATTTCCACAAAATAAATTCACTCCAAGAGCTACCGGTTCTTGAGCTTGATGACGGACGGATCATCACCGAAAGCGTTGCCATTTGCCGCTACCTTGAGGCGCAATTCCCTGAACCTCCGCTTATGGGAAGAGATGCTTTTGAGCAAGGCCATATCGAGATGTGGAGCCAAAGGATTTTCCACCAATTGTTCCTGCCCCACGGTCACTATGTGCGCCACACCATCCCGCTGTTCAAAGATGTCGTCACACAGGTTCCAGAATTCGCCGCTGCAGAACGCGCCGTCATCCCCCAAAGATGGGAATGGCTGAATGAGGAAATGTCTGATGGACGTCCCTTCATTGCAGGGGATGACTTCAGCATAGCTGACATCCATGGGATGGTGGTTCTGATGCTGGGTGGATTCTTTGATCTCCCAGTCCCCGTGTCCTGCACATTCGCAAACCAATGGTCAGAACGCGTTCGCGCACGGCCAAGCTGGGACGCATAATTTTTTCCGTCTACTGATTATCATCAGTCAATTTTGCCCGACCTTTTATTCTGTTTACTGATTGTTTTAACTCCTCAATATTAGGTCAGCAGTGCAGACTCATAGCGCGACGCAACGTCACATCGCGCGATTCCCTTGACAGGACGCCGATTCCTTGCTATGTGTTAATGGCACAATTCAGAAGGAGGTTTCGAAGATGACCCCACCTGCGAAGCGTAGCGTAGCTTGAAAACACTGGCATATATGTCACTTTCAAGCAGTGAGAAATTCAAAGATAGATTGAAGCGTAGAGTCCGATTGACGTGTGCAGAAGCGCAGCTCAAACGCAAAGGATTTTAGGCCAGATAGCGCAAACACAGACCTTTAGCCACAGCTGCATCAGGCAGCGTCGGTCTCTAGACATACGATGAAAAGCCCGGCTCTTTAGCATGGGCACGTGCGAGAAGCACAAAAGCAACCCCGTCCCAGGTCGCCGATCTGAGGAGATCGGGGTTGCGTTGTTTGGGTCAAAGCCCGACTTTCCATGGCCAGAAGTGCATCACAATTGGCACTCCCTCACTAAACTGAGAAACGGTGAATCGTATCGCCATTGCGTTCAAAGCACTCAGTGTCGCGACCTTCTATCTCAGAAATCGCCTTTGGCCAGAAACGCTGAGCGGGCTTGTTTGCCTGCATGATGCTCAGCTCCCACAATCCACTAAATTTCAGCATGAGCTCCTTTGCTGCAGCTATGCCATATCCCTTCCCTCGTGCAGATGGGTGGATATAGAACTCAGCCATAGAGAAGTCGCACCTGCGCCCAGACGGTGAAACCGTATTTACAAAGGCAAATCCAACAAGCTTACCATCGCCAAGTATCAAAAACGGCCACCTGGCCTGTCCCTCGGTCCAATATGCTTCAAAATAGGGATAAGTGTGGTCGACCTCTCCATATGTGCTGAGTTCGGCCAAATAGCCGTCCAGAAGCCGTCGGATATCTTCCCGGCAATTCTCTCCCGCAGATCGAACTTCTAAAGTCACTCTCTACCTTCACTCATTCAATTGCGACTAGGTCAGGTAACGGCGCAGTTCACCAACAACGGCCTCTAGGGTCAATGAACTAGGCGGGTCATTCTGGAGTTTGGGGTCAGCTCTACTGGCCTGCAGCTCACCAACGGTCGGCTGCCCAAACCCCAATTCGGGTA
>NZQM01000127.1 GCA_002695905.1 Parvibaculum sp.
ATTGGCATGCTGCCCTTCGTTGGCCTGTCCATTGAGCATCTCTGGGCGGTTGTCTTCTTTGCTGTTGGTGCCTCGTTGATGTTGTCGCTGCTTGGCATGTTAGGCGGCATTTGGGCAGAGAAATTCGACCATCTGCAAGCGGTGACGAACTTCATCATCACACCCTTGGCCTTTCTCTCCGGCACCTTCTACTCAGTCAAGCAGTTGCCGGAATTCGCTTACATCTTCACCCAATATAACCCGTTCTTCTATCTGATCGACGGCTTCCGCTATGCCTTCACCGGCGTGTCGGACGGCAGCATCATGACCGGTGTTCTTGTCACCATTGGCTGCAATGCCGTGCTTTGGATCATCTCTGACCGAGTTCTCCGACGAGGCTATCGTCTCAAGGCCTAACCTATTGAGAAGTCACACCTATTTGATGTGGCTTGCTATTTCAGCCAATTGACAAAAGCCCTCATTTTGAGGATACTCCGGCGCTTCTTGAACAGCCGCCGGCCTCTGGCGGCTTTTTTCATTGGCGTTCGGGAGCGAACCGATGATCACGCCCATACTGCCGACCTACGGTCGGGCCGACCTCGAGTTTGAGAGCGGTGAAGGACCATTTCTGATAACGCCTGCGGGCGATCGCTACCTTGATTTTGGGGCGGGGATCGCGGTGGCATCGCTTGGCCATGCCCATCCACATTTGGTGGAGGCGCTGGAAACCCAGGCGAAAAAGCTTTGGCATACCTCCAACCTGTATCGCATTCCGGGGCAGGAGCGGCTCGCTGAACGCTTGGTCGCTGCGACATTTGCAGACACCGTCTTTTTTACCAATTCCGGTGCCGAAGCCCTGGAATGTTCCATCAAGATGGCCCGCAAGTTCCATTCGGTAAATGGCGCGCCTGAACGCGATGAACTCATCACGTTCGAGGGCGCTTTTCACGGACGGACGCTTGCAACGATCTCTGCAGGTGGTCAGGAGAAATACCTCGAAGGCTTTGGACGGCGGATGCCCGGCTTCGTCCAGGTGCCCATGGGGGATCTGAAAGCGCTGAAAGAGGCGATAGGTCCGAATACCGCTGGCGTTCTACTCGAACCGATCGAAGGCGAGGGCGGCATACGGCCATGGGAACTGACGGCACTGCGTTCCATCCGTGAGATTTGCGATGAAGCGGGAATCCTGCTTGTCCTGGACGAAGTTCAAACGGGAGTTGGTCGGACAGGGAAACTTTATGCCCATGAACTCGCGGGCGTCGCGCCGGACATTATGGCGTCAGCCAAGGGGCTTGGCGGCGGTTTTCCAGTGGGCGCGTGCCTCGCGACGGAAGAGGCCGCAAAGGGAATGACGGTGGGAACGCATGGGTCGACTTTTGGGGGCAACCCGCTGGCCATGGCAGTCGCCAATGGCGTGCTGGATGTTGTGCTCGAGGAGGGCTTTCTCGAAGCGGTGCAGCAAAAAGGTCTCAAGCTAAAACAGAAGCTTGCCATGTTAGCGGACGAAAACAGTGACATCATCGAGACCGTCCGCGGTGAGGGTCTGATGTTGGGCCTGAAATGCAAAATCCCCAATACCGAGCTTGTGGGTGCCCTTGTTGAGCGCAAGCTTCTGACCATTGGCGCTGGCGACAATGTCGTTCGTCTCCTGCCGCCGCTCATCATTGGCGACACGCATATTGATCAGGCGATTGAGATCATCGCTGAAGCCTGCAGCGCTCTGAGGGGTGCAAAGGCCCAGAAGGAGGCTGCAAAATGACCAGCGCGCCTAAGCACTTTCTCGATCTGGACCAAGTCAGCAAAAAAAACCTGCGGGACATCATTGATGATGCCCGCGCGCGTAAAGAAGCACGCGCCGGACTTCCGCACGGGCTCACAGACAAAGACAAGCCCCTGGAAGGCCGGATCCTGGCAATGATTTTTGAGAAACCCTCAACAAGAACCCGCGTGTCGTTCGATGTTGCGATGCGTCAGCTTGGCGGAGAAACACTCCTGCTAAATGGCGCTGAAATGCAGCTGGGCCGGGGAGAAAGCGTGGCAGATACCGCTCGCGTTCTCTCACGCTACGTGGATGCAATCATGATCCGCACAACCAGCCACGAGAAACTGCTGGAACTTGCAGAGTACGCGACGGTGCCTGTCATCAATGGTCTGACTGACAAGACACACCCGTGTCAGTTGATGGCCGACGTTTTGACCTTTGAAGAACATAAAGGACCGATCAGGGATCGTTCTGTCGCCTGGTCTGGGGACGGTAACAATGTTGCCGTGTCCTGGGTCCACGCAGCCGCTCAGTTTGATTTCGACCTGAGGGTGGCCTGCCCGCCAGAGCTGGCTTTACCAGCTGAGACGGTTGCCTGGGCTGAAAAACAGGGTGCGCGGGTGAAGATCACCTCGGATCCTTACGAGGCAGTAGAAGGTGTCGACTGTGTTGTCGCTGACACTTGGGTCTCCATGGGGGATCCAGAGGACCTGATCGCCAGCCGACACAATTCATTGGCACCTTTCCAGGTCGATGCGCGCCTGATGGCGGCCGCTCATAAAGAAGCAATCTTCATGCACTGTCTTCCGGCCCACCGGGGCGAGGAAATGACGGCGGACGTGATTGACGGTCCTCAGTCTGTAGTCTTTGACGGCGCGGAGAACCGTTTGCACGCCCAGAAAAGCATCCTTGCATGGTGCCTCGCGTGACCATAGGCGATCAACCACTGACAACAGAGAATTTGCATCTCGATGATATCGTGGTGCCGTTCCAGATAGAGGGTATTGGGGTGCGAGGCCGTGCAACACGCCTGTCTGGCCTCATCACAGACGTCATGTCGCGGCATGCCTATCCTGAGCCCGTGTCTATCCTGCTTGGGGAGGCGCTGACACTTGTCGCAATGCTGGGAACAGCGCTTAAGTTTGATGGCAAGCTCACCCTGCAAACGAAGACCGATGGGCCTGTTTCCATGCTGGTCGCAGATTTTGAGACACCGGGGAACATTAGGGGCTACGCCCATCTGGATAGTGCCCGACTGGATGCTGCCCTGGAAAAGGGTATCGACGCACCGACGGAATTGCTCGGAACCGGGTATCTGGCGCTGACCATCGACCAGGGCGCTGATATGGACCGATATCAAGGCATCGTTCAGTTGGATGCGCGAGGGCTCACAGAAGCCGCTCACGAGTATTTCGCCCAATCCGAACAGATCGCGACACGCATTCGCATGGCGGTCGGTCCTCTTTATGAAAGAGGGGAATCCGGTGAAGCATCCAAGGTCACCTGGCGTGCAGGCGCTGTCATGGTTCAGCATTTGGCAGAGGACGGGGGGCTCACCGGCCACCGTGAGCCTGATGACGAACGCCACCTCACAGATGAGGAAAAGAACTGGGAGCATGCGGCGATTCTGCTCGACTCCGTCACGGATACGGAATTGTTGGACCCGGATGTAACGGCTGATCGCCTGTTGTTTCGTCTCTACCATGAAGACGGTGTGCGAGTGTTCAGCCCGGCGGGCGTTCAGTTCGGCTGTCCATGTTCTCGCGAGCGGATTGAAGGTGTGTTGAAGACGTTTGGGGCTGACGATTTGGATCACATGGTGGAGAATGGGCGCATTGAGGCCAAATGCGAATTTTGCGCCGATCAATATGAGTTTGATCCGGCGGAATTGAGAGGATAGGGGCGCGATGCGCGGTTTTTGGATCGCACTTGGAACCGTTATGCTTGGGGCTTTGGCGCTTGCCGGGTGCACGAGCGCCCCGCCGACACCCCCCACCGAAATTTCCATCACCTTTCAACATCGCGCGCCGATTGCACTCAATGTCGCGAAGATAGAGCTTGTCGACAGATATCAGCCGACGCTTCGAAGCCCCCATGTTGAACATCTCCACAAAGTGACGCCCTCAACCGTCACCCGCTCTTGGATCCGTGAACGGTTGCGTGCTGTTGGCGCCCGCGGATTGATTACTCTCATTGTGGAAGAAGCCGGTGTGATTGAGGAGCCCGTCGGGGTGTCCGACGGGTTTGAAGGTCTGTTTCGAGATGAGGTAGACACCCGCTTGGTCGGCGTGATCCGGGCCCGTTTTGACCATATTGATGTAGGCCCCCCAGGTTCATCACACTCTGTGGAGGTTATTGCCGAAGCCAGTGCTGAAGTGCTTGAAAGTGCCACGCTGAACGAGCGCGACCTGGCCTATTTCCGTCTGGTCGAACGGCTAGCAGGCGAGTTTGACCGTGTTCTCACCGCCGAGATCGAAAAGTCGCTCGCTTCACTGATCGTTCAATAAAATCTAAGCGGCAATGTGGTCCATCAGGCGACGCATAAAGCGCTCGCATGCGTCGACCTGTGAGAGAAGCACAAACTCATCTGGCTTATGCGCCTGCAGAATGTTGCCAGGACCGCAGATAACGGTGGGAATGTCCGCGAGCTGAAAGAGCCCTGCTTCCGTCCCATAAGAAACAGCATGGGTCGCGTTCTGCTCCGCAAGTTTCAAGACGAGCGTCTCGCCAGGCGATCCATCTTCAGGCGTCAGCGGTGGCACATGGGCGCCGGGCACTGTTGCGATGCTGGCGTCCGGGTGCACTGCCTGCATTTTGGGCAGGAGCTCCGTGTCTGCAAACCGGTTGACCTTGCCGATAATCTCCTGCGGGGCCTGGCCTGGCAGCGCCCGGAACTCCCATTCAAAAGAGCATTCTTTCGGAATGATGTTGAGCGCTGTCCCGCCATGGATCATGCCAACATGCACGCTGGTGTAGGGCGGCTCAAAGCGGCCGGTCGGGTCGCCCTTGACTTTCATCTCGTCGGCGATCTGCGAAATGAAATGGATCATCTCAGCTGCAATCATCACTGCATTCACACCTTCATTCGTGGCACTCGAATGGGCCTCAAGCCCGCGCACCGTTGTTGTGAAGGCATCAATGCTCTTGTGCGCATTCACGACCAACATATCCGTGGGCTCTCCCACGATCACAATCTGAGGACGGGGCAGATGACGCACGGCCTCATCAATCAGCGGCCGCACGCCCAGACAGCCAATCTCCTCGTCATAGGAAAGGGCAAAGTGGATCGGGACTGAGAGGCCGCGTTCAAGGAAGTCCGGCACCAGGGCAAGGGCGATGGCGAAGAAACTCTTCATGTCGCAAGTGCCTCGGCCATAAAGCCTGTCATCGGCTTCACGGAGGGTAAACGGGTCCGTGGTCCAGTCCTGACCATCGACCGGCACCACATCTGTGTGACCCGATAATACGATTCCACCCGCTGTGTCAGCGGGGCCCAGCGTCGCCAGAAGATTGGCTTTTGTGCCGTCCTCATTTTCAACCCGAGAATGGGGCACGCCCCAGCCGTCCAGATAGTCTTCAAGAAATATAATCAGATTGAGGTTTGAATGGCGGCTCACCGTGTCAAAACTAATGAGTTTCGCGATCATTTCTTTTGGTGTGTATCGCGTGCCCATTGCAAGGAGCCTCTCTCTTAGCCGCGCCAGAAGGTTGGCGTTAAAATGACCAGTACGGTGAAGATTTCAAGGCGTCCGATCAGCATCGTGAATGACAAAGTCCATTTTGCAAGATCTGGCAGGGTGGAAAAGTTGCCCGATGGTCCGACGACAGGTCCAAGGCCGGGGCCGACATTCGCAATGGCAGTACCGGCGGATGACACCGCAGTGACAAGATCGAGCCCCATCAGTGTCAGCGCCATAGCGGCAACACCGAAGGTGAGCGCGAACAGAAACATGAAGCTCATTACAGAGGCGGTCACACTGTCCTGGATGGGTTTGCCATTATAGTGCGGGACAAAGACCCCATTGGGGTGAATGAGGCGCTTTACCTGAACGGCGACAGCTTCATAAACAACCTGGAACCGGAATATTTTAATGCCACAGGAGGTTGATCCCGCACAGCCGCCGATGAACATGATGAAGAAAAAGAGGGTCGTCGCAAACGGACCCCAGAGCGAATAATCCTGGGTGGCGTAGCCGGTCCCCGTCATGATTGAAATGACATTAAAGGCGGCATAGCGCAGGTCTGTGAGTGCGTCCGGCTCCACAAGAGTTGCTTTGTCATAAAACGTCATCAAAGCGACGAAAAGGATCGACACCCCGAAGAAAACCTGGACCTGAGTATCTTTCCAAAGCGTTTGAGGACGGCCTCTTATCGCCTGCAGGTAAAGAGCGAAAGGCAGGCTGCCGACGATCATGGCGCCTATGATGATCCAGTCGATCTGGGCACTGGCGAAAAAACCAACTGAGCCATCTTTTGTTGAGAAGCCGCCTGTCGCGATGGAGGTCATGGCATGGTTGATGGCGTCAAATGCCGGCATGTCGGCGACCCACAAAAGAAGGGCTGTGAGACCGGTCGCGAAGGCATAAAACGAGATTAGGGAAACCGCCAACTGTGCGGCGCTGGGCAGTACTTTCTCCGCCGTGTCAAAGGCCTCCACCTTAAACAATTGCATCCCACCAACTTGAAGGATCGGCAGGATGGCGATGGCCATCACAATAATGCCCAAGCCGCCGAGCCATTGCAGCAGACTGCGCCAAAGCAGAATGCCGGGTGGTGCGGTGTCGAGGCCAGAGATGACCGTAGAGCCTGTGGTGGTGAGGCCGGACATGGCTTCAAAAAAAGCGTCGGCATAAGAGAGCTCGAGGCCAGAGAAGGCAAAGGGCAGAGCGGCAAAGGCCGGCAAAATGGTCCAGGCAGCAACCACAAGGACAAAGGCTTCCCGGATGCTGAGGCTGCCCGCATGGCCCCAGGTCATGAGCGCAAAGGAGACGCCCGTAAAAAGGGTGAGCATGGCGGAGCTCGCAAAGACGACCCAGTCATCGTTGCCAACAGCCACATCGACAAGAGCTGGCAGAAACATGGCAGCGCCTATCATCGCTAGGAAGATGCCGTTGACGAGAAATATGGGTCGTGTGTCGAACAATGTGAAGCCGCTGCCCTGGTTGACGCATCTCGTCGGAACGCGAAAGCCTCAGGCCATGTCCGTCAGAAATACTGAATGCCCCAAATTAGAGCAATTCCGGGGCACAGCGAAGCCTTGAATGGTTTGCCCTATTGGGTCTAGTGGACCATCCGGTCTGCATGAGGGCAATCAAGCGGGAATGGCGGGACCGCCGCATCGAATGTTTCGCCATGACGGGTCTCCATCCGGTAGGTCCCAACCATAATCCCTGAGGGGGCCGCAAGCGGCGTACCACTCGTATATTCATAGACCTCGCCAGGAAGGATCACCGGCTGCTCGCCGACAACACCGGTCCCTTTGACCTCGTGAACCTGGCCATGGCTATCGGAAATCTGCCAATGGCGTGCGCGAAGCTGCACAGCTTCTCGGCCCTCATTGTAGATGAGAACCGTATAGGCCCAGACATAGTAGCCCTGATCCGGATCGGACTGATCGGCCAGATAAATCGGCTCCACTTCGATGCGGATAGACCGCGTCGTCTGCTTGTAGAGGCCAACCGTTTCCGGAGACTGTGTACCTGCGCTATTTATAAAATCGGATCTCATTGACGCTCTCCTGAGGGGACCCCCAGCTTAGACGGGGGCAACCTAACCAGGTGTTACCGAGACGTTGCCTTTCGTTCATATGCCTAACGAATTCGAAACAAACAAGCGCCGATTGATTAACTATGAGACGCCCAGAGCGCGATTGATGTCATCCACAAGATCAGCAGGGTCTTCCAGACCAACTGAAAGCCGCAGAAGCCCGTCAGTTATCCCAAGTTCAGCCCGCGCAGCGTCATCCAATCTTTGATGTGTCGTCGTTGTTGGATGAGTGATCAGGCTTTTCGAATCACCCAGATTGTTCGAGATCGCAATGATCTCTAGTGCATTTGCGAATCTAAAAGCGGTGTCCTTTCCACCGTCCAATTCGAACGCCACAATGTTCCCACCCAGGTCCATCTGATCCATGGCGAGCTTGTATTGCGGGTGGCTCTTGAGCCCTGGGTAAATCGTCCGCGCAACCTTTGAGTTGCCCTCCAGGGCCTGCGCCACACACCGGGCATTGCGGCAATGTTCCCGCACCCGCAGGTCCAGTGTCTCAAGGCTTTTCAGCATCACCCAGGCGTTAAAGGGGCTGAGCGACGGGCCGGTCTGACGGAGAAAATTCGCCAGATAGTCATCAATAAAGGCCTGGTTAGCGAGCACAATGCCGCCAAGGCATCGGCCCTGACCATCAATATGCTTGGTTGCCGAATAGACCACCACATCTACGCCATACTCCATGGGCCTCTGTAGAACCGGGGTCGCAAATACATTGTCGACAACGACGCGCGCCCCGGCTTTGTGAGCAATATCAGTGACCGCTTTCAGGTCGATAATCTCTAGGGTCGGATTGGATGGCGTTTCGAGGAAGAAAACCTTTGTGTTTGGCTGCACAGCAGCTTCCCACTGCGAAAGGTCTGTCCCCTCAATCAATGTCGACTCAACGCCAAACCGCGGCAGAAGATCTTCAACGATGTAGCGGCAGGAGCCAAACAACGCTTTGGCAGCCACAACATGGTCACCCGCAGACAATTGGCAGAGCATCGCAGCAGTGACCGCAGCCATGCCGGTTGCTGTGGCGCGCGCATCTTCAGCGCCCTCCAGCGCAATCATCCGCTCCTCGAACATCCGCACAGTGGGGTTGGCAAAGCGGCTATAGATGAAGCCGTCATTCTCGCCCCTGAACCGGGCTTCGGCAGCTTCAGCGCTCTCATAGACATAGCCGGACGTCAGGAACATGGCTTCGCTCGTCTCGCCGAACGGGCTGCGCATGGTGCCTCCGTGAACTGCCTGAGTGCGAGGACGGAGGGGCGATTTGGCGTCTGATTGGCTCATTTTCTCAACTTCCCAACAAAAAAACCCCGATCGGACGGATCGGGGCTCTGCCTCCCGACCTTTTAGCGATTTATTTTACGTGGCCGCAAGCCGATCGGCTCAAATCACCACGGGATTGAGAAGCATATAATGATGTCGGCGGCCTGCCGTCAAGTGCCCTTAAATACTTGGTTCGTGGCCATGCGCCGCCTATAACGGGGGCCCAGCTTGAATTTATGACAGATTCCCGGACACAGATGACCAAATCCGCGAGCGATCTTTTTCCTGACCATGATGGTGCGACGCCAAGCGCGGCCCGCGCGGGCGCTGCCCATGCGACGGGCATCCTGCCAGCCCATGCCATCCGAGCATTGGTAAAGGATCAGCAGATTTGGGGCACACGAGAGATTCAGGACAATCAGGTGCAGCCTGCGAGCCTTGATCTGCGCCTGGGGCAGACAGCCTACCGCCTGCGGGCGAGCTTCTTGCCGGGGCCGAAGTCCAGTGTCATGGAAAAAGTGGAAGCTTTTTCCTTCCACAAAATTGATCTGACCGAAGGGGCTGTGCTGGAGACAGGCTGTGTCTATCTCGTGCCCTTGATGGAAGCGCTTGCTCTCTCAGAGCGCACCAGCGCCAGCGCCAACCCAAAGAGTTCGACTGGCCGCTTGGATGTCTTTACGAGATTGATCACTGACCATGGATCTGAGTTTGACCAGGTTGAGGCCGGGTACAAAGGCCACCTTTATCTGGAAATAAGTCCGCGGACCTTCTCCGTGCTGGTACGCGCGGGCTCGAGGCTGTCGCAAATCAGATTCCGACGGGGGCAACCCACACACACGGATATTGAGCTGCGCACTCTGCATGAGAAGGAACGGCTCGTGGACGATGCCGTTGCAGATATTGACGGCGGGCTTGGCCTAAGCGTTGATCTCAAAGGCGACGGAGAGACGGGGCTCATTGGATACCGGGCCAAGCGCCACTCGGGTCTGATTGATGTCGATCTTCGCGATGGATACGAGACGCTGGATTTCTGGGAACCGATTTATGCCCGCGCTGATGGTGCACTGGTCCTCGATCCGAATGAGTTTTATATATTGGCATCCAGGGAAGCCGTGCACGTGCCTGCAACCCATGCCGCAGAGATGGTCCCCTATAATCCGCTGGTTGGTGAATTTCGGGTCCACTATGCAGGCTTCTTTGACCCTGGCTTTGGCGCGCGCTCAGCCGGCGGCGCGGGAAGCCGTGGAGTGTTGGAAGTGCGCAGCCACGACGTGCCCTTTATCCTTGAGCATGGTCAAACAATTGGGCGGCTCCTCTATGAGCGCCTCACTGATGCACCGACCGAATTGTACGGCCAGGGGATCGGCTCTTCCTACCAGAAACAGGGCCTGAAACTGTCCAAGCATTTTAGAACGCCCTGACCTGATCTGTTATCCCGGTGTCGCATCAAGCGAGGTGATGCTGGACGTAAGGAACTCTCACATGAACCTGTCTCACTGCCACAACTTCCAGGATTTCCGGAAGCTTGCCAAGAAGCGCCTGCCCGGGCCGATCTTTCATTATATCGATGGCGCCGCGGACGATGAGGTGACCTACCGACGGAACACGGCAGCCTATGAAGCCTGTGATTTGGTACCAAGCGTGTTGGCGGGCGTTGAGAATGTGGACCTGTCTGTTGAGATCTTCGGCAAGAAACTTGGCATGCCGGTCTATTGCGCACCGACGGCATTGCAACGGCTCTTCCATCATGATGGGGAGCGCGCGGTGGCACGGGCTGCCGAAAAATACCAGACCATGTTTGGCGTGTCTTCGCTCGGAACGGTGAGCGTGGAAGAAGTTTCGGGCATGATCGATGCGCCCACCATGTTCCAGTTCTATTTTCACAAAGACCGCGGCCTGAATGACAGTATTTTGGAGCGGGCGAAAGCCGCGAAGTTTGACGTTATGGCCCTCACGGTGGACACAATCACCGGTGGCAACCGCGAGCGGGATTTCCGCACCGGGTTTACCTCGCCACCGCGCCTCACTCCCCGCAGCCTGCTCAGTTTTGCGACCCATCCCAGGTGGGCCATCAACTATTTTACCCATGCCAAGTTTGAGCTGCCCCATTTGCAGGAGCATGTGAGTGAGGGAACAGATATTGCGACGTCCATTGGAGACTATTTTTCCACCATGCTGGATCAGTCCATGAGCTGGAAAGATGCAGAGGCACTTAGCGCGAAGTGGGGCGGCCATTTCGCGTTGAAAGGTATTATGAGCGTGGAAGATGCTCGCCGCGCCCTGGACATTGGGTGCACCGGCATCATGGTGTCAAACCATGGTGGTCGCCAACTCGACGGAGGGCGCAGCCCCTTTGATCAGCTGGCGGAGATTGTCGATGCGGTTGGCGACAAGATTGATGTGATCTGTGAGGGCGGGATTCAACGCGGCACTCATGTTCTCAAAGCGCTTTCAGCGGGCGCCAAAGCTTGCTCTGGCGGCAGACTCTATCTTTATGCCTTATCGGCAGCGGGGCAACCGGGTGTCGAGCGTGCGCTTGGGCTTCTGCGAGAAGAGATTGAACGTGATATGAAGCTGATGGGCTGTTCCTCGATCGGCCAGTTGAACCGCAACAATCTGCGATATCGCTAGAAAGAAATTGGAAGCAGCCCGAAAGCCGCTTCCAAAGTCCAGTTGGCATCCATCAGAGTTTGTTTGGATTACCGTCATAGATTTTGAAATTGGTGTTGCCGACGCCTGGCTCGCCAACGCGAGTGAGGGTGCCGTCTTCACCTGCTTCATAGTCGAAGCAACCGCTTGATCGGTCAGAGCCCAAGTTCACACAGAATTTGCCATCTTCAACAGTCCAGGCGCCGCCATACGTCCCCCAATCACCTGTCTGGTTACAGGGGCGTTCTTCGCCCTTGATCTTTCCATTCAAAGTGTAGTGTTCGCGGAAATCGTTCCGGGCAGCACCGCACTCGCGGTATTGACCTTCAATCGTATTGCCAACAACCACAGCGGCCACTTCATGTCCAGGCAAAAAGACGTCTGCCATTGCCGGAGCCGACGTCATAACGAAAATAGCTGCAAGCGCAGCAACAGGAGAATTCCTCATGCGTTTATCCCTACTTTGAGAGCCTCCCAGCGTTCTCAATGTGCATTATTGAGTCGCTATCCTTCATCCACCTTGATCCGTATCAAGAGCGAACAGGAATGATTTGGATGCCGCCGTGGCTGATTGAACGACGCCCATAGGTGAGATATAATAGCGGAGGCATGCTTTCCGGATCGTCGGCACTTTTAAACAAAAACGAGACCTCATATGCGCCTGTTGATCCGCAACGCCAATCTCTTTGATACCTCTTCCCTCTCCTTTGTCGGCGAGACATCGCTATTGGCTGATGATGGTGTGATCGTGTCGCACGGCGAGACGGGTTCCGCCGACGTCGAACTTGACGCGGGTGGTTCTTTCATGTTGCCGGGCTTCATCGACGGCCATGTGCACTTTCGCCTCGCGACCCTCGATTTCAACAAGCTGGCGCGCTGGTCTGAGGTTGAGTTCGGGTTGGCGATGGGGCGTCTTGCAGAAGACACGGTGGCACGGGGTTTCACAACCGTTCGCGATCTTGGGGGCGACGTGGAGGGCTTGATGCGGGCTATTCGCGCTGGCATGACCCAGGGGCCTCGTATCGTGCGGGCCGGGCGAATGTTGACCCAAACCGGCGGGCATGGCGATGCTGAGTCTGGGCCGCGCGCGGTGCCAACCTGCGCATGTGAGATGCGTCATACCGCATTCGGGATCGTAGCAGACGGCGTTGACGCTGTCCGAAAGGCAGCACGGCACAATTTGCGGGACGGGTCTGATTTCCTGAAAATCCATGTGTCCGGTGGCGTTGCATCACCGAGCGATCCGCTGGAGTCGGTTCAATATACGCCCGAAGAGATCGCAATCGTTGTTGCGGAGGCCCGTCACAGACAGACCTACGTGGCGGCCCACGCTTATTCGCCAGAATCGATCAAAATGGCAGTCGAAAACGATGTTCGAACAATTGAGCATGGCAATCTGATTGATCAAGCCTCAGCAGCTGCGGTAAAGGCACATGAGGCTGTGCTGGTTCCAACCCTGGCGACCTATGAAGCGATGGATGTCTTTGGCGAGAAATTGGGCCTTCCTCAATCAAATCGCGACAAGAACAAAACCATCCTCAATGCAGGCCTCGCTTCCCTGGAGATCGCGCGTGAGGCGGGTGTGGTTATGGGTTGGGGAACAGACCTGATCGGTGAAACACAAAACCGACAGGCACGAGAGTTTGCCATCCGGGCAGAAGTTGAGACGGGCAAAGAAATCCTGCACGCCATGTACAAGGTCAATCCGACCCTCTGTCATTTGGAAGGCAAGATTGGCACATTGGCGGCGGGAGCCTTCGCCGACATCGTGCTGACCGACGTGAATCCCTTGGAGAACATCTCCGCCCTCGCTGAACCAGAGGCGCTCAGCCATGTTATTATCGGTGGAAAGGTCATCCGTCAGCCATGAAAGCCCGGTACCGCAGTCTTATCGAATTTGATGTGAAAGCTGGCTTGGAACAGTCATTCCTAGACGCATTTTTGGCCGTCGAAATGCTGACTCGCCCAAAGAAGGTCACCGAATTTGTTGATGCAGAACTGCTGAGGGACGGATCTACCTTCGCCGGTACTGGCCATTGGGAAACGGCTGAAGCTTACGCTCATTGGCACAGTGTGGCGCAAAAGGAGGCGCCGTCCGGCGCGCTCAAGGTGCTCTCAACGGTGATTGAAACAACGCGGCCTGGTCGGCTATACGAGCTTGTCCCCAACGACTAATCCATGATCAGGCGCTGCACGACCCCCCACCCAATACACAAAACTTCGCACAGTGGCGGTGATTGAGCGCAACATCCTTTGATGCGTCGGCGAGCGTCGCGCCAAGGTCAAACTGTGGGTCATAGGGCAGCAATGTGCAGGCGACGACGGTGGGAGCACCAGTGCCTTTGTGCTTCACAACCATGCGGCTGGTGGCGCACATCATGTCGTTCGGATCGACATTCAAGATCGACCAGCAGGCGGTGGTAATCTCAGGCACGTCAACATTCTCGTCCATTTCAGGAAAAAGCGTGACAGCGTGCGGATCATCGGCATCGATGGAAAGAGACTGGTCGTCGAAGAGGGCGGCATAGCCGGCTCGCGAACTTATTTCGTCTTCTCCCCAGCAAGTTCGCCCCGCGATGGTGATCTGCGCACCCAGTGAACTCAGAAAGGTAAGACCTTCCATCGCCTTTGCAAAGGCGCCTGGTCCGCGCTCTTCATTGTGTAGGTCGGCCGAGTAGTGGTCCAGACTCACGCGGAAGGTGAGACGCGCGCCGTACTTGGCTACCAGTTCTTCGACGCCCTTCTTTACAACTGGTCGAAGCAGCGGCTGCATTGCGTTGGTGAGGATGAGCGCATCAAACCCGCGTCCCAAAGTATCTTCCAAGATGGCGATCATAGCAGGGTTCATAAAAGGTTCGCCGCCGGTGAAGCCAATCTCTCGCGTGCCAAGTCCGTCGCGCTCGATCTCGTCCAAGTAAAAAGCAACGTCTGCCTCTGTTAGATAGACAAGACGGTCATTTTTGGGGCTAGACTCGATATAGCAGCTGGCGCATTCAATATTGCAGAGCGTGCCGGTGTTGAACCAGAGCGTGTCGAGCTTGGTCAGGCTCACATGGGCTCGTTCTTCCCCTTTCGCTGTAAGCGAGGGATCTGTAAAAGACGCAAGGGCCTTCCCGGCCAGTGGTTGAAGCTGATCGTTCATGAGCCGATCCTACCACCAGGCAGGTGGTTTGTGGTCTACCCATCTCCCAACTGACAGAAATTTGATCGGCCTCAGGAAGCCGTTTCAACCACGTTTTCGATGGGAGTTTGGATGCATTTGGCCAGGTTATGTCGCCCGCTATAGATCGTGTGAGCGACAAAATAGACCGCGTCGTCGGGCACTTTTGTCCCTGGGGGTATTTCCATCGTTATCGGCGTGCCACCTGCGTCGACCATCGACATAACTACATGGCCTGTATCCCTAAAGCCTTTGCAGTCTCCGTCATGATCGCCATTGCCTGCGTCATCTTCAATGCCAGGCTCACCGACCTCAAGGCCCCAATGAACCATGTACATATCGACACCAGTCTCATCAATCGCTCGTCCGAGCGTAACTGTCCCGCCGATCGTCTGGCCTGGGTCTGTGTCCGTAAACGAGATTGATGAGGGGCCGTAATTCACCCCATCAACTTTCGGGTAGATGAGATCCGGTCCGCCAATCTTGATCACGCCATATCCGGCGACCGCGATCACGCCCACTCCGATAAGTCCTTTTGCCCACCAACGCATTGCTTTCTCCCCCAAAAGCCTGGCAGCAAGGACTGCCGCCATCTGTTTACTAGTTCCAATTGATATCTTGCGCTCAAGGGGCGTGGAGCGCTAGTAAAAAGGGGCCTGAGCGGGCGTAGCTCAATGGTAGAGCAGAAGCTTCCCAAGCTTAAGACGGGAGTTCGATTCTCCTCGCCCGCTCCAAATTGCAATTGAGGGGGAAACTCATGGGTGCGACTATTCTGACACCAATTCTGGTCTTGGTTAGCTGGACACTGATTGTTTGGCTTTGGATGTATGCGCGGCGTCTTCCGGCAATGAGTGCGGCAAATGTTGATCCACAACAAGCACAGCATCCCGGCGCGCTGGCAGGTCTGTTGCCCTCAGAAGCACAACGGGTTGCAGACAATTACAACCATCTGCACGAACAACCGACGATATTTTATGCACTGATTGTCTACAGCCATCTGGCAGGTGTCGCCGATCCATTGAATATCGGCTTGGCATGGACCTATGTTGGCCTCCGGATTGTTCATTCGTTGGTGCAAAACACAGTGAATATTGTGCTGATCCGGTTTTCGCTCTTCGCTCTGTCGACCCTTGTCTTGATTGTGATTGCTGTTCGCAATCTATTGGCGCTAGGCTAGGTTTGCGCGGGCTGGTCTCGACGGTCTCCGCCAGCGATAGGTGGGCTGTCTCTGCGTCTGCGGCGGTCTGGCCCGGCAAAGCTCTCGGTCCTGACAAAATCGCGACTGTTTTTGACCGCATATTGAATGCGATCGAAAAGCAGCTGCGCTGAGACTGGTTTGCAAAGAACCTCGGTTGCTCCCGCATCACGGGCGGCGGCGATTGTCTCAGCGTTTGGATGCGCAATAAGAACGATGACGGGAAGCTCTGGGTTGGGAATGTTTTTTCCCGTGCGGACATGCCGCGTAAAGGTCAAGCCATCGACAGGCTGCATCCCGCTATCCACAATGGCGAAATCGACTTCCGAGGCGTGCAGCAATTGAGCTGCGTCATCACCATCTCGCGCTTCTGAGATTCCTTTGATTTCAAAGGCTTTCAACTGCTGCCGAAGGACGCTCAGCATATAGCGGTTTTCTTCTGCGATGAGGAACCGCAGGTTTGCGAGGTCGACGTCTTCCATTGCTGAGCTACTCATGCATACCCGTCCTGTTAAGACTTGAAGCGCAAAGGTAGGCCCAAAAAATTACCTATTTGTTAGGATTTTACCATAGGACTGTTGGCTGTTCATTAAGCATCCTCACGCCTGTCCGGTCCTGAATGTGGCTTCGGCCGGTGTCGGCGTCTGTCTGGTCCGGTGTAATGCGGCGTCTTGATAAACCGCCTGTTGATCTGAAGCAGCGCTTGGATCCGCTGGTAAAGTCTTTGTGCGGATATTGGTTTACGGACGACGTCACTTGCGCCCGCGTCGCGTGCTTCTTGGATGCGTGCACGCTCTGTATGGGCTGTAAGAAGTAGGATGGGGAGCTCCGGATCGTAACTGTCCTTTGCCGTGCGGATAAGGCGGATGAAATCCAGGCCATCAAGTGGTTCCATCAAATAGTCCACGATCGCGATGTCTATCGGCGAAGAGCGAACAATCTCGAAAGCATCCGCGGCATCGCGGGCGTCGTGCACGGTTCCCGCGCCAAGTGCCCGCAGCAACTCCCGGAGAATGGAGATCATGTGGTGGTTGTCATCAACGACCAAAAACGAGAGCGGCGAAAGGTCGAAATCACGCATCGGACGGCCTTCTAGCAATATGTCTCCCCGTTGCACGCGAAACGTTTAGAGACGGAAAGCCACCCGTTTTGCGAGTATATGGCCCGACGCGTTAACTGATGGTTTACGAGGAGCTACCGGCGATCACGTAGCCCTCTTCGGGCCCGCGCCGCATAGGCGGGCATTTGGGCGCTGACGCCGTGAACGGTCTTCTCCCAGTAATGCGGTCGGGAAAAAAGCTGATGGAGTGCTTTGTAGGCACCAGTTGAGATGAGCAGCCAATAGAGCGGCATTGTGAACACATGCCGACCAAGCCCTGTGAGCCCGCGTCTTTGCGCACCGACAAGACCGGCAATGATGGCCGCACCAAAGCCAATAAAAAGAACGCTCAAATTGAGAAGCCCCATGATGGCGGGGCCGACACCTTCCATCGATGTGAACCCGTTTACAAACATCCACAAGAGCAAAACATAAAACAGCGGATGGGCAAGTGCTGACAACAAGAAACCGCCGGTGACGATCTGGAGAATGACAAAGCCAACAGGTCCAAGAGCGGCATATGTCTGACGCGGCTTACGCATACGGACAATGTAAGTCTGCATCCATCCCTTCAGCCATCGAGACCGTTGTCGTATCCAGTTGGGCAAAAGACAGTTTGCCTCTTCCAGAGTTGCCGTTGAAATGACGCTAGTCTTATAGCCATGTTCGCAAAGCCGGAAACCCAGATCCGCGTCTTCGGTGACATTGTAGGGGTCCCAGGCACCGACCTTCTTCAAGATATACGTACGAAAATGGGTGGAGGTGCCGCCGAGCGGGAAGGGCAGCCCAAATCGCGCGAGAGCCGGGAGAAGAAGATCGAAAAGAGAGGCATACTCGATAGCAAAGTGCCGCGTGAGCCAGTTCTCATCCCAGTTATAGTAAGCAAGGGGGGCTTGGACGCACGCAAGGCGAGGGCCCCCGGTTTGAAAGGCCTGCACTGCCTCGCGGAGTTGAGCGGGGCCCGGAATGTCTTCTGCATCATACACAACCAGGAATTCGCCTCGGGCAAACTCGAGTGCATAATTGCATGCTTTTGGTTTAGTGAGTGGATGGGATGGGGGAACGAGAATGAGTTCGACATTTCCAGGAAGTGCCAGGTTGCGGGCTGCCTCGATGGTCCCCTGATCAGTTTCTTCGAGCACAAGTTTGATGTCGAGCTTGGCAAGCGGATAATCCAACTTTTGGATGGCGTCCATCAGGATGGGGAGAACGTCTGCTTCTTGAAGGAGTGGGACCATAATTGTGTAGAGGGGGAGGTCCCGGTCACTCGTGCGTTCAGCACCCGCCGTGTTCCTAGGAACCAATTGTCGACCGACCTTCACAGAGAGAAGTCTCAATGAAGCCAAAGCTATGAAGGCGATAATGGTTGCGACGTTGAGTGTAAGAATTGCGGAGCTGGGAAAAAGGAAAGCCCCTGCGAGCAACATAGAAAATCCAAACAGGCAGACCATCTTTGCTTCTTTGGACAGGAGCTGTTGCGCTGACGCATCAGGCTGATCCTCCAGAAGCGCGAATTGGGCTCGTTGGGTCAACTCGTCGCCGAAGGCGGACCGGACTGAATGCAGAATATCAAGTGGGGCAGTTTGGAGCAGCAAAAAGGGCTCCGCTGTTTTTTCTTCCAGCGCTGCCGACGCACTTGCAAGATCCACAGCGACATAGGTTCGCGTCGTCCCGTCTGTCGTCCACGGAAGGCATTGGTGCTGCAGATAGAAAGTGATGTCTTCTGCATCTAGCAACCGCATATCTGGCGGGGTGAGAAACAGATTGATGAAGCGGATGCCTCGCTGCGCGGCCAGCGCTCGATAGACATCAAAGGCACGAGCGTCCCCATGACCGATCAGTTCTTCACCGAGTCGCAGCCCTGATTGTCTCTGTCTGTCGTGCGCCTGGGCAAGCTCAGACGGCGATACCGCGCCCTGCGCCAACAGCAGAGCGCCAATTTGCGGCTGTTTCAGCGCGAAGGCCGGTGCAGCCTCGTCAAAGCCCCGCAAATGCACATGAAGACCGGCGCCGTTTCCCGACGTCTCCTTTTCCCCCCTCATTCAGACCAGCCCCTTAAAATGAACGACATATTTTATGGTAAAATTATGGTTAATCATTGCAATACAAGGGTTTAGATAGGTTGGTGCGCGCCTACACTCTTGAGTTGAGTGGTCGCCATTAACGCTGAGCCCGAATTGATGGGCGGGGCACTGGACCACAGGGAGAGCCTTCGGCATTCTCCGCCGATGCGCTGGCTTCTTCTCATAAACCTACTGGCAGTTGTGCTTTTAAGCGGCGCGGTTGCAATCGTCATTGAAGGTACGCCGGTCGGAACCGGACCTTCCCGCACGCTCCCCATAGCGTTAGACGAGACCAAACCTGTGGTCGAAAGCGTTCAAGAGGGAGCCGACGCGCATGAGCCCTTGTTAGGACCGGAGCGTGATGCGTTGCCTCCAGTCGGGTCAAAGAGCGACCAAATCACAATGAGTGAGCCGGAAAAGCGTGAAACGGCAGTGCCAACCCGCCTGGAGGTAGATCAGGGAGAGCCAGCCCAGCTCGAAAGTGAAAACAGCCTTACCGCTGCGCCCGACGCGCCGATCCCGCTTCCTGCGCCAAGAACAGTTGAAGCGGAAAACGTTGAAGGTGAAATTGCTGCAGCTGAAAAACCCCCCATCGCACAGACCGGCGGACGCCAGAACATCAGCGCTGAGCCTTCCCCACTAGTCGTTGCGACGGAGGGAGATTTTGCTCCGTTCAACTACGTGGATGTGGACGGCGAGCCTGCAGGTTTTGACATTGATGTCGCCAAGGAATTATGCCGCCGCCTCGGACGGCAGTGTGTCTTTGAAGTGAGGTCGTGGTCCGACTTGATGCCGTCACTACGACGTGGAGACATTGATCTCATTGCTGCGTCTATGCGGATTCCGTCTACCCGATCTCAGGGGGTCGTGTTTTCCAGTCCCTATTACGGGTCGCGAGGACGATTTGTTACATCAAAAGGTGCGGGAATTGCGGGACCGGGTTTGCTGCGGGTTGCGGGCTCCCAGATTGCCGTGCAGGACGGAAGCGTTCATGAGGCCTACCTAAACGCGCAATATCCAGAGGTCGACCTTGTGAGGACCCGTTCCCTGTCAGAAGCATTGCAACAGGTTGCTGAAGGAAAGGTCGAAGCAGCTTTTGGGGACAATGTCGCGATGCTGCAGTGGATTAAGGAGCAGGGCTGCTGCACCACGCTTGGCACCCCGATCAGTGATGAAGCTTTCTTCGGTCAAGGCATCGGTCTCGTTGTTCGAGAGGAAGACCAGGATCTGGTCAAGGCACTTAACGCACAGCTTCAGGACATGTTCATGGACGGGACAAGTGGGAGGCTTTCCGACCGCTATTTCGGGGGGTCGATTTTCTAAAGCGCTTGGCGTTTCATATATTTCATCAAGGTGCCAAAAAGCGCTTAATCTCAGCGCTTTTTTTGGCTCAGATTGAACGCGATAGGCTGTAGCGCTTAGCTGTTTTTCATCAACTCACGTGGCTTGCCGTAAAATACAGCGCGGCCTGCGCCTTCTTCAATGTCGGCCCACTTTTCTACATCAAACTCAAAGACAGCCAGCGCACCGGTTGGATAGTGATCAGCCATCTGTGCCGACATGTCCTTGCTTTCTTCATCCGCCAACGCAACAGCAAGCATTTCCAGGCCAGGATTGTGTGCAACGATGAGAACTGTTTCGTTTGTGTCGTCGAGCCCGCGCACGGCGTTCAACAATGTGTCCGGCATCGCCATGTAAAGATCGTCACGATATTCAACAGCACACCTGTCTAGCAGTGTTTCGGCCAGCGGTTTGATGGTTGATCGCGCACGGACAGCTGTTGAACACAAGACGTGATCGGGTGTCCATCCCTTGTCGACAATAAACCCTGCAAGAAATGCGGCGGACTTTACACCTCGCCCATTGAGCCTGCGTTGGGAGTCTTCGGTTTCCGGCTGGTTCCAGTCAGATTTGGCATGACGCATTAGACAGAGACGTTTCATGGTCCGTCTTTCCCATGCAGCGACCGGAAAGGCAAGACCAGGCTCCAGGCGATCCTCGTGGGTCCACAGTCCTGGTGCTCCTTGAGCCCTATTTCCATGCCCTCGTGACCTTTTTCCGGGGCTTCCCGGTAGGTGCCGAAAAGACGGTCCCAGATGGAGAAATTGAAACCGAAATTGCTGTCGATTTCCCGTTGGATCACTGAGTGATGGACACGGTGCATGTCCGGTGTGACAAAAATCCGGCGAATGAGGCGATCAGCCCAACCTGCAAGCCGGACATTCCCATGGTTGAAGAGGGAAGTTGCGTTCAGCACGATTTCAAAGAGGATGACCGCAACTGCCGGGGCTCCCAGCAGGATGACTGCACCGATTTTGATCCCCATGCTCAGCAGGATCTCGATGGGGTGGAAACGAATGCCCGTGGACGTATCGATATCGGGATCCGCATGATGCACCTGATGAAGACGCCAAAATACCGGCACGTAATGAAACAGCACATGCTGTCCGTAGATCAGCAGATCAAGAAGGATAAATGCAAGAACACAGGACAGCAGGTAGGGAAGACCAAGAATGGCGAGCAGGCCTATGGATTGGCTCTCCGCCCATGCTGCAGCACCGACCGCCAAAACAGGGACGAGAACCCGCAGCATCAATCCGTTTACAATGCTCAGGCCAAGATTCGTAGACCATCGCCTGAGCTTGGAGAAGGAGCGTGGGCGCTTCGGGGCAAGATATTCCCAAACCCCCATGATGCCCAAGACACCCAGGAAAACAGTCAGGCGAAGTGTTGGTTCAATGCTGAGAAGAGCTTCCTCCATCGCCTGTCCCCGAATTGTTGATCGCTGCAGCCAGTTTGGGCCTTATAGTGTCGCGTGACGCGCCCGGGCACCGCGTTCAATAGCCGCCGCGGAGAGTTTTTCAATGCCGAGCGTATCGCGCAGGATTTGGAGTAGTCGCAACTCTTCCTGCCCAACAGCCAGATCAGCTGCGGCAACATCGACGGCAAGGGCATAAGCCGTTTCGTACATATGAGGTGGCAGCGCATCGCGTGCGAGACCAAACACCGCATCAAGACCACCATCTTCTGCCAGAATCGCCGCGCATTCTTCGGCAACTCCCAGAAGACGATCCACGTTAAAGTCCTTAAAGACGGGCAGGTTGGTGACGATATTGCCGATTTTCCGTGTTTCATTGTCACTGATAGCCGCATCAACAGCGGACATCGTCACCATGACGTAGATAAGAGCGGTATGGGGGTTAATCGTCTGCGACATAAAGCTAGCCTATTTCTGGAAGACGCCGCGCCTGAGAGGGCATGCGGGCAAGGACCCGCAACTTAGAGCATTTTCAGCAAAAGTTGCGAGACTTTTGTGGCTCGAAAATGCGACTAAATAAGCGAAAAATCTCCCAAGCAGAGCGGAGAAGGGCAAGGCCTGAAAACGCCCCGGATAATCAGGGCGCCGTGAGGAATTTCCGCATTTCAACAATTGTCTCAGCAAGACTGAGACGCTCAATAGGCGTTTCTGGTGGAAACGCGCTCGTAAGCCGCGTCGGCATTCGGTTATCGAGCAGTACGAAGACCCCTTTGTCTGTCGCGGTCCGCACCAAACGTCCAAAGGCCTGCTGCAGACGGAGCCGGGTTATCATGTCGGTATATCGCCCGCCACCAAAGGCTGCCCGGCGCGCTTTATAGAGAATGTCGGGGCGGGGCCAGGGTGTGCGGTCGAGCACGATGAGTTGGAGCGAGGCACCCGGCACATCGACACCATCGCGAACCGCGTCGGTTCCCAAGAGGCAAGATTTTTCTTCCGCCCGGAATATGTCCACCAACGTGCCTGTATCGATGGCATCAATATGCTGCGCGTAGAGAGGCAGGCCCGTCGTTTCCAGAGGCTCGACGAGCTTACCATAGACTGCCCGTAGTCGATTGACCGCAGTGAACAGACCAAGCCCACCGCCGCCAGCGTTTAAAAAGAGATCGCGATAGGCGCTGGCGACCTGGTCAGCGCTATCGCGGGCAACATCCTGCACCACAAATATGCGGGATTGGCCTGCATAGTCGAAAGGCGATGTGAAGTGAGCGCGTTCCACAGGGGTGGCTAGATGTGTTGCACCAGTTCTGACTTCTGCAGTTTGCCAGCCATCATCTGGATCATCATCCGGTGATGTTCGGTCTCTAAGTGTGGCAGATGTAATGAGGCCACCATGGAGAGGTTGCAGCACGGCCTCGGCAAAAGGTTCGCTTGGGTCGACCCAATGTCGGTGTAGGCCGACATCGAAATCTGTCCCGCCGATGCGTTCAATCGAGAGCCAATCGACAAAGGCTTCTTTGGGATCACTCATCAAGTCTGAGAGCATCATGCGCCATGCAGGGAGGGTCGCCCGCCCGCGGCGGTCAAGACCGCGGATAGCTGCATCCATCCGCGTTTTGGTTGATGTGTCGAGCGTCTCGTTATGCGCATCCATAAGACGCCGAAGACAATCTGAAAGGGAACTGAAAGAGCGACCAAGCTTCGCAAGGGTAACATCAAGATTTGCCGCCGCCTCGCTCAACTCTTCATTTGCTGGACGTAGATCAGATTCAAGGGAGTATGGACTGTCTGGATAATCTGATCGTGCAAGCACAACATGCCGGACCGCGGTCAAAAAGGCCTCAGCGGGCCCTTTGCTGGCATCAGATCCCAAGCGTGACAACCACCCCGGGGACGGCAGCGCCGCCGCGGCCCGTGTTGCGGCGTCCAGAAGACCTTCTCCCTCCTCATCACCAGCCAGAAGATCGCTGACGCGGTCTTGCAGGCCGCGGCTGCGCCTGCGTCGCCCATCTTCGGGACCTCTTGTCCATCTTCTGAGCTCTGACATTTCCCGTCCGCTCAGGAAGGACGAAAAGGCGCTATCAGCAGCATCAAAAAGGTGATGCCCCTCGTCGAACACAATATGTCGCCGGGCATAAAGGTTCATCGGCTCATCATCCTCAGCCCCACCGGCAGTTTCCCCGCTTGGCAGTTCTGAACCGGGACTTGCAAGTGTGTGATCTAGGGCTGCCTGGATCATGATGAGGGCATGGTTCGCGACCACAATTTGCGCGCGCCGTGCTTTGCGGACTGCTTTCTCGATAAAGCACTTTTTGTAATGCGCGCACGCAGAGTAAGAGCACTCGCCTCGTCGGTCTGTGAGACCTGCGGCAATGCTTTTTGCGCCCATGGCGCCTGGGAGCCAGGCGGGGAAGTCGCCGCCGACCATGTCTCCGTCTCGGCTGTAGCAGGCCCACCGCGCCATGAGGATGGCTGCTGCACCTTGAGAGCCTGTCAGGAGTCCGCCGACGGTTTCCTCGAGATTAAGCAGACAGAGATAGTTCTCTCGTCCTTTTCGAATAACGCTTTTCTCTTCCTTCTCTTTTGGATCAGGAAAAAGGCGGTTGAGTTCCTGATCAAGCTGGCGTTGAAGGTTTTTTGTATAAGTCGACAGCCAGACCGTGCCGTCATTCTGTTCAGCCCACAGGCTCGCCGGTGCAATATATCCCAGCGTTTTGCCGGTTCCAGTGCCCGCTTCTGCCAGCAATATTTGTGGCGCATCAGCGGTTTCTCTCGGGAGAAACGCTTTGGCAGCCGTTGCAGTGTAGGCAGCCTGTTGTTCCCGTTCCTCCGCGTCGGCGCCGGTTAAGAGCTGAAGTCTCTCCCGTGCTGCGTCCGGATCAACGGGTAGCGCACTTGGGGGCGGGGGGGGTGGTTGATCTTCCCATTCCTCCAGGCGCGACCAAATATCGAGGCGGGCCCGTGCCGCGGTGACGGAGTTTGGCGCCAGGTCACCAAGGGCGCTGATAACAAAAGGCGCCCATGGCCAGCCTGTATCCATCAGGGCATTTGCCATGCGCACCGTCTCCTCCCGGTCCGGATAGGATTGGCTTTGCAACTCGCTCAGGAGCGCTTTCGCAATGAGATGGAGCGTGAGCGCTGCTTCCTCTGCATTGGTTGGCGTGGCAAGCCCGACTTGTTGTGCAAGACCCGCTGGGGTCGGGACGCAAAACTGTGCGGGACGGACAAAGGCAAAGAGCTCCAGGACGTCATAGATTCCGGGGTAAAGGCTCTTACCATTTGCTGCCCCCCCGCGCCCAGCCGCACCCGCCGCGCGTCTTGCGGTAAACCGACGATGGCAAAGAAGGAGCGGCCGTTCCGCCAGCGCGGAAATTGCCTCTTCGGCACTCCATTCCACAATTTCCCCGTCATTAGACACACCGATTGCCCCGCCGCCGGGCAAAGGCACGGCGGCAATGAGCGTCGCGGGCGCGTCTTCTTCGTGGGAAGAATCGGGGGCGGAAAAGTCAGACATCCGCCGCAGTATAGCGGAGCAATCGGAAGGGTTGAGTTTTATCCTGCAAGGGCCGGGTAGGCTCTGGTCAGCGCGTTGGTCCCTGACTTGAACTTAACTTCGAGCTGACCCACACGATCAGAAAGAACCTGATCGCGGGTTTCTACTGGGAGATCATCAAGAAGATGTGACGCACCTCCTGAAAGGCCAGTGAGGCCGATTGCATTTGCTTCTATGGCGAGACTTTCGGCCATGGCACGAAGAGTGCGGTGGTCACCACGTCTTACAGCTTCGCTCAAAGCTTTCTGCAAATCACCAATCGCATGAATGGCTTCGCCGAGATGGTCGGCGATACGGGCTGTTCCGAGGTCTTGTTCCAGCTCATAGACCCGCTCGAAATCGAGTATCTGACCACTGTTAGCCGATATTTTACTCGGGTTTGCGGTCTGTCCTCGGCGTTGTTTGGGATCCTGGTTGATATCTGGAGCGAGGACAAACCAGGCTGTAAAGCCTCCGCCAATTATGCTGTCAGCACCAGCCCGTCCGCCCATCAGACGGACGAGACGGTCGCAAATCGTCAGATTGACATCGCGGCGTTTCAGAGGCGCATGTTCCCCTTCATTGTCGAGGGCCGAGAAAAGGCGAGCAGCGTCCTCAGATGGCATGCCGGCGCCTGTGTCTGTGACGGAAAACCTGACGCCGATCTCATCATCTATATCGACCGGCGAAAGACGCACGATCACGCCACCTACCTCCGTTGTGCGAAGCGCCCGCACGATCAGATTGACAAGAGCCTGTTTCACCCTGTCCGGATCATTGTGAATAGATTTGGGCGTCCCCGGCAGCTCATCGACCTCGATCGACAATTTTCTGGAAGATGCATCATGACGTGTCACATGGATTGCTGCCTGGGCAATCTCCGTGGGGGACATGTCAGTCGGGCGCAATTTGATCGAAAGAGCTTCCATCTCTGTTAGATCTGACAGGTCATCCACCAGGCGGTTGAGAAGACGGCTCGATTCTTCCACCCCGCGCGCATAGCTGCGCTGTTTCTCATCCAGCTCAGTCGCTTCGAGCATGTGCGCAAGACCGGAGAGACTGGCGAGCGGCGAGCGAATTTCATGAGTGACCATGGAAAGAAAATCTTGCCGTGAGCGCGCTGCTTTGCGGGCAACCGCGTAAGCAGATTCTGCATCTTTGGCTTTTTTCTCAGCCTTTGCTTTAGCCGCCGCCAGACCACCGACCAATTCATCATTCTGCAATTGAAGGGAGATGGCGGCGATGCTCGTCAGATGCAGTTTTTTTGTGGCTGAATACAGAACGATCCACATTAATGAACTGAGCGCCACCATGAGCTGCCCCTCCCAGTGCGCGCTGGCTAGGAGGGCGATCATGCCAGGCAGAGCGGCAGCGGCGGTGTAGGCGATCATGGCGCGAGGGTAGACATGACGCGACATCACCGTGTTAAGAGAAAGCCCAGCGACGGCCACACCAAAAATCGCCTGAGACGTAAAGAGCGCATCCGGGAGCCACAGAACACCTGCAACACCCCATGCCCCGCCCGAGAGGAGGCAGATGAGCGTGTAACGTTCACCCCACTGCTTGGAGGAAACCTCGCCCGCCTCGTCCGAATGATATTGTTTGCGCAACCAGTTGAAAGCGGACTGTGAGGTGACCAACATCCCGAACGGGATCATAAACTCACTAATTGACGATGTGCCCATGAAAGGCAGCCAGACCATCACAAGAGCAATAAAGACAATGATACTGCCAGCCTTCCCGAGATCGAAAAGTCGACGTACCTGTTCAGCCTCAATCCTCGGATCTACCGCAGGCGGCTGGGCAGCGGCACTTACGCCAGATGCGCCATAATCAGGCGTTTTGTTGATCTTGGATGGTTCGGCGGACAAACTCACACCGCCACTCCTTCTTTTGCCGGTCGCCCGGAAACAACCTGATAAGTTCTATAGAGGTCGCGTTGACTGACACCTGCCGAAAGCCTAGTTTCCGGGGCTTTAAAAACCTTTAAGCAGTAATTGAGGCAATTATGTCCAGTGATCCGTCGACGGCATCTGTGCCTGTCAGTTTGGCAGAGCTCCAGGATCTCGGTCAGTCCGCCAAGGCCTGGCCGTTCGAGGAAGCCCGAAAACTGGTCAAACGCCTGGAAAAAAGCGGATCGGACAAGGGCGAGATCCTGTTTGAAACCGGCTATGGCCCCAGCGGACTGCCCCATATTGGGACATTCGGCGAGGTGGCGCGCACGACCATGGTGCGACATGCCTTCCAGATACTGATGCCAGATGTGCCCACAAAGCTTCTCTGCTTCTCAGACGATATGGATGGTCTGCGCAAAGTCCCTGATAATGTGCCGAACAAAGAGGTGTTGACCGAACATCTGAACCGGCCGCTCACCAAGGTCCCGGACCCGTTCGGCACCCATGACAGTTTCGGGGCGCACAATAATGCGCGCCTGCAGGCTTTCCTCGACAGCTACGGCTTTGAATATGAGTTTGCGTCATCGACCGACTATTATGCCTCAGGTCGTTTTGATGAGACGCTGTTGAAGGTACTGGAGAAGTTTGACGATATTCTCGACATCATGCTGCCGACCTTGCGGCAGGAACGCCGAGGCACCTATTCACCGATCTTGCCAATTTCCCCGGTAACCGGCGAAGTGCTTTATGTGCCCCTGCTGGAACGAAATGTTTCTAAGGGAACAGTTGTGTTTGAAGATCCGGCCAATGGTGTGAAGACCGAAGTACCGATCACTGGCGGTCATTGTAAACTGCAGTGGAAGGCGGACTGGGCCATGCGCTGGGCGGCGCTCAAGGTTGACTATGAAATGGCGGGCAAGGATCTGATCGACAGCGTGAAACTCTCCAATAAGATCACCCGGGTTCTTGGCGAACAGCCGCCGGAGGGGTTCAACTATGAGCTCTTCCTCGACGAGAATGGCGAAAAGATCTCAAAGTCCCGCGGCAACGGCCTGACCATTGATGAATGGCTGCGCTATGCAAGCCCGGAGAGCCTCTCGCTCTTCATGTATCAGGCGCCGCGCAAAGCAAAGCGGCTTTACTTCGATGTGATTCCGAAGAACGTGGATGAATATCTGTCCCACCTGACCGGCTTCCCTGGCCAGGAACCAAAGGCGCAGATCGGCAATCCTGTCTGGCATATTCATGAGGGCAAGCCACCAGTTTCTGATGTCCCGATCAGCTACTCGCTGCTTCTGAACTTGGTGAGTGCCAGTCATTCAGAAGACCCGGCTGCGCTGTGGGGTTTCATTCAGAACTATGCGCCAGAGGCCACGCCGGAAAACCATCCAAAGCTGAATGATTTGGTGGGCTATGCGATCAACTATTTCCATGATTTCGTAAAGCCCAACAAATCTTATCGCGCCATGACGGAGGAAGAGCGGCCTGCGTTTGAAGCGCTCGTCGCCAAGCTTGAGGCAGCGGACCCTCATGCGACGGGCGAAGAGTTGCAGTCCGAGGTCTATGAAGTCGGCAAAACCCATGGCTTCGAAAACCTGCGGGAGTGGTTCAAGGCTCTTTATGAGGTGTTGCTGGGAGAAAGCCAGGGTCCTCGTTTCGGATCCTTCATCGCGCTTTATGGTGTGAAAGAAACCTCAGCGCTGATCCGTCGTGCACTGGCCGGTGAAGACCTTTCAGAGGGTTGACACGATCTGACATTTTCTTGAAGCACAAGCCATTGTGATGGTGGGGCGAAAGCCCCATGATCGCGCCCATGTTTAGTCGCTTAAGAAATGTGCTTTTGGTAGGCGGGGTTTTGGGCCTGCTTTCTGCCTGCGCGGGCTTGTCTGATGGTGGCGATCGTTTGGCTCAATGCAGCTCTCTGATCGACCGGGTGGATCAACGCATTGCTGACAAACAGGTTGGAGACGCTGAGGCGGCGCCGATTTCAGGGTTTCCCTATCTTCGGGTCAATCGCTTTCTGGCAAGCTTCAGAGACGATATGGGAGAGATGGCGCGCTTTGATGAATGGATCCGAAGGTTGCGCGCTTTGGACCGGGAAGGCCGCAGCGTTGAACTCCAAAACCTTGGCACAGGTGACATCATCCTCATGGTTGACGAGTGCGCGGAGATGCTTCTCGCACGCGATTTCAAGGACGCCGCTTTCCAGTCGCGGTTACTGACGGCAGCCCGCCCCCCCCAACACTACAATGATTGGGTCCGCGCCGCTGGTCTTTATCCGTTGACACATTTCGGCGTGGCGCTGGGGTTTGATCGCTGGAAGGCCGAAAATCTGCCGACATTTGGCGAAGATCCGTCAATGTGGAGCGCGTCTGAAACCCGTTACACGCTACCGACGCGTTCTGATCTGTCCTCCAGTGATGTCGCGGCCTTCATCAGTCTATCTGCGCAAAACGCCCTCGGCATTCCCGATGTTACAGGATCTGTACTGATGCGAATGGCCAAGGCCTATGCCCCGGTTTTCGCTGTTGAAGAAACATCTGCCGCGGACAAGTTGGGACGACCACATTGGAGCAGCGATGGAGTCATCCCGCGCACAGACCCGAATGACCCAGTCGTTTATGTCCGGCTTGCCCATACCCGAATGGATGGTGAGGTCTTGCCGCAACTGGTTTACACCGTCTGGTTTCCCGAGCGTCCGAAGGAGGGGGTCTTTGATATTCTTGGCGGGGCATTGGACGGTCTTGTTTGGCGCGTAACGCTCGACCGGCAGGGCCGTCCGCTCGTCTATGACAGTTTTCACAGCTGTGGCTGCTATCACCTGTTCTTTCCGACCGATCTTGTGCAACGCGTGCATATCGCTGAAGACAGTGATCTCCGCGAAGAGCCGCTGACACCAATGCAGGCGCCGCATCTGCAGGAAGGCGAACGTCTGGTGTTGCATGTGGCATCGGGCAGTCACTACCTGCGCGGCCTTTCAGTAACGCCATCTTGGGAAGACGCCAAGACGCTGCGCGTGGTTGATGAGCATGCTTCGCCGGAATTCGGCCTTCGCTCCGCTAAAGCGGAAGGCGGAACACGCCGATCCCTCTTTGCGCCGGACGGCATCGTGGCGGGGACAGAAAGAACGGAACGTTTCATCCTCTGGCCCATGGGAATTTCAAGCCCAGGGGCCATGCGCCAGTGGGGAACCCATGCGACTGCCTTTGTTGGGACACGGCATGCAGACGATCCTTACCTCTTCGACGAGGCGTTCAAGCGATGAACCTGTCACGCCAAGTTTTTGTAAGCGTTGGCCTGTGGTTGATGACAGTCATAAGTGCGGCAGCCTCGTCGGATTTGGCAACTGCACGGGCAATATTTGCATCAGGTGATTTCCCGCGTGCTGCGGAAGAAGCGCGGTCAACCAATACAGCGGAAGGATTGGCACTGGCAGCGCGCGCCGGTTTGGTGCATGCGAACCTAGTTGCAGCACCTCAGGATCGCTTGAAGTTCATTGAGCAAGCAGAAGAGGACGCCGGAGCTGCGATTGCAGCGGAGCCTGATTTTGCGGAAGGCCATCTGCAATTAGCGGTGGCGCTCGGCATCAAGGCTCGCCTGGAAGGTCGTCTGATGGCGTATACAGAAGGCTATGCAGACGAGGGCCGCGCGCATCTGGAATATGTCGCGGTTCGGGAGCCAGACAATCCATGGATGCAAGCCTTGCTCGGTGCTTGGCATCTTGAGATTTCCGAAGTGGGCGGTTTTCTTGGCCGCACAATTTATGGCGCAGACATAGATGCGGGGATCGCAGCCTATGATCGGGCGCTCGCGCTGCGACCAGACGATTTAGTCATTGTGTATCAAGGCGCCCTGCAACTGGCTGCGTTGGGGGATGAGCCATTTAGGAGTAGAGCGATGAGTTTGCTGCAAGAGGCCAGATTGCCGAAAAACCCGGATGCGCTCGAGACACTGATATTTGAGCGCATGCGCATTCTCAAGGATGCCCTGGCGAGCGGCAATGACGCGATGATTGACCGGGTTATTCAGATCCAAAAAGGCGGCGCGGTTGCCGATTCAGCATCAACCCGTCATCAGATCAGACCGCCTATTGGCTCGCCCAGATGATTTTCGCCATAAAAACCACGTCGCGCACGTTGAGCGTTCGGTCGTCATAGTCAGGGTTGAGCGAGGTAAGCTCTATGGACGTTGGCGTTTGTTTGGTCAGCAACTTGGCGAGCACTTCCCCTTCCCGGGTTTTAACGACAACACGGTCGCCGCGTCGCACAGTGGCTGCAGGTGACACAATCACCCGGTCGCCATGGCGGTAGAGTGGCACCATGCTGTCGCCGCTGATCTCCAATGCGTAGGCGTTCGGGTCGCCCACGTCGGAAAAGCTGATCTCATCAAAACCGCCACCGACCGGAAACCCAGCATCATCAAAGAACCCCCCATCACCTGCCTGCGCCATGCCGATGACCGGGATGAGTGACAGGGCTGAGGTGCCTGACCCGCCCGATCCGGCAAGGGATGAAAACTCATCCAGCGTCGCTCCTGTCGCCTCCAAGATTTTCGAGAGGCTTTCGGTGCTCGGCCAGCGAAGCCGTCCAGATGCGGTGCGCCGCTTGGACTTGTTGAATGTCGTGGGATCAAGGCCAGCGAGGCGGGCGAGGCCAGACGGCGAATGGCCATAGCGGTCCGCAAGCGTGTCGATGGCAGCCCAAACCGCGCCATGAGAAAGTGAATTTGTCATGGGCGCATTGTAATAGGAATACAAGCCTATTTCTAGTGGGGCGTTCTGCTCCTTGTAGGCGTTGGGGTGCGGGACTAAAGTGCCGCGCCAAGGGGCGAAAAAAGCCGGATTCGGCAGACATTTGACGCGAAAGAAGGCCACGGGTGAGCGCCAGCGAAATCTACAAAATCATAAGTAAAGATGAGTGGGCTGCTGCAGAGGCCGCTGGG